>NZ_JBEYCX010000004.1:0-445753 GCF_040632975.1 Streptomyces sp. NPDC013455 | reverse complement strand
GAGGAGGGTGCGGTCACCGATCCGCAGGCGGTGGCGGCGTATCTGGCCGAGCACCGGATCGACCACGTCAAGGCCGTGCCCTCGCACCTGGCCGCTCTGTCGGCCGCCGTCGGCGTGGAAGGCGTCCTGCCGGGGCGCTCCCTCGTCCTTGGTGGGGAGGCCGCGTCGCCCGCGCTGGTCGCGGAGCTGATCGCGGCAGCCGGTGAGCGGGAGGTGCACAACCACTACGGGCCGACGGAGACCACGATCGGCGTGGCGACGACCCGGCTCACCGCCGAGCGGATCGCCGGCGCTGTGGTGCCGATCGGTTCGCCGATCGCCAACACCCGTTTCTATCTTCTCGACGCGTACCTGCAACCGGTGCCGGTGGGGGTGGTCGCCGATTTGTATGTGTCCGGTGCCGGGCTGGCGCGCGGCTACGTGGGGCGCGCGGGCCTGACCGCCGAGCGGTTCGTGGCGAGTCCGTTCGAGTCGGGTGAGCGGATGTACCGCACCGGTGACCGGGCGAAGTGGACGGCGGACGGTCAGGTGGTGTTCCT
Organism: Streptomyces sp. NPDC013455; assembly: GCF_040632975.1. Lineage (NCBI taxonomy): Bacteria > Bacillati > Actinomycetota > Actinomycetes > Kitasatosporales > Streptomycetaceae > Streptomyces > Streptomyces sp. NPDC013455. The sequence goes on along the minus strand of NZ_JBEYCX010000004.1, from coordinate 445,214 downwards.
GGGCCGCGCCGACGACCAGGTCAAGATCCGTGGCTTCCGGATCGAGCCGGGCGAGGTCCAGGGCGTGCTGACCGGCCACCCGCTGGTGGACCAGGCGGCGGTGGTCGCCCGGGAGGACATCCCGGGTGACCGGAGGCTCGTCGCCTATGTGGTGCCGTCGGATGTCGAAGGGGCGCACGACGCACTGCCGGGCGTGCTGCGGGAGTTCGCGGGGCAGCGGCTGCCGGAGCACATGGTTCCGTCGGCGGTCGTGGTCCTGGACGTGCTGCCGCTGACCGGGAACGGCAAGCTGGACCGCAGGGCGCTGCCGGCGCCGGACTACTCCTCTTCGCTGGCGTCGGGTGGGCGTCGGGCGGGCACGTTGCAGGAGGAGATCCTGTGCCTGGCCTTCGCCGAGGTCCTGGGCCTGCCCGAGGTTGGTGTCGACGACGACTTCTTCGAGCTGGGCGGTCACTCGTTGCTGGCGGTGCGGCTGGTCAGCCGGATCCGTTCGGTTCTCGGTGTCGAGGTGGAGATCCGGGCGCTGTTCGAGGCGCCGACGGTGGCGGGCCTGGCGGACCGGCTGGCGGGTGCCCGTACGGCACGGGCCGCGCTGACGGCCGGGGAACGCCCCGAGCGGATCCCGCTCTCGTACGGCCAGCGACGGCTGTGGTTCATCAACCAGATGGACGGGCCGAGCCCCACCTACAACATTCCGGTGGTCGCCCGGCTGGCCGGAGCGGTGGACGCCGACGCGATGGGCGCGGCCTTCCGCGACCTGCTCGCGCGCCACGAGGTCCTGCGGACCGTCTTCGCAGTCGCGGACGGTGAACCGTACCAGCGGATCGTCGCCACCAGCGACCTGGACTGGGAGCTGACCGTCGCCGACGTCGAGCCGGAGGGACTGGCCGACGCGGTGGCCGCAACGAAGGCGTACGCGTTCGACCTCTCCGTCGAAGCCCCCATCCGCGCATGGCTGTTCAGGTCCGGACCCGAGGAGCACGTCCTCGTGGTCGTGGTCCACCACATCGCCGGCGACGGCTGGTCGTGGGCGCCGCTGGCCCGAGACCTGTCCGTGGCCTACGAGGCCCGCGGCGCGGGCCGCGCCCCGGCGTGGCAGCCGCTGCCGGTGCAGTACGCGGACTACGCCCTGTGGCAGCGCGAGGTGCTCGGCGACATCCAGGACCCGCAGAGCCTGATCTCCCGGCAGGTCACCTACTGGCGCGAGAGGCTGGCGGGGCTGCCGGAAGAGCTGGAGCTGCCGTTCGACCGGACGCGTCCGGCGGTCGCCTCCCACCGGGGCCACCGGGTGCAGCTGGACATCCCGGCGGACGTCCACGCCAGGCTGGCGGAGCTGGCACGCGCCGAGGGCGTGACGATGTTCATGGTGCTGCACGGCGCCCTGGCCGTGCTGCTCTCGCGGATCGGCGCGGGCACCGACATCCCGATCGGCTCGGCCATCGCGGGCCGCACCGACGAGGCCCTCGACGACCTGGTCGGCTATTTCGTCAACACCTTCGTCCTGCGCACCGACCTGTCGCAGGACCCGACCTTCCGCGAGGTCCTGGGGCGGGTACGGGAAGCCGGGCTCGGCGCGTTCGCCCACCCGGACGTGCCCTTCGAGCGGCTGGTGGAGGAGCTGGCCCCGGCCCGCTCGATGGCCCGTCACCCGCTGTTCCAGGTGATGCTGCTCCTGCAGAACAACGAGCAGGCGGTGCTGGACCTGGAGGGCGTCGATGCGCGGCGCGGGGCTCCGGCGGCCCGGTCGGCGTCCGGCTCCCCGGTCGCTTCCGAGGCGGTCGTGAAGTTCGACCTGGACGTCACCGTGGCCGAGCTGCACGACGCCGAGGGAGCGCCGGCGGGAATGCGCGGCTCGGTGGTCGCGGCGGCCGATCTGTTCGATCCGGAGTCGGTCGAGCGGATCGCCGAGCGCCTGACCCGGTGCCTGACGGCGCTCGCCGCCGACCCGGGGGTCCGCCTCGGCGAGGTGGACGTCCTCGGCGGGGAGGAGCGGCTGCGGATCCTCACCGAGTGGAACGCGACCGAGGCTGAGGTCCCGGACGCGACGATTGTCGAGCTGTTCGAGGCGCAGGTGGCCCGCACACCCGACGCCGTCGCGCTGGTCCACGGTGATGTGGAGCTGACCTACGCCGAGCTGGACGCGCGGGCCAACCGGCTGGCGCGGTACCTGGCCGGCCGGGACATCGGGCCGGAGTCGGTCGTCGCGGCGGTCTTCGAGCGCACCGTCGACCTGGTGGTGGCGCTGCTCGGCGTGGTCAAGGCGGGTGCGGCGTACCTGCCGGTCGACCCGGCCTACCCGGCCGACCGGATCGCGTACGTCATCGGCGACTCCGGAGCGGTGTGCGTGCTCACCAGTGAGGAGCTGGACGCACGTCCGGCGGCGCCCGAGCACCGTCCGAAGGTGCCCGTGCTCCTGCTGGACGGCGCGGCGGTGGCCGAGGCGCTCGCGGGACTCGCGGACGGCCCGCTGGCCGACGGCGAGCGCTCGGCGGCGCTGCGGCCCGAGCACCCGATGTGGGTCATCTACACCTCGGGGTCCACCGGGCGGCCCAAGGGGGTTCTCGTGGAGCACCGGGCGATCGTCAACTTCCTGACCGCGATGCAGGACCGGTTCGCGCTCGGTGCGGACGACCGGCTCCTGGCGGTCAGCACACACGGCTGCGACATGGCGGGCTTCGAGTTCTATCTGCCGTTCCTGAACGGTGCGCGGATGGTGCTCGCCTCGCAGGAGCAGGTGCTCGACCCGTGGGCGCTGCGTTCCCTGATTCGTACCACCGGAGCCAACATCGTCCATGCGACGCCGAGTCTGTGGCGCGGCCTGATCGCCGACGCCGACGACCCGGTCGACTGGACGGGGGTGCGCGCCATGATCGGCGCGGAGGCGCTGCCGAGCGACCTGGCCCGTACGCTCCTGGCCAGGACACCCACCCTGACCAACCTCTACGGTCCGACCGAGACCACCGTATGGTCGACCGCCAAGGAGCTGGCGGGGGAGGGCGCCGACGCGGCGTCGATCGGCGGGCCGATCGGCAACACCCAGGTGTATGTGCTCGACAAGGCCCTCGCCCCGGTGCCGCCGGGCGTGGCGGGAGAGCTGTACATCGGCGGCAAGAGCGTGGCACGCGGATATCTGGGCCGCCCGGAACTGACGGCCGGCCGCTTCGTGGCCAGCCCGTTCGGCGGCGCCGGCGAGCGGATGTACCGCACGGGCGACGTGGTGCGGTGGACCGCCGACGGCGACCTGCTGTACGTCGGTCGCTCCGACGACCAGGTCAAGATCCGGGGCTTCCGGGTCGAGCTGGGGGAGATCGAGGCGGCCCTCGCCGGGCACCCCTCGGTCGGCCAGGCCGTCGCCCTCGTGCGCGAGGACACCCCTGGGGACCAGCGTCTGGTGGCGTACGTGGTGCCGAACCGCACGGCCGCCGAGGGGGCGGAGGAGACGGACACCGCCCACGACCGGATCGGCCAGGAGGTCCGGGCCCTCGCGCAGGACCGGCTGCCCGGCTACATGGTGCCGTCGGCGGTGGTCGTCATCGACCGGCTGCCGCTGATGCCGAACGGGAAGCTGGACCGCAAGGCCCTGCCAGAGCCGGACGGCACGGGGCAGGACGAGGCCGCGAACTGGGCCGTCACCTCGTTCGAGGAGACCATGTGCGAGGCGTTCGCCGAGGTCCTCGGGCTGGCGAGCGTCGGCGTCGAGGACGACTTCTTCGCGCTCGGTGGGCATTCGCTGCTCGTGGTGCGGCTGGTGGAGGCGCTGGGTGAGCGCGGGGTGTCGATCGCGGTACGCGACCTGTTCGCGGCCTCGAGCGTCTCCGAGCTGATGAAGCGGATGAGCCTGGCGTCGATCCGTGACGCGCTCGACGTGCTGCTGCCGATCCGGGAGCAGGGCAGCGAGCCGCCGTTCTTCCTCATCCACCCCGCGGGCGGCCTGAGCTGGTGCTACATGCCGATGGCCCGGCACATCCCGGCGGAGATCCCGCTGTACGGGCTGCAGTCCCGGGGCCTGGACGGCACGTCCGAACTGGCCCGCTCCATACCGGAGATGGCGGCCGACTACATCGAGCGGATCCGCTCCGTGCAGCACAGTGGCCCCTACCGCTTGCTCGGCTGGTCCTACGGAGGGGCGGTCGCCCACGAGATGGCCGTCCAGCTGCAGGCGGCGGGCGAGGAGGTCTCGGCGCTGGTCATCCTCGACCAGTACCCGTGGCAGCGCGAGGACGGCTCGGACGGCGGAGTCACCGACCACGCCGACGAGGCCGAGATCGACGTGGACGCCAAGGTCGACCGGCTGATCGAGGTCGTACGCCGGGAAGCGGGCAACGCCCTCGGCGCGGCCACCGACGAGGAGTACCGGACGTTCGCCCGGATCCTCCAGAACCACCGGACGATCCGGGCCGCTCACGAGCAGGGGTGCTTCGACGGAGACGCCCTGCTGATCGTGGCCGAGCAGAGCAAGGCGGAGGGCGCGCCCACCGGCCGGCTCTGGCGGCCCTACATCACGGGTGAGATCTCCGAGACCGGTCTTCCGTGCACCCACTACGACATGGCCAAGCCCGAGACGCTTGCCGAGGTGTGGACCGCGGTGGCGGCCTGGCTGGCCCCGCGGGACTGACAGCGCGGCAGGGGCGCCGGCCGGTGGCGACACCGGTCGGCGGCAGCCGTGCCCGGCGGAAACGAGCCGGTCCACACACCTATCGGGCTGAACGGTCTGTTCCATCCACAGGTTGAGGAGTATCTGCAATGGCCCTGATAGGTGGTCCGAGCATCACCTCGGGAAACAAGTTCGCCGAAGGCGGCACAAGCCGTCAGAGAGTCAAGCCGGGAACACTGCGGCGCATTCTCCCCTACGCCGTGCGCTACCGCGGGCCATTGGCGCTGCTCATCCTGGCGAGCCTGGCCTGCGGAGCGATCACCGCGGCGAGCCCACTGATGCTCAAATTCATGATCGACGACGGCATCGTGCCGAAGAAGCACGACGTCGTCGTGCTGCTGGCCCTCGGCATCGTCCTGCTCGCCCTCATGGAGTCGTTCGTCCTCTACATCGAGGCCCGCTGTTCGGGGAGGATCGGCGAGGGACTGGTCTACGACCTGCGGACCGAGGTCTTCGAGAACATACAGCGGCAACCGCTCGCCTTCTTCTCGCGGGTGCAGACGGGAGCGCTGGTCAGTCGGCTGAACACCGACATCGCCGGCACCCGGCAGGCGATCACCTCGCTGCTGACGCAGGCCGTCTCGGCGTTGCTGACCCTGGTCATCGTCGTCGGCACGATGATCTACCTGTCGTGGGAAATCACCCTCGTCGCCCTGGCGATGGTGCCGCTGTTCCTCTTCCCGGCCCGGATCATCGGGCGCAAGCTCCAGCGAATCACCAGGGAGCGGATGAACCTCGACGGTGAGATGGGCTCGATGATGAACGAGCGCTTCAACGTCTCGGGGGCGGAGCTCGTCAAACTGTACGGCCGTCCGGCCGCGGAGTCCGCGCTCTTCCAGCAGAGGGCGGGCCGGGTCCGGGACGTCACCGTGCTCAGCGTCGTGCACGGACGGATGTTCTTCATCGTCGTCACGGTACTCACCTCCATGACGACGGCGGTCGTGTACGGCTTCGGCGGGAGCATGGTGATCGGCGGGGAGCTGCGGATCGGCACGCTCGTCGCCATGGTGACGCTGCTGTTCCGGATGTACGGTCCGATCAACCAGCTCGCCGGGCTGCAGATTCAGGTGCTGACGGTACTCGTCAGCTTCGACCGGGTCTTCGAGGTCCTCGACCTCAAGCCGATCGTGGACGAGAAGCCCGATGCGCGTCAGCTGCCCCGCTCGCGTACGGGTTCCGGCGCGGATGCCGAGGCGGGAGCCCTGGACGTCGAGTTCGACCACGTGTCGTTCCGCTACCCGCCCGCCGACGAGGTCTCACTCGCCTCGCTGGAGCCGATCGCCCTGCGGGAGAAGGACCGGGGGGACGGTGCCTGGGTCCTCAAGGAGCTGAGCTTCGTCGCCCCCGCCGGAAAGCTGACGGCACTCGTCGGCCCGTCCGGCGCCGGCAAGACCACCATCACCCAGTTGGTGCCCCGGCTGTACGACGCGACCTCCGGATCCGTCCGGGTCGGCGGCCACGATGTACGGGACGTGACACTGCAGTCCCTGAGCGACACGGTGGGCGTGGTCAGCCAGGACACGCACATGTTCCACGACACGATCCGCGCCAACCTGCTGTACGCATGTCCCGAAGCCACCGAGGGGGAACTCGTCCAAGCGTGTGAGGCGGCGCTGATCTGGGACTCCATCTCCGCCCTGCCCAACGGTCTCGACACGGTCGTCGGTGACCGCGGCTACCGGCTCTCCGGCGGCGAGAAGCAGCGGATCGCCTTGGTGCGACTGCTCCTGAAATCTCCCCCGATCGTGGTCCTGGACGAGGCCACCGCGCATCTGGACTCGCGTTCGGAAGCCTCGATCCAGCGGGCCCTCAAGAGCGCGCTGGCGGGCCGTACGTCCTTGGTGATCGCCCACCGGCTGTCCACCATCAGGGAGGCCGACCAGATCCTGGTGGTCGAGGCGGGGCGCATCCGCGAACGCGGCACACACGAGGAACTGCTGGCGCAGGGCGGCACGTACGCGTCGCTCTACCGGACACAGTTCGCCGAGGAGGCGCCGGAGGCGGACATCCAGCATTTGGCCTGACAAGAAAAGCGCAGATTCTCATTCCGTCGTTGCGAGTGTTCAACTGGCGCGCGGTGACGGTTGAACACCCTTGAATTGTGGATCGCGTACGTGTGGAATTCCTGCACCCGGCCCATTGGTGTGGTCACCGGCGTGATCAGAGACGCTCACCTGAGAAAGGACAATGCGGTGACGAATCCGTTCGACGACCCCGATGCCAACTACCTGGTCCTCGTCAACGACGAGGGACAGCACTCCCTGTGGCCCACCTTCGTCGAGGTGCCCGCAGGTTGGACTTCCGTATACGGCGAGGCGAGCCGCGAGGACTGCCTCGCCTACATCGAGAAGTCCTGGACCGACATGCGCCCGAAGAGCCTCATAGAGGCCATGGCCGGGCAGTAGGCCGGCGGTACGGGAGACACACCTCGGCCTGAAGACGGTGCGCACCGTCTTCAGGCCGAGGTGTGTCCGGGGGAATCCGTGCGCCGGAAGCGGGCCGTCAACCCGCCAGGGGGTGCGGGGCATGCTCCGACTCGGCCAGCAGTCTCGCCACCAGGCCCGGTTCGACGTTGCCACCGGAGAGCAGGACGCCTATGTCGGTGCCGCGCCCAGGCCCGGCCGCGTACTCCAGCGCCCCGGCCAGCGCGGTCGCGGCCGCCGGCTCGACCAGCAGCCGGCTCCGCAGCAGCGCCGCCCGCAGCGCGTCGGCGATGGCCTCCTCCGAGGCGGTCAGCACGCGGGCCGCGTCGCGTGCCGCAATGGAGAAGGGCAGGGTACCGATCCGGTCGGGGCGCAGCCCGTCGGCGATGGTGTGGCGCGCGCTGACCGTCACCGGCTCACCCGCACGCAGGGCCGCGGTGAAGGCGGGCACGGCCGCCGGCTCCGCGCCGACCACGGCGGCCCCGTGCCCGGCGGCGGCCAGGCAGGCACCCGCGAGCGCGCTGCCTCCGCCGATGGGGACGACGACGGTGTCGAGGCGGACGCCCTCCGCCGCGGCCTGGGCGAGCAGTTCGGCCGTGGCGGTGCCCTGACCCGCGATCACATGCGGGTTCTCGTAGGGGTCGACGACGTCGTATCCGTGCAGCTCCTGGAGCTCCCCGACGGCGGACACCCGCTCGGCGAGTGTCGTACCGGCGAACACGACCTGGGCGCGGGCCTCCCGAATCCGGCGGACCTTGGCGGGCGGCGCGTCGGATGGCAGCACGATCAGCGTGGGCAGGCCGCGCGCACGGGCCGCGAGCGCTACAGCGATCGCGTGGTTGCCGGTGCTCTGGGCGACCACCCCGCAGCTGCCCGCTACGGCCAGCTCCTCGACGGCGAGAAGCGCCCCACGCACCTTGAACGAGCCGCCGCGCTGCAGGTTCTCGGCCTTCAGCCACAGACGTGCGCCGCACAGGGCGTCCAGTTGGTCGGACCGTATGACCGGGGTGCGCACGACCTTCCCGGCCAGCCGCGGCTCGGCGCGGTCGATATCGGCCCGGCCGAGTCCCGGCAGGGTGGTGCCGACGACGAATGCGTTCCTGCAATCGGGCATGGGTATTTCCTCCGAAGGTCCGTCACCAGGCCATTGCGGAAACTACCGCCAGTATTCGGGAACGCGCACGTGTCCATTTTCCACGGGGGTTACGGAGTGGAAGTTCAGGAATCGGGCTGCCGCAAGCGGAGGGCTGAGAGCGTGCCCGGCCGTGTTCCACCGAGGCGAGGGGCGGTCGAGCAGGGCCCCCACCGGGTCGTATTTCGGCCAGAATGGGTCGGGGGCCGGAAGCCGTGGGCGGCGAGCGCGTCGCGGCCGCTGCGCCAACATCCGTCGTCCGTAGGGTGGTTGATCGCCTGCGTACCGGTCATTCCGCAGTCGCCGGCAGGTAGCCTTCCTGTACGGCGTGGACTCCGGCCTGGAAGCGGCTGCGCGCGTTGAGATGGTTGAGCAGCCCGGTCGAGATGCGTCGCGCTGTACGCGGCGAGACCCCGAGCTTTCTGGCGATCGCCTCGTCCGTGGCTCCCTCCGCCAGCAGATGAAGCGCCGTCACCTGCTGTGGAGTCAGCTCACCGGGCTGCTTCGCACGGGGTTCGCTCAGCGGGCGGGCACTGCGCCACTCGCTCTCGAACAGGGCGCAAAGGGAAGAGATGAGCCCAGGCGAGGTGACGACGATGGCACCGACTTCGGTGTGGTTGCTGTCGGCGGCGATGATGGCCGTCCGCCGGTCGCAAATGATCATCCGGTTCGGAAGCGAAGGCGCCGTCCTGACAAGCGCACCGTGGGATATGAGCCACTCCGCGTGCGACGCAGTGGCCTGGTCGGCGAGGATGCTGTCAAGATATATCGTGCGCATATGGACACCGCGCTCCAGCAGCCGCTTGTTGAGTGGTCGTGAAGCCCGCATGTTGGCCGGTGTCTGAGCGCCTCCGGGAGCGAAAGTCAGGAATTCTTCCTCGACCTGGTCGTTCAGGTAGGCGAGGTAATCGCGTATGGAGTCCAAGCCCTCGACGTAATGGACTGAAGCGTCGGAATGGGAGGGTTGTCTGTGCGCGAACTCGGAGAGGAGCCGCGCGGCCGCCGCGCGGCTCGCCTCGACGCGCTGCTGCTGTGCCGCCAGCTCGGCCTGCTGGCGGGCGAGGAGGATCTCGATGCCGAGGCGCGGGCTGACCGCGTGCACGTGGTCGGGGTCCTCCGGAGACGGGCGGATCAGGGTGAGCTCGCTGAGTCTGTTCAACGCGTCCCGCAGCTCCTCCTCCGGCATTCCCAGTCGGCTGACCAGTTCGGCAAGAGAGTCTCCAGGATGGGCCAGCATCTCCCGGTAGACGATTTCCGCGACCGCGTCGAGCCCGAGATCGATCAGCATGAAGCCCCCGTTGATTCCAAGGCGGGCGCAACCGGGTGTTTCCCGGCGCGTACGCGAGTTCGAATCAGTTGTTCGCAAGCCTAACCGAGGGGTCGAGTTCCATCATCAACTTTGTGCCACCGAGATGCTGACAGCAGAAGGCCATGACGCGGCTTGAAGGGAGCCTGCCGTTGCGGCGGGAGCCCGCCTCCGGACAGGCGTGCAGCTCCTGGCGGGAACTGGTCCGCCACGCCGACCGGTGAGCGCCGCCGGCGCAGAAGACCCGCCTGCTCGTTCCCTTCCGCCAGGCCGTGCCGGTCCTGCGCTGGTTCGACGGTACCCGCATCTAGGCCGCCGCCGACCTGAAGACCCGCTTGGAGGCCCTGCGCCGCGTCAGCGTCGACCCATGGCGCATCGGCGTCGTCGCAGCGGCCCTGTCCCTGTTCCACTTCCAGAACGGCCGAACCGCACGATGCGATCACGCAAAGCCACCGATCGTTGCTGTCAACAGCTCACCGCCTCGAGCATTGATGTACGAGGGCCCGCAGTCCGATCTGCTGGTGACGTCTCAAGGAACACCGAAGTGATTGTGTTGCGTGCTCTTCGTGCGCGATGCTCGACCTCCCTCGGGGAAGGGTTGTGTGCTGTGTATCTCGTCCATCTCCGCCTTCTCCCGTATGCCGAAGGCGACGTGTTGCCCCCGCGTATCGCTGCCCTCATGACCGAGGGCGCCGCCACCGACGTGGAGCGCATCGAGCACGTCACCCTGCACTCCGCCGCTCGGCCCTGCGCGGTCGTCGGGGTCTACGTCCATGCGGCGACACTGGCGGCGGCGGAAGCGGCCGCCGCGCGGGCCTGGGGGCGCGCCGTCCTGGCCCATCCGCTCCTCGCGCTGTGGCGTCTGCAGTCCGCGGAGGTGCCCCTGCTGCGACCCGGCCTCGACGACTGACTCTCTTCACGCCCGAGCGGATCGGGGAGGCGGCGGCTGGTGACGGAGGACCTGGACGGAATGTGCCAAGGCCGCTTTGCCCGCTCCCCGCACCCTTCGTTTTCCGCGGAGGCGCGAGAAACAATCATGTCCGTCGCAGGCAGTCCCAGAGGGAAGAGGGAAAGAGATGTGCCGTCAGATCGTCGCCGGCGGTGTCGCCGCCGGTACCTTATTGCTGGGCCTTTTGTCCGTGTGGGCCGCTGACACCACCGCCGTCACCGCCGACGCGAGAGTTCAGAGAGTGTGGCTGACCGCAACCGCAGATGCGGGTGGCGGATACGGCGAGAGCGACTCGGGCTGGCAATTACCAGCCCCGGACGTCGCCGGCGATGTGCGGGACTCAGGATGGCAGTAGGACTTCCATCCTCCCAGTCCGTTCCGACGACCTCGCCGACCAGGAGTTTCGCTGTGCCTGCCGAACAGCTTGAGACACCGTACGCGCCCGGCGGTTCGGACTATGTGCTTGCGCTGCGCGACAAGAGCCTCAACGACGCACCGGTGGAGCTCGTCCACGTCGACGAACTGCGCGTCGTCTCCACGCCCCGCACGGGAGGTGAGGACGTCGAGTACACCCAGACCCTCGCCGAGGTCGAGTCGGAGCTGCCGCCGATCCTCGTCCACCGCCCCACCATGCGGGTCGTCGACGGAGTCCACCGCCTCCGGGCCGCCCAGGCCAACGGCCAGACCTGCATCATGGTCCGCTACTTCGACGGGGACGCCACCGACGCCGACCTGCTCGCGGTCGCCCTCAACGTCTCGCACGGCCGTCCGCTGTCCCTGGAGGACCGCATCGCCGCCGCCGAACGCATCTTCGCCTCCCACCCGCAGTGGTCCGACCGGGCCGTGGCCGCCGTGGCCGGGCTCTCCGCCCGTAAGGTCTCGGAGATCCGCCAGAACGTGGTCGACACACTCCCGCACGCCGACCGCAGGATCGGACTCGACGGCCGCTCCAGGCCAGTGGATTCCAGCCACGGCCGGGAACTCGCCGGTCGCCTGATCCAGGAGAACCCCACCGCCTCACTGCGGGCCATTGCCCGGCAGGCCGGCATCTCACCCGCCACGGTCGCGGACGTCCGCAGCAGGGTGATGCGCGGCGAGGATCCCGTACCCGCGCGCCGGCGCCGGCACCCGGCCGACCAGGACACCGCGCACGGAACCGCCTCCCGCCCGCCCCAGCAGCGCCCCGACAGCACCAGGTCACCCGCGGAACTCGGGTCGGTCTTCGACGCCCTTCGCCGCGACCCTTCGATGCGGCTCAACGAGATGGGCCGCCACATCCTGCGCATGCTCGACGCCGCCTCCAGGGTGGCCCAGGACCGGCAGCGCTTCGTCGAGAGCGTCCCCGCCCACTGCAAGCTCCAGATGTCGGAGCTGGTCCACGGCTACGCCCAGGTCTGGGAACTGTTCGCGCGCGATTTGAAAGACTACGGCGCCGAGAGCGCCTGACGGATCCGGGCGGGTCTCGGCTCGGCGCCGGCTTGCTGACCACCGCGGCAGGCCCCGGCACTCCCAGGGTCATCGAAGGTCATCGAAATCGCGCACACCTCAGCTCGCTCCCCACACGATCGAGGTCGGCCGCGGACGTTCCGCCGATGAGTTCACGGCGGCTGTGCGGTCTACCCGTCGACGAAGGGAGCGCACCATGCGCAAGATCATCGTTTGTACGTTCCTGACGCTGGACGGTGTCATGCAGGCGCCGGGCGGTCCGGACGAGGACGCCGAGAGCGGCTTCGAGCACGGCGGCTGGCAGAAACCGGTGGCCGACGACGAGGTCGGCACGGCCATCGCCGGTTGGTACGAGTCCTCCGACGCGATGCTGCTCGGCCGCAAGACGTACGAGATCTTCGCGTCGTACTGGCCAACCGCCGATCCCGGCAACCCGTTCACCGACCGGATGAACGGCATGCGCAAGTACGTGGCGTCTCGGACCCTGACGTCCGTCGAGTGGCAGAACTCCACGCTGCTGGAGGGAGACATCGTCGATGCCGTACGCAAGCTGAAGGCGTCCGACGGCGGCAACATCAATGTCGTCGGCAGCGGCGGACTCGCCCAGACCCTCATGCAGCACGGCCTCGTCGACGAGTACCGGCTGACCATCCACCCGGTGATCATCGGCACCGGCAAGCGGCTGTTCGCCGACGGAGCGATCCCCACTGCGCTGGAACCGGTCAGCGTCTCGACGACGAAGGGCGGCACCGTCGTCGGCGTCTACCGGCCGAACGGTGAGCCCGGCTACGACAGCTACTAGACAGCCCAGCCACAGCGGCAGTCCGAGACCGAGCTCCAGGCCCTGGGTCATGATCGACCCTTCGCCTGCCTTCGGCGGACCAGCTCCGGGAGGTCATCGGCCGAGCAGACCCGGCCTGAGCCCCGGTGGCGGGCCCCGGCCGTGCTGGGGGCGGGCTGCATGGCGATCACGGCTCCACCGCAAGGGGGCGTGCGGATATGACCACCGGACGGCGGGCCAGGAGGGGGAGGCGAGGGACTCCGGCCGCTCAGTGCGTGTGTCCGGACTGCTTCTCCGGCGGCGGAGCAGAGGCTGCTTTGGAGGCGTCCGCTCGCTTGGCGGGCTCGTCCGCCCGGACGGTGAACGCGGCGGCGTGGACTTCGCCGGCGTGCTTGAAGTCCAGGAACAGTCGGTAGGTGCCGGTGCTGGGCGCCGTGGCGGTGAACGAGATGTCCGGCCCCGGCCGGGTCGTACCGTCGCCGGGCTCGCCGCCTGGGTGTACGTGCAGGTAGGCCAGGTCTCCGGAGCGCAGGGCCACCAGGTGGCCGTAGGCGCCGAGGTAGGGCTGGAGGTCACGTACCGGCTTGCCGTTCCTGGTCACGGTCAGCGTCAGCTCGCTGCCCTTCGCGGGTGTCAGGCCGCCCTGGAGACTCACCTCGTACCCGTCGACCTCGGCCGTGGTGTCGGGGGCGGGGAGCGGCACGGACTCGTACGCGCCTGATGCCGTCAGATCGGCACCGAGGGTGAGTCCTTCGCCGCCGCGGGGCGTGAAGTCCGCGAAGACCCGATAGGCGCCGGCCTTGGGCAGCTTCACGGGCGTGGACCAGGTGCCGTCGGCGGCGCGGGCCGGGTGCAGGTGGCGGTAGACGGTCAGGTCGCGCGAGGCGATGATCAGGTGCAGTTCCTTCGTGTGCTCCTGCTGGTAGGCCGTGAGCGCGCGCCCGGTCGCGTCCTGTACGACCGCGAAGCGCAGGTTCGTGCCCTTGCCCGCAGCGATGGCCGGGGTCTTCAGGTCGAGGGTGTAGCCCCTGTCGGATATCTGGAGTCCCCCGGGAGGCTCCGCCGGCGCCTGGCTCGCCCCGCGGTGTTCGCCGTGCGGGGCGGTCGCGTGCTTCTCGTGTGCTGGACGCTGAGGCTCGGGGGAGATTTCGCCGACGCCGCTGCCCACGCCGTAGGCGGTGCCGAACGTGGCGGCGAGCGCGGCGGCGAAGACGGTGATCCGCAATCCGGTGTTCATGGTCGCTCCTTGTCCTGCCCGCAGGCGGGCTCGATGCAGGTCAATATACCCCCCTGGGGTATTGAATCAAGGGTCGGATTTTCTTGCGCGCCCATACCCGTGGGGGGTATACATGCAGACCCCAGATACCCCCACCGGGTATCTGGGGTCGTCCCGAGGAGGAACTGATGTCCGGCTGCTGCACGCCCGAGGGAAGCTGCCACACCGATGCCCAGGCCAAGACCCGCTACAAGGTCGACGGCGTCGGCAGCGCCCACTGCCAGGGTGTCGTCGCCAAGGCGGTGGGCGCGTTGGACGACGTCATCACCGTGGAGGTCGAGATCGGCACGGGGCTCGTCACCGTGACAACTGCCACCGCGCCCGACGAGGCGTTCGACGCGCTGATCGCCCAGACCGTGGACGAGGCCGGTTACGACTTTGCCGGCCGCGTCGACGCCTGACCGTCCGCCACCGGGCGGGGGCCGCCCTGGCCCCGGCTCCCGCCCTCCCACCATCACACCCGCCGCGTTCGTGAGCTGCGAGGAGCAGACATGACCACCACCACGCCCGGTGCCGCCGAGGTCGAGCTCGCCATCGGCGGCATGACCTGCGCCTCCTGCGCCGCCCGCATCGAGAAGAAGCTCAACCGGATGGACGGCGTCGAGGCCACCGTCAACTACGCCACCGAGAAGGCCAAGGTCACCTTCCGCGAGGACGTCGCCGTCGTGGACCTGATAGCCGCCGTCGAGGCCACCGGCTACACCGCGCGCGAGCCCGCGCCCGAGCCCGTCCGTACCGAGCCGGAGCCGGGCAGCGGTGCCGCCGGGGAGGAGGCCGACGAGCTGCGGCCGCTGCGGCAGCGGTTGACCACCGCGGTGGTGCTCGCACTGCCGGTGATCGCCATGGCGATGGTCCCGGCGCTGCAGTTCGAGTACTGGCAGTGGTTGTCGCTGACCCTGGCGGCGCCCGTGGTGACCTACGCCGCCTGGCCCTTCCACAAGGCCGCCTGGACCAACGCCCGGCACGGCGCCGCGACCATGGACACGTTGATCTCCGTCGGTACGTCGGCGGCGTTCTTGTGGTCGGTGTGGGCGCTGTTCTTCGGAACGGCCGGTATGCCCGGCATGACGCACCCCTTCGAGCTGACCATCGCCCGCAGCGACGGCGCCGGGAACATCTACCTGGAGGCCGCGGCCGGAGTGACCGCCTTCATCCTGGCCGGCCGGTACTTCGAAGCCCGTTCCAAGCGCAAGGCCGGCGCGGCGCTCAAGGCCCTGCTGGAGCTGGGCGCCAAGGAGGTCACCGTACTCCGCGGCGACCGCGAGGAACTCGTTCCAGTCGCGGAGTTGAAGGTCGGCGACCGCTTCCTCGTCCGGCCCGGCGAGAAGATCGCCACCGACGGCACGGTCGTCGGGGGTTCCTCCGCAGTGGACGCCTCCATGCTCACCGGCGAGTCCGTCCCGGTCGAGGTGACCGTCGGGGACGGCGTCACCGGTGCCACCCTGAACGCCGGTGGACGACTGGTGGTGGAGGCCACCCGGGTCGGCGCCGACACCCAGCTCGCCCGTATGGCGAAGCTGGTGGAGGACGCCCAGAACGGCAAGGCCGCCGCGCAGCGGCTCGCCGACACGATCTCCGGCGTCTTCGTCCCCGTCGTGATCGCCCTGGCCCTCGCCACCCTGGGGTTTTGGCTCGGCAACGGAGCCGGTCTGACCGCCGCGTTCACCGCCGCGGTCGCCGTCCTGATCATCGCCTGCCCGTGCGCCCTCGGGCTGGCCACCCCGACCGCGCTGATGGACGGCACCGGGCGCGGCGCCCAGCTCGGCATCCTCATCAAGGGTCCCGAGGTGCTGGAGAGCACGCGCAAGGTCGACACCATCGTCCTGGACAAGACCGGCACGGTCACCACCGGCCGGATGACCCTGCTCGCCGTGCACACGACCGGGGGCACGGTGGAGACGGACGTCCTGCGGCTGGCCGGCGCGCTGGAGCACTCCTCCGAGCACCCCATCGCCCAGGCCGTCGCCGCCGGAGCCGCCGCCCGGGTCGGCACGCTGCCCGTTCCGGAGGACTTCGCCAACGTCCCCGGCCTCGGTGTCCAGGGCGTCGTCGAGGGACACGCCGTCCTCGTCGGCCGGGAGCAGCTGCTCACGGAGTGGGCCATGACCCTGCCCGCCGGGCTGCGCCGAGCCAAGGACGCCGCCGAGCGGGCCGGCCGTACGGCCATCACGGTCGCCTGGGACGGCGAGGCCCGCGCGGTCCTCGAAGTCGCCGACGCCATCAAGGAGACCAGCCCCGAGGCCGTCCGCCGCCTGCGGGCCCTCGGACTGACCCCCATCCTCCTCACCGGCGACAACCAGGCCGTGGCCGAGGCGGTGGCCGCCGAGGTGGGCATCGAGCCTGAGCATGTGATCGCCGAGGTCCTGCCGCAGGACAAGGTCGACGTCGTCAAGCGGCTGCAGGCCGAAGGACGTTCGGTCGCCATGGTCGGCGACGGCGTCAACGACGCCGCGGCCCTCGCCCAGGCCGACCTGGGACTCGCTATGGGCACCGGCACGGACGCCGCCATCGAGGCCGGCGACCTGACCCTCGTCCGCGGTGACCTCCGCGTCGCCGCCGACGCGATCCGCCTCGCACGCAAGACCCTGGGCACGATCCGGTCCAACCTGTTCTGGGCCTTCGCCTACAACATCGCCGCCCTGCCGCTCGCCGCGGCCGGACTGCTCAACCCGATGATCGCGGGAGCGGCCATGGCCTTCTCCTCCGTCTTCGTCGTCGGCAACAGCCTGCGGCTGCGCCGCTTCCGCGCTGCCGACCAGTAAGGGGACCGAGCTGGCCCTCCACCATGCCCTGGGCCAGCCGCCGCACCTGCTCGGTCTTCGCCCTCCCGGCCGCAGCGGCAGCGCGTACTCGGCGGCATCTTCTCGTATTCGCTGCGCCAACCGGTCAGGCGGTGCGGCGGTCAGGCGGTGCGGCGGTCAGGCGGTGCGGTTGGCGCGGGTCAGAGCCAGCCGGCCGAGGACTGCGGCGATCAGCCCCAGCACCAGGGCCGAGGCGCCGCCGACTACTCCGTTGCCGGTGCCGGGTCCACCGTCGGCGACGGCCAGATTCAACGCGCCGACGACCATGCCGGTCAGCCCCGCCACCAGGGACACCACGGCCCTCCCTTTCCCGTTGCCGATACGACCGTCCATGCGGGCCAGAGCCAGCCCGCCGATGACCACACCGGCCAGCGCCACCAGTGCGGCCGCGGTGCCCACGAGTCGCCCGGTGGTCAGGGTGTAGGCATCGACGGCGGCCGACTGGGCCGAGACATGCGCGGCCGCCGGTGCGGCAAGCGCGAATCCGACTGACATGAAGTTCTCCTTCTCTTCTTGCGAACTGGCCAGGGTCTGAGCATGTCGGCAGGACCCACCGCCGGTCGTCCCGCAGACGCAGGCACTTTGCGCTGCCGCGGCTGCCGCACCCGGCTGCCACGGTGCCGCGCAGATACCACGGATGCGGTAGCCGACCGCTCGTCCACGAGCGGGACTCGCCCGCAGCTCCATCCGGCTAAGGTGCGCGCATGGACAAAGGGCGGATCCGTGTCCCGGCCGCTGTCGGAGACTGGGCGATCGCCGCCGCAGTGGCGGCGCTGCTGCTGGGCACCGGGCGGTCCGAGGAGGCCCCCGGCGCGGAGCCCGATCTGCTCGGCTACGCGCTGCTGGCGGCGGGTGGCCTGGCGCTGGCCGCGCGCCGCCGGGCTCCGCTTGCCGTGCTTGCCGTCACCGGGCTGTGCGCGGTGGGGTATCAGGCGGCCGGCTTCGACGTGCTCGCCGTCTCGTACCTGGTCGCGGTGTACGGCGCGGTGCGGGCCGGGCGCCGTGCCCTCACAGCGGCGGCGTCCGTGGCCATGCTCGTCGCTCTCCCCGTCACTGCGTTGGCCGTCAACGACAGGCCCGTGGGCGAGGCGCTGGCGCAGGGCCGCGGCGTCCTCGAGCTGGCCTGGCTGATCGCCGCCTTCGCCGCGGGGGAGGCGGTACGGCAGGCCAAGCGGCGGGCGGACGAAGCCGAGCGCACCCGGGAAGGAGACCGCGCGGCGCCGGGCCGACGAGGAACGGCTGCACATCGCGCGCGAGTTGCACGATTCGCTCACCCACCAGATCTCGATCATCAAGGTGCAGTCCGAAGTCGCCGTCCACGTGGCCCGCAAGCGCGGAGAGCAGGTGCCCGACTCCTTGCTGGCGATCCAGGAGGCCGGACGCGAGGCGACCCGCGAACTGCGCGCGACCCTGCAAGCGCTGCGCGACGACGACACCACCCCGCCTCGTGGGCTCGACCACATCCCGGAGTTGGTGGAGCGGGCCGGCAGTGCCGGCCTGGAGGCCACGCTGACCATCGAAGGACAGCGGCTCGATGTGCCGGCCGCGGTGGGCCGGACCGCCTACCGGATCGTCCAGGAGTCGCTCACCAACATCGCCCGGCACGCCGGTGCCGCCACCGCGGCGGTCCGGATCGACTACCGGCCCGATGCCCTCGCGATACGCATCGACGACGACGGCAAGGCCGCGCCGGACACCGAGCCGACACCCGGCCTCGGGCTGCTCGGCATGCGCGAACGCGTCACGGCCCTCGGCGGCCGGATGCGCGCCGGACCGCGCAGCGAGCGCGGCTTCACCGTCCAGGCCGAACTCCCCGTGGAGCAGATGTCGTGATCCGCGTTCTGCTGGTCGACGACCAGCCGCTCATTCGCAGCGGATTCCGCATGCTCCTCGACCTCGAAGACGACATCGAGGTGGTGGCCGAGGCCGCCGACGGCAGCGAGGGCCTGGTCCTGGCCAGGGAAAACCTGCCCGACGTCGTGCTCATCGACATCCAGATGCCGGTCGTCGACGGCATCGAGGCCACCCGGCGCATCGCCGCGGACCCGGATCTGGCCGGGGTGCACGTCGTCATCCTGACCAACTACGGCCTGGACGAATACGTCTTCAACGCGCTGCGCGCCGGCGCCGCCGGATTCCTCGTCAAGGACATCGTTCCGGAGGACCTCCTGCACGCCGTACGGGTCGCCGCGCGCGGCGATGCCCTGCTCGCGCCCTCGATCACCCGCAAGCTCATCAACCGGTACGTCACCCAGCCGCTCCCCACCGACACCGGCACGGAGGTGAAAGAGCTGACCAGCCGCGAACGCGAGGCCGTCACCCTGGTCGCGCAGGGCCTGTCCAACGACCAGATCGCCGACCGCATGGTGATCAGCCCGATGACCGCGAAAACCCACATCAACCGGGCCATGACCAAGCTCCGGGCCCGCGACCGCGCTCAGCTCGTCGTCTTCGCCTACGAATCCGGCCTCGTAGCCCCGCGCACATCCTGACAGCCAGGGTCCGGCTGCAGACCCTGTCCCCGATGATCCTCCACCCTGATCGCGGTGATCGACATGGTGGGCAACGTCCGAGCTGTACCCAGGCCCGTGAGGGCGCAGGCGTGGGGATGCGTTGCGTACATCCGCACCGCTACGAGCAGTCCGGTTGCCGCGGTGAGGGCGGCGACGGCCCGGATGACGGTGGTCAGGCCGTAGGCGCCGGCGAGGGCGCCGCAGAGCAGGGCGCCGATGGCGAAGCCTCCGTCGCGCCACAGCCGGCAGACACCGACCGCGCGGGTCCGCCGGGCGGGGTGCGCGACATCGCACTTCCCGAGTGTCCGTCCGCACACGGCTGAGACGCGCAGGCGGGAAGCCTGGTCACGGCAACGCATGATTTTCCTCGGGGTCTTCGAGCCGAAGGCATGCCGATGTACAGTGAAGGACGCCCTTGACCTGCACAAAGCTGGCAGGGAGCCGTCTTCTAGGAGTGCTGAATGCTGCGCACCATGTTCAAGTCCAAGATCTAGCGTTTGGGTGTTTCCGCAGTTCAGAGCCCTGATCGCGGCCTCCAGGTCAGCAAAAGGTCAGCATCGGGCCGGACGGTGTCCGGCTTGCTGACCTGCGTCTACGGCAGGGGCCTTCTGCGCCGCCCATCGCCCTGCTCGGAAGGCTTGATGCGTGGCTCGACAGCTTGCTCGTGGGATGGGTTCCTTCTTCAAGGAGTGCGGTTGTTCCAGGCCGACTCGTTGCCCGCACCCGTACACGATTCGGTTCAGGGACGCTCTCAGTAAACAGCGTGAAGAGGCTGGTTTCGGCACGCAGGACGACGCGATCGAGCGACTGACGCAGATCTACGCGGAGAAAAAGAAGACAGCGCCATCCGTTGCTGAGGCCCGCCGTGAACTCGGTCAGCAGACGGTCGCGGAATACGCGAAGCGGTGGCGGCCCGGCAGCGGAGGATGACCGAGTACTCCACGGGCTGGCACGTCGACAGCTCCATCAACGTGCACATCATCCCCCGTCTCGGATCAAGAAAGCTGAACTCGGTCACGCCGATCGTGGTCGAGCGGATGAGTTGGAGACCGACGGGGTCGGGCGCGGAAACCAGGTGAACATATTCCGTGTCCTCAAGGTCATCCTGCGGGATGCCTATGGCAAGGGTGCCATGGCGGACGACCCTCTGAAGGGGGTCCAGGAGCCGGAGTACGTTCGGGAGAAGGTGGTCATTCCCTCCCTCGACTATGTGAAGAGAGCGCTGATTGTCGCGGATCACATCCTCTCGCTTGAGATCGTGATGATGGTGGGCTGCGGCCTGCGAAACGGGGAAGCCCGCGCGGTGAACATCAATAATGTCGTGGCGGACGACGTCTACCGGGTTCACGAGCAGATCCACTCGAACACGCACAAGCCGGCGAAGCTGAAGCACCGCAAGGCGGGGGAGTTCCGAGAGGTTCCTCTGCCGCGCTCGGTGCGAGAAGCGATGGAGCGCTACGAGGAGATGCACGGCACCACGAAGGACGGCTATCTACTGCGTGGTCCGTGCGGCTACTACACGGAGCCGCTGGAAGAGATGGGTTGCGCTGGCCCGGTGAGGCGGTCGACGCCTCATGCGGTCCGGGGTCCTGTGACGCTTTGGGGGTGCGCCCGATGT
Source organism: Streptomyces sp. NPDC013455 (assembly GCF_040632975.1). Lineage (NCBI taxonomy): Bacteria > Bacillati > Actinomycetota > Actinomycetes > Kitasatosporales > Streptomycetaceae > Streptomyces > Streptomyces sp. NPDC013455. The sequence continues at coordinate 424,315 of NZ_JBEYCX010000004.1, read as the reverse complement.
GCGAACGCAGCCTTCGGCGAATGGTAGGGGTCCAGCGGCAGGCCCGTCCGTTCGCGGACCGACCACCAGTGAAATACGGCGGGCGGCGTAAGAGATCGGGAGCCGGGCGTCGACAGGACACCCGGTCCGGTCTTCAGCCCTATTCCCGGCGCGGGGACGGATCCGGGGCGGGAAGGCCAGGCCGCTGACGGTGCCGGCCTGGACGATCGGGCCGTGCTGGGTGCCGCCGGAGACGGTGTTGTGCACCGTTGCTGGGCGGCCCGCTGCAGCAGCCGCCAGTCGGCGCAGCGACGCCCCGAGAGCACCCAGTTCCTCGCCGGTGAGCGCCCCGGCTTCCACCAGCCCGCAGAGACGAGTCTGCCACTCGGCCATGATGCCGGACGCGGCGCGCTCGTTCGCCGCGGTGCCCGTGAGGAGCAGCCGCGCACGCGCGTCGTCCAGGCGCGTGATCGCGACGGTGTCCGCGCCCGCACGTGCCAGGAACCGGCCCATCAGTGCGCGGGCGTGAGTCCAGGATTCAGTGACCATGAGGGAGACCAGGTTGGCGGCTCCCGATGCCCATCGCGGCCAGTTCGGCGTCCATCGCGTCCTCCAGGATGCGCAGGGATGAAATATCCCGGTCGGCGGTCAGGCCGTCTCGGTCGGCGGGCCGGGGTCGGGGGCCGGTTCCGCTCCCGTCTCGGGGGTGGGAGGCCGCGGCGGATCGAACCGGCGTAGGAGGTCCTCTGCTGTCTCGTGGCGGTTGTGCTGCTCGATGAGCTGCGAGAACTGTCGGGCCAGCATCGCCCGCCGGTCGTCGTCCTCCGTGAAGCCCATGGCCTCGAAGAACCCCGACAGATGGTCCGCGGCCGAGGGTTCACGGGCCAGGAGATCGGCAGACTCCGTGCCGACGTCCGGCGTCCCGGGTCCTCCCGGCCGGTTCGGCAGCATCTCGAGCAGGCGCTCGGGGATGTCGGTGTCGTTGGCAGCAGAGGTCAGCTGCGCCAGCAAGGGGAGGTCGGCCACGGTCTTCGCCACCTGCTCGTCGTTCTTGGTGAGCCACCACACGACGGCGCTGCCGGTGTCCTTGAGGACGTCCTCGCCCAGATACCGGCGCTTGCTCTGCTCGTACTTGCGCTGGTGCTCCCAGACCGCCTCGTCCTTGCGCACGCCGGCGAGCCGGTCCAGACGTTCCTGGTCCTCGTCGGGCAACGTAAGGCTGATATCCTCCGCCATCGCTCGGAGGTGGCCCGTGGAATCCGGGCACATGCGGCTGAGTGCGCCGCCGAGTTCGTGCTGAAGGAGCGAGGCGTGGGCCGGGGCCCGCTTCTCGGCGATCGCGCGGGCCCGGCTGAGGACCGCGTCGATGGCGAGGCCGGCCGGGTTGACGACCGTGCCGCGCCCCGGCTCGTCGGTGAAGCACCATCGAACGGTCGCCGAGAAGACGAAGTGGTAGTCGTCCCAGAGGCTCGGGAGCGCGACTCGGTTGACGCGGTACTCGGTCCGCTCCACGGGGGCGGCCGTGAGCTGCTCCTCGAAGCTGACTGGCACCGGGCCGCGGCGCTGTGAGGCCACCCGGAAGGTTGCCGCGGGCAACACGAGAAGAAGCGCGGCCAGCACCGGCCAGGTCCAGCCGGGCCATCGCTGCACCACGCCGACGATGGTGAGCAGCAGGCCACACAGAACAGTGAGGAACACGGTCGTCGTCCTGCGTGCGGTCGTCATGATCGACTCCCTCTGGCCGATGCCGGCGGGGCGGCATTGCCGAGGTTCTGCGCCACGCCGATCTTGTGGAGCAACAGGTCGGTCGTCTCGGCGAAGCGGGAGCCGGCGCCCGGAGAAGCGCACTCCGCCCGGCGCGCGGACGTGTACAACGCGGCGAACGCCGCGCCCCGGTCCTCCCCGCATCGGTCGGCGGCAGCGACCAGCAGGTCGAGGAGGACCTCCCCCCGGTCACCGGCGCCCTCGTCCGCCCAGTGCAGCCAGCTCTGTATCTCTGCCCGTGGTGCCACGTGTGGCCCGTCCTTCCGTGACACGGCGTGGATCAGCACGGCGCGCCAGCACGTGATCAGGGAGTGTCGTACCCCGTCCTCGTCGACCAGGGCGCGGGTGGTGACGGAGCGGTCCGTGAGGGGCTCCGGATCGCTGACGCGCAGAAAGATGGCCAGGTCGGCCGGTGCGAGGTTGCCGCGTGCCAGCCGGTCGAGCAACCTTCGGAGCAAACGCCGGCTGCCGGCCACCAGGTCGCACAGGGACTGCAGAGCACGGGCCGTGCCGAGCTCACGCCGGGCGAGATGGTGCAGCCGGATCAGGGCGTGGTCCGGATGGTCCAGCGCGAGGACGTCGGCGCAGACCTGGACCAGCACCTGGGTGAACTCATCGGTCAGCCGGCCGTACGCGCACCAGTTGTAGATCCGTTCGCGGAAGTCCCTGCCATGGGCGGGCTCCGTGAGACCACAGGTGAGCGCCTGGACCGCGGCCTCCGACCCGGCTCTGCCCGCCCCCTGTGCGCTCCACCGCTCGGCGAGCACGGCGAGCGCGTCCGTCCGCCCGGTCCGCAGGTACTCACCCGCCAGCCGGGCCACCAGTCCGTCACGGACGTCCGGCACGAGATGCGGGTCGCTCGACCCGACGACCCGTGCGGCCCACGCGCCGAGGTGCGGTCGCAGGTCGGGCATGTGGTCCCAGAAGTGGGCGCGGACGGCGGAGTCGTAGTCCAGCTCGGTGAACCGCACGCGACCGTCCGGCCCGGAGCGGGCCGAGATCTCCGACAGCCGCTGGGCGAGGTCCTTGCGCTGGAGGAGCGGAGTCTCCTCCTCGGGGGCCCCGACCGTGCTCAGCAGAAGCGCGGCCGCCCGGTGGATGACGTCGGCGTGCGCGCCGTGGAGCATGGACACGGCGATCATCAGGGCGCGTTGGGAGGCGTCGGGCAAACCGGCGACGTGATCGGCGACTTCAGCGCGGCGCCCGGCGCGCGCACGCTTCGCGGCCGTACACCACTCGGGGAACCCCTCGCCGGGCCCGGCCGTCTCGCAGGCCCGGCGTATGCGGTCGGCGAAGTCGGCGATCTCCCGCATGGGTTTGCGTTCACTCAGCAACTCGTCGACGGTGACGTCGTTCCGGAGAAACTGCTCGCACGGCACGCCGTGGGTGCGCAGGTGGCGTCTGAGAACCTCCATGGGGGAGCTCGGCGGTCCGATCTCGACACGGTAGTGCTGGAGGTCGGGATCGAGGGCCCCGTGGTGCGGCATGACGACGACGAGATGGGCCCGCCGCTTGTGCACCATCTGGCGCAGGGCGGGCAGGTTGCCCCGCGCCGCATCCCACGGATCGGCCTTCGCGGTGGACAGGTCGAGCAGCAGCCGGTCGCCTGGGTCGACGAAAGCCGGGTCGTGCCGCGGCAGCTCGTCCAGCTCGTCGGGGAGGAGTTCACGGAAGGCCCCGCCGGGATGGTGGAGTTCGCGCAACAGTACGCGAGCCGTGGCCGAGCGGCCGCTGCCGGGAGTACCGTCGAGGATGACGGTGCCCGTCTCCTCGAGCGTCGTCCGGGCTTTTCCCATATTGACCGGAGCGACCAACACCCGTCGAACCCAGCGAAGTTGGTCATTGGGGAGGTGCCGGAAGACTGGCTTTCGAGGTTCCTGGGCAGTGGCGCCGAGGTTGACGAACATGTGGCCGTCACCCGTGTGCGTGAATCCCCGCGTGCTCTCGACCCGGGTGGTGTGTTCTGTGCTCACCGTCGGTCGTCCTGGGGCCGCTCCGGCTCCCCGAACCGCTGGTGGACGTCCCCGTGGTGGTCGCCCTCGGTGTACGTCGTCCCGGTGCCCGAGATGTAGCGGTCGCCCGACACGTGGCGTGAGTTGTTGTAGATGCTGCCGCTGCCCGTGTGGACTGTGCCGTGGGAGTTCTTCACGATCGTGCCGCCGACGTCACCGCTGAAGTCGCCCGCTTGGACGGCCGTTCCGCTCACGTCCCCGATCGTGTTGTGCACGGTGGTCGACGCCGGCGACGGCTCGCCGGGCTCGAGCAGGTCCCGCAGCTCGGGCACCAGCTCGGCGACCAGATCACCGATACGTCGGACGCCGGCCTCGGTGTCGTGGGTGCTGTCGAACGATACGGACTGCAGATCGGCGAGCCGCACCAGCTCCGGGGGAAGGACTGCTTTGCTCAGCCGGTCGGTCTTGCGGCCGTCCAGCACGGGAACGACGATGAGCCCCCACTCGAACGCGGTCTCGATCTCCTTGCGCACCCAGTCGTCGGGATCCTGCAGCCGACTGCGGAAGTTCGTCCAGTCCGGTCCTACGACGGCCAGCAGCAGAGAGCTGTGGCGTAACGCGGTCTGGAGAGTCTCGGGGTAGGCGTCCCCTGCGGTGATGGACCTGGACGCGCGGAAGATGCGGTCCTGGCCGAAGCGACGTGACAGCTCCTGGTCGAGGAGGGCCGCGGTCCGCTCGCCGTCGCCGGTGCGGTAGTTGATGAACACGTGGGGCATGCCAGTGACTCCTTCAGATGGTGGACGGGCGCGACAACGTGCCGAGTCGCGGTCCCAGCCGGCGTACAGAGGAATGGTTCGCGTGGCGCGCCAGGGCGCGGGCGAGCCGCCTCAGGTCTGTCGTTACGGTGGCGGAACCCACGGCCTCCACCCCGTCGAGCAGGTGCGCCGCCAGGTCGCAGGCGTGGTCGATCTCGCCGGCCAACGCATAGGCGAGTGCGCGGCGGACGCCGTACCTGACTTGGGTGCGGACCGCGTCCCCGCCCACCAGGGCTAGTTGTCGGTCCAGTTCCTCGCTCGCCTCGCGCGGCCGCCCGAGATCGACCAGGCACCAGCCGGTGACCATGCCGACCGGATCAGGAAGGTGCATGGTGCCGATCACCGGCTCGTCAGTCCCTTCGTCCTGGAGAGCAAGAATTGCACGCGCGCGGTCCAGCGCCTCCAGACAGGCCCGGTGGTCACCCGCAAGGGCGTGACCCTGGGCTTCGCGCTGTGCGGCGAGCCCGCGGATGCGCGGGGGCAAGGCCCCGCTCTGCGCGCAACGGGCCAGAGCGACCGTCTGCTCGGCGTCGTCCCGGTACAGCGTGATCAGGGCCCGGCGGACCAGCGCGTAACCCGCCAGTGTCCGGTCGCCGCCGGCGGCCGCCAGGTCGACCGCGCGCTGCGTCCACCACAGAGCCGCCCGCTCGTCCCCGGTCTCCTGCACCAGCCAGCCGACGTATTCGGCGTACCGGGAGCCGAGGGCCAGCAGGTGGCGACGGGTGCCGCTGTCACAGTGGGTGGACAGTTCCCGCAGGGTATGGGTCTGGGCGATCAGAACGGGCAGGAGCAGACCGGGCGCCACCGCCTGGCCGAGTCTGCGGTAGTGGGTGAACAGTGAGCGGGAGGCTTCCAGCATTTCCGCGCCCGCGGCTGGCGAGGCCAGGCCCACGCTGTCGGACCGCCACGCCATCATCGAGACGGCACCGGCACCCATGACTTTCCGTCGGCTCAAGGGCTGGAAGGTGTTCGGCCCGTCCGGCGACAACTGCATGATCCAGTCCTCCTCGTGGACATGGCCCGGCGCCGGATCGACGGGCGGGTCGGTGGTCTCTGGTGCGAGCAGGGCCAGCAGGGCCCCGTCGGCCCCGAGGGCGGCGTCACACAGGCGGGCGAGGTCACGGTTGGGGGCCTTCAGGCCCCGTTCCACCTTGCTCAACTGCGCCTTGCTGTAGTGCACGGAGCCGGACAGGGCGGTGAGGCTGAGCCCCGCCTCCAGACGCCGCTTCCTCAACTCCTCGCCGAACCCGGTGAACGGCTGTGGCACGGAAACCTCCAACCCCTTCCGCCCTCGGCCGAGTCGGCGCTGCACGTAGCGTGCGGCAGTCTGGCCGGGGCGGACAAGACGATCGATGCTGTTTCCCGTTTCCTTCTCCGACATGGGAACGCGACATGCGCGACAGGGAGGACCGGAGAAACGGACTATCTGGAAGTCGTGTCGAAAAGGGAGGCGATCGTGCGCTCGACCACCCACCGGGAGACGTCCAGGCCACTGCCGTGGTCCTCGCCCGCTCGGCGATCACCGGTGTGATGCCGAGAGCCCGCACAAGACGGCGGTACTGGTCATGGTCGTAGCCGCGGTCCGCGAGCAGGGCATCAGGCTGTCGGCGCGGGCGGCCCACCGGTCCCGCTACCCGCGGGATCTTGTCGAGCAGAGGCGGCAACTGGGTGACGTCGCCCACGGTTACCGCCGGTCAGCGACACCGCGAGCGGGATGCCCTGACCGTCGCCCGCCGGGTGCCCTCTCGTCCAGTGCGCCGGCGCCATGGGCCTCCTCGGGACCGTCGTCATTCCCGACGCCGAGACGGAAGCCGCAGCCGACTCCATGGCGGCGGTCCTCCGCGTGACCTGCTGCGCCACGATCACCCGCGGCTGCGAGCGGGGCTGGTCCAAGGTCGGCAGGGCAGCCGGTGGCCGCGCCACCTGGGGGGCTGCACGGGTAGGCCATGATGCGCGTCCGAGGGAGGGGCGGGCGGCGCCCGACCCGTACGTACGACAGCGGAGCCCCGTATCCGCCACGCCGCAGCCTCCCAGCAGCGATACTGGATGCATGGACCCGACGATCACCGCCCCCCGGGCCGAGGTGCTGCGAGACCGCTACCGCAGCCGACTGCCCGAGCGTCTGCAGGAGCTGGCCGGCCCCGTCGAGGGCAACGTGGATCTGCCGCTCCACATCGTCTGGTCCGGGCGGACCAGCTACAGCCTGGACCGCCCGAAGTCCCGCATGACGCTCTACCGGACCGTCCTCGCCGAAGGACTCCGTGAGGATTTGATGGCCCTCCTGCACTACCGGCTGCTCACCGAGCAGTGGCCCGTGCTGCGGCGCTTGATAAGCCCCTACATCCGCGAGGTCTGGGAGGACGCTTTCCCTGAGCTGCTCCGCACCGCTCTGGCCGACCCGACCGCCGCGTGAAGCTCACTCATCTCCACGAGCGTCTCCTCGCCGACATTCTCGACATCGGCTCCCCTTACCCCCTGGTCCTCACCGGCGGATACGCCGTGCAGGCCCACGGCCTGGTCGAACGCTTCAGCCGTGGCCGCGACGTCGCCACCGAGAACCCCGCTCCGATGCGGGAGATCGTCGCCTCACTCACAGCGGGTCTCAGCGAGCGCGGATGGCGGACGACGCACGTCCAGACTGATCCGCTCAGCGGCCGGTTCCTCGTCACCGATCCGGACACCGGCGAGGAGTGCGAGGTCGACGTCCTCAAGGAGGCGTTCTGGGCTGCGCCCGCTCAGACCCCCTACGGCCCCGTTCTTTCCCTCGACGACGTGATCGGCACCAAGGTCCGTACCCTCGCCGACCGCGGCACCGTCCGTGACCTCATCGACGTCCAGGCCGCCTCCCGCCGCCGCTCCAACGCCGACCTCGAATCCCTGGGCCGCCTTCGCGCCCACGACGAGTTCAGCCTTGAAGACCTCAGGGACCGGCTTATCGGCGCGGACTGGTACGAGGATGAGGACTACACCGCGTACGGGCTCACCTCCCGGCAGATCGAAGGACTCAAGGCGTGGGCGCTGGAGTGGGCGGAGGGGAGGATCTGGGTGCGCGGATCCATGACGAGAACGCCTGAGAGGCGGTCGTCGTGTCCAGCCCCTCTACCGCCGTTGCAGCGAGAGCATGCGGTGTAGCCAGTAGATTCCAACCCGGGCCCACCACGGTGGGTGGCTGCCCTGCACGGCGGATGTGCAGGGCAGCCGAGCGATACCCCGCAGTGGGCTCACGGTGAAACCGGGCTGCGGTATGGGCGGACCCCGGGCAGCGGCCGTACGCGGGAGTCAGAGTCCCTGGTTCCGCCGAACCTCGGAGAGGAGCCGGGACGCTGCGAGCCCCGCCTGCATCTAGGGTAAGGAGCGCGGTCTGGCTGTACTCGCGCCAGGTGCGCAGGTGGTCATTGCTGTGGGGCTGACATTCGCCAAAACATGCCCAGCACAATCCGCATCTGTAGCTGCTCGAGACGTAGTAAGCCAGCCCCGCCGGGCCAGGAGTGTGTTGATCGTTCCGTGTGGGCCTGGTGCCTCGCAGGGCCCTCACGACCAGTTGGCCTTCTGAGGTATGCCAGTTGCCGTTGTCGGGGTCGCGGTATAGACCGGCTCCGTTCATGAGCCGTGTGCAGGGGAGGGCGAAGCCGGCAGGGGCTTCTATGGGGCAGCTCTATGCGGATCGGTCAGTGGCGGTCATACCAGCTGCCCTACGGCCGTTCGTGGTCGCGACTAGGCAGGGAGGGTTACTGGGGTTGCGGTACCTCGCTGCTGTACCGCCCCACGCTCGGAGAGCACTGCTCTACGGCACTCCACGGTGCTGTAGCGGAACCTGCGGGGCGGGCGCAGCGGAACTTAGACAAGTTCGCGGCGCGTGGGTCGCGAGTCAAGCTCTCTGTGGGAGCTGGCCAGTTCGCCGCCGCCCCGCAACTCGGCACAGTAACGTGTCATCGTTACTTGTCATCTAACCAGGTGTCCTACGAGACATGATCCAGGCATCATATGGCATCCGCTGAAACGGCAAGTCGATGTCGCCCAAGATGTCTTCTCAACCGGGCGACAGGCATCAAGTTCGTGCCATGCTTCCAGCATGACGACCCCTCCTCGCGGTCTCAACTCACCTCAGACGCCAAGGGAAGCGCCTCTGGGGCAACCTGAGACCATCAAGCTCATCCTTGATCGTTCTCAACGTCCGACCCGTACAGTGCCGATCCGTCGAGCCTTCCTCCAGAGGGGGATGAACAAGGGCGGCACAAAGTCACCCGGTGCTCTGGCCTATCTAGTACGCCGCTCCGCTAAGCGACCCTTGGACCTGTATCTGTTGCTCAGTGCTGTGACTAGTGGCGGAGACTTCTCCGTCACCGAGTGGTCCACGACGTGGGCCCGATCGGTGGGCATCTTCGATGAGACAGCAGGTACCACCGCCGTGTCTCGCGCGTGGAAAGTCCTCAAGGAACTGCACCTCATCTCACGAGCTCGCGGTGAGGGCGGCAAGTCAACCATCACGAAACTGCACGAAGACGGCTCTGGGCGGCCGTACACGTCGCCGGGTGAAAATCTAGGAGACCCCTACTTCCAGCTACCGTACGAGTACTGGGAAAAGGGTTGGCACAACACGCTATCCCTTCCAGGGAAGGCCATTCTCCTGATCGCTTTGACCCAAAGGAAGCTCGAGTTCACCCTCCCCCAGGAGCGGATGCCCGAGTGGTACGGCATCTCGGCCGACACTGCCGGCAAGGGCATCAACGAGTTGCGGAAGCACGGCATCCTCGTTCACCTCGACGACGAGTGGTTCGACACCCTCAAGACTCGATCAGGCCGGGGCTCGCGTCCCGTGTACGGCTTGTTGCCACCCTTCACTCCTCGCGGTCTCGGAGATCCGACGCCCGACGAGCAGGCCGACACTGAGGTTCCTTCGGGCACGGTCCCGAAGGAATGAAGACCGCACCGCTCCGCATGTGGTTGGCGCCCGGGCGGAGCGGTGCGGCATCACCAGCACACATCACTGGATTTTTCGGAGTACCCGTTGAACAAGCACTCCCTTGGACTCCCCTCTACGGGACGTCCTGCTCCACACTCTACGACCCGGTGGCGCCGCCGCATCCGTCGCTACCTGCGCATCGTTCTCATGAACGCCCTTAAGGGCGCCGCGTACACGCTCGGCGGCGCAGTCGTCAGCTGGCTGATTTGGCGGATGCAGGCAGGGTGACCTCTCACCGCGAGAGCCGACTGCCGTGAGGCCGCCAGTGCTCAATGAGGACAACCGCATGGGATCTTGAAAACCATCGTGGCAGCGATGTCACCATGGGTGCAAATACCACACCCGCCGCGTTGAGAGCAGTAAAAACGGCCCCTGACCAGCAGTCTTGGTCGGGGGCCGGTTGCGGTCGTACTGTTCCGTGCGTGTCCCTGGATCCCTGCGGTTTGCCGGTACGACGGACACGTAGCGCGCACGGTTGGAGGGGCGATGTCGGCGGCGACGGACTGGTTGAGTGCCACTGGCGGCATCGTCGGTGCAATCGGTGGCCCGGCTGGCCTTTGGGCAGCGTGGAGCCAGCAGCGTGAGAACCGGCGTGCGCGTAGGGCTGGGCCCGAAGAGCTCATTTCGCTGATCGGCAAAGTCCGTGACGTCGCCCTGAGCACCACCGTCGGCTACAGGGATGAGGCTTGGTTCGCTCAGGCTGGCGGTGATGCGGTGGCCGACCGAATCAAGGAGCTGGCCCATCTAGTCCGTGACGATCTTCTCCGATTCGAACTGGAGGGTGTGGCCTCCTACTACCGCGACATGCGGCGGTCTCTGACCTATCCGTATCAGACGGATGAGGAGCGAATCAGTGCCGTCTCGCGGCAAGCGCAGGAGGCCGAGAGGCTTGAGGCCAAAGCAAGTGAGCTGTTGAAGAAGCTTCGAAAGCGACGGTAACTCTGCCAACAGGTCGGTGGAGCGGCTTTAGGCTGGAGCTGCTTTGGCGCGAGTGATCATGGCCCCGTAAGCTTCCGGCGCGTCGGGCAGGTAGTGGACCTGCCCGGTAAAGCACGACGTTGGGGCCATGATCTGCGAGGCTCGCGCCAAAGTGGCTGCCTAAAGCCGTGGAGCCGACCGCCCCAGCCACGACGTGCCCCTTCTCTGGCGTCAGGTGGCTGATTGCTGTGCGCGCGGCACGGGCGCCGGCCGGGCTGGAGCGGGGCGGAGACAGGAGCGCAGGCCCGGCCGGGGGCCGGGCCGCGCGCGGGGAGCGGAGCGAGCCGCCTTGAACCCGTAGAGAAAGTTGTAACTCAGTCTGTCTGGCGGGGCTTGAAGTCGTGTGCACACGCCGGAAGTTCAGTCGCCTGACGGTGCGCGAGTGGGAGGAAGAGCACCGGTCGAATCGTCCACGTGATGCGGGTATCAGCGTGGGTCACGGACACCGTGCACGGTTCGGGGCGCAGCAAGGCTCGTCGGGTCTCGATGCGGCCCTCGTACAGCCACTCCCACGCCTCGTCGGAGGCGTCCGCGTCCAGTGCCGGTGAGATCGTGCGGAGTGCGACCGACACCCAACGGTCGGCCTGGGGTGCCGAGTAAGCATCGAAGGACCCCAGCAGTGCCGGCCCCCGCTGTTCAGTCAGGTCCTCGGTCCAGCACTCGCACCAGTAGCCCCGCTGCGGTGGCCTCATCAGCACGGGTGGCCTCCCCGCCGGGCGTCCGCGTACAGCTCCGCGGTGACCGTGTGGCCCTGGTCGCTGTCGTGCACGACGACCCGGTGAGCGATGACGCTGACCATGCCCAGGCCCCGGCCGTGCTCGGCGTCCTGGTCCTGGGGCTCGACGTTCGGGGCCGTCCCCGTGCCGCCGTCGTCCGTGACCGAGACCGCCACCACCTGAGCGGAGACCGCGACGGCCAGGTGGAAGCTGCCGTGCTCCCGGCCGCTCGCCGTGTGAAGGATCGCGTTCGCGCTCAGCTCGCTCACGATCAGTTCGGCGTCCTCCGCTAAGGGGAAGTCGCGCAGGATGTCACGGGTCCATCGACGGGCCCGGCTCACCTCTTCGGGGAATTTTGGGCAACTCAGCCCCCAGACCCGGGCTTTACTCGTATACTCGTGCATACAAGTTCCTTTACGCTGGTAGGCCGCCATGTGCAGCGGGTTCGGGCTAGACGAGTTTCACGCCGTCGTGGGCGCGGATGGCCGGCGGGGTCGTCGCGTCGAGTGCGTCCAGGACGCGGATCGCGTAGGCCTCGTCGGCAAGCTCGGTGACCTCTTCGCGGGTGGCCCAGCGCAGTGCGCGGGTCTCGTCACCGGTGGTGGGCACGCCGTCGGCGGCTTCACAGCGGAAGACCAGCGAGACGATCAGGCCCGTCATGTTCTTGTAGACGCCGGTCAGGGTCGCCGGAAGAGCGATCTTGATGCCGGTCTCTTCGAGGACTTCGCGCTGGAGGGCTTCCGGGATGGTCTCCTCGCGTTCGAGGACGCCGCCCGGCGGTTCCCAGTGGCCGTTGTCCCGGCGCTGGATCAGGAGGGCCCGGCCTTGGTCGTCCACGACGACCCCGGCGACGCTCACGGAGTGCGGGCGTTCAGTGCTCACGTTCCTCGGCCCTCTCGGCTGGCTAGGCTCTCCACCGTAGCAACAACACTCGCCCACTCGTCTAGATACCTAAAGGAGTACTCACGTGAGCCCTCTTCCTTCGGGCCTCCTCGGTGATCTCGACCCCACGAGCGATCGTGCGGTCTTCCGGCAGATCGCCGACCAGCTGCGCGAGGCCATCGACCGTGGGCGATTCCGCGAGGGTGAGAAGCTGCCCTCCGAAGCCGACCTTGTCGACCACTTCGGGGTGTCCCGGATGACGGTCCGCAACGCCTTCTCCATCCTCCAAGGGGAAGGCCTGGTGCACGCCGAGCACGGCAGGGGAGTCTTCGTGCGACCACGACCGCCCGTGCGGCGGCTCGCCTCGGACCGCTTCGCCCGGCGACACAGGGAGCAGGGCAAGTCCGCGTTCATCGTGGAGGCCGACGCGGCCGGCAGTCATCCCCAGGTGGACAGCCTGGAGGTCAAGGAGGAAAAGGCCAGCCAGGACGTCTCCGCCCGGCTGGGCTCGGTGCGGCGCGTGCTGGCTCGTCGGCGCCGGTACCTGCTCGACGGGCGGCCGGTGGAGTTCGCCACCTCCTACCTCCCGCTCGACATCGCCCGCGGGACCCCGATCGCGGAACCCAACCCCGGCCCCGGCGGCATCTACGCCCGCTTGGAAGAGCTGGGTCACCGCCTCGACCACTTCGAGGAAGAGATCCGCGCCCGGATGCCCTCGCCCGCAGAGGTGAAGACGCTCCGGCTGGCCGCCGGCGTGCCGGTCATCCATCTCATCCGGACGGCCTTCGACACCGAGGGGCGGGCCGTCGAAGTCTGCGACACGGTGATGGCGGCGGACGCGTACGTCCTCTCGTACCAGCTTCCTGCGACCTGATCGTCATGATTTGCGGTGGTGCGCGGGGACGCTTCTCCGAACTCGTACACCCCAACACGCTTACTCGTATAGACGAGTGGGCAAGTTGTGCGGCAAGGTGAGTGCGCGATCCCGATCAAGGGACTCACAGAACCCATCTTGTATAGATGAGTAGATAGGAATGTGCCTTGCGCACCATCCGCGTGGAGACCTCCGGAGCGACGATCCTCCTCACCGAGGCCCCCGAGCTGAAGGTCCGCGACCGGCAGACCGGCGAGATCGCCAAGGACGCCAACAGCGGTGAGGCGCTGATGACCATCGGCGTCGTCTACATCGAGGACGGCGAGTCGTCGCTGATCAGGGTCACCGTTCCGGAAGGCGGCATCTCCGAGGGGCTGACCCTCGGGGCCCCGGTCTCGCTGCCGGGCCTCGTCGCCCGGCCGTGGGAGTCCGTCTTCAACGGTCAGCAGCGCCACGGCATCGCCTACCGGGCCGCCGCAGTGACCCCGGCCGCCTTCCCGGCCGTCTCCGGGGCCGCGGCCTGATGTCCGACCTGACGACGCTTCTCGAAGTGGGTGGTCCTGTCGCCGCGCTCGGCGGCGGGGCCGCCTACGCCCGGGCCAAGCACCCGGCGGCGTACTGGTCCACGGTCGGCCTGCCGGTGTCCACCATCCGGCTGCTCAGCTCGTACGGCTCGGTCATGGAGGCATGCGGCCTGACGGTGGCACCCTCCCGGCTGCGGGTGCTCGCCGTGAAGGCCATGACACAGCGCGAGGTACGGCCCGTACCGCCGCGCCGTGGCCTCATCCGGCCCACCACGACCGGGCTGCGGATACGCCTCCGCCTGGCGCCAGGCCAGGAACCCGCCGACGTCGCCGCCTCCGCCGAACGGCTGCGGCACGCCTGGGGCGTTCACGCCGTGTACGTCACGACCGTCAAGCCGGGGGTCGTCGAGCTGCGGCTTGTCGGCTATGACGTCTTACGGAGAGTGCGAATGCCACGCAAGGTCGCGGGCGGCTTCCTCAAGGTGCCGGTCGCCCTGCGCGAGGACGCCATGCCGTTCGTACGCGACTACCGCACCATTCCCCACCAGCTCACCCTGGGCGCCACGCTGTCCGGCAAGTCCATGTACCTGCGCCACCTCATCGCCGGGCTCGCCCCTCAGCCGGTCGCCCTCGTCGGGATCGACTGCAAGCGGGGCGTCGAACTGGCCCCCTTCGCACCCCGGCTCTCCGCATTCGTCACCGACCCGCAACAGGCGGCCGAACTGCTGCCCGTACTGGTCAAGGAAATGGAGGACCGATACGACCTGATCAAGGTCCGGCAGGGCATCGCCCCCGGCACCCCGGACGAGGAAATCACCTCCGACATCTGGGGCCTGCCCGAGCACGAACGTCCGGTGCCGGTAGTGCTGTTCGTAGACGAGGTGGCCGAACTCTTCATGGTCGCCACGAGGGAGGACGAGGAACGGCGCGACGAGATGGTCACGCAGCTCATCCGCCTCGCCCAGCTCGGCCGCGCGGCCGGCATGTACCTGGAGGTGTGCGGGCAACGCTTCGGCGCTGAACTCGGCAAGGGCGCCACCATGCTCCGCGCCCAGCTCACCGGCCGCGTCTGCCATCGGGTCAACGACGAATCCTCGGCCAAGATGGCGCTCGGCGACATCGCCCCCGAAGCGGTCGTGGCCGCCTGTTCCATCGCCCCGGAACGGCCCGGCCTGGCCGTGGCCGGTGACACCTCCGGCGGCTGGTCCCGCATCCGCACGCCGTACCTCTCCCTGGGCGATGCCGCCAAGACCTGCCGCAGGGCGGCGAACCTCGTGCCCGACCTCACCGCGCTGAGGCCCTTCCGGCCAGACGTGCCCGTGCGTCCGGTCGAGAGCGCGACCCCGGTCGTCCTGCCTCACCCGGTAGCCGACTGACCTTCCCCCGCCCGACTCCGGAAGGAGCCGCATCATGCGCGCCCACCTGGCCCGCGTCGACGCGGTGCTCGTCCAAGCGCTCATCGCCGCCGCGCTGTCCTTCGCCCACCTGCACGACGTCGCCGTGGCGGCCGGACAAGACGGATGGAAGGCCTGGGCCTACCTCGTCTCCGTCGACCTGCTGCTCGTGGCCGCCTGGCGTCGACTGCGCTCGGGTCATGGCAAAGCGGCGGCCTGGTGCTGGTTCGTCATCGCCCTCGCCGCCTCCCTCGGTGCCAACGTCGCCACCGCCGGCCTCCTCGACCTCGGCCACGTCCCGGCCTGGTTGCGCATCCTCGTCGCGGGCTGGCCTGCGGTCGCCTTCCTCGGCGGAACCCTCCTCGCTCACGGCACGCCCAAGGCGGACCCCGAACCGGAGGTCATCGAGGACCAGGAGGACGAGCCCGAAACCGCGCCCGAACCACCCGCACAACGCGTCACCGAGGGGCCACCGCAGCACTCGCCCGTACCCGTCGTCCCCTCCGCCCTGGTCGCCCACGCCCGCAAGGTCGCCGCCGAGCACCACGCCCGTACCGGCGCCCCGATCGACACTCTGACCCTCCGCGCCCGCCTCGGCGTCCCGGTTCCGATGGCCGAGGCCATCGCCGCCCACCTCTGAGAGGAGACCGCGTGTCCGCCAACCGCAGCTTCCGCAACGTCACCCGCATCGGCCCCGTCCAGGTCGGCACCTCCTACGACGGCCGGGGCCGCGAGAAGCACACCGCCGCCTGCACCGCCCCGCGCTGCGGCTTCTCCGCCGACTACGACAGCCGCGCCGCCGCCGAACTGGCCGCCCGCACCCACCGCTGCCCCGTCCGCTGAAAGGACCCGGACAACCGTGACCGTCAGCCTGCCGCTCGTCGTCGTCCTCGGCTTCTTCGCCTGGGGAGCGATCAAGTTCCTCGGCGTCCGCACCTGGATCGTCGTCCTGATCGCCCTGTTCGGCTTCTGGCTCTCGCACACCTTCCTCGCCCCCTCCATCGAGTCCGGCACGCGCTCCGGCGTGAGCGTCGTAAACGGCTCACATGACTAGACGAGTAGATAAAAGGAGGTCAACCGTGTTCCTGCCCAAGTACCCGGACAACCCCACCCCGCCGTCCGCCCACACCCACATCCCGACCGGCCCGGCACCGGTCCGACGCGGCCTGCCGTCGCTCCCCATCGATCAGAAGACGGTCGTGGCGGTGCTCGTCGGTGGAGTCGTCCTCACCGCGCTTCTGGCGGCCGTCGCTATCACGGCGATTTCCGTGGGCGTCGCCGCCGTCGTCCTGCGCACCCTGGTCCGCGACCAGCACCGGCGCTGACCGGCCGGCCTGACCCTGGGCGGCCACGACACGGCCAAGCATCCGGCCGCCCCGGGCCCCTCCCTCCTGACCGATCCAGCCAGAAGGAGACCGCCATCTTCACCCGCACCACCCCGCCCCCGCTCCCGGAACTCGCAAGGCTGGCCGAACACGGCACCCTGCCCGGTATCCTCCGGCAGCTCTCCGGGCTCGGCGGCTGCACCCACCCGATCCGCCTCGACGGCCACCGCACCGAGTACGGCGTCGACACCACCACCGGTGAGATCGGCCGCGTCCTCCACCACCTCGACTCGGCCACTCTCCCGGCCGGCCAACTCCTCGTGCGCTGCAAGAACCGCCGCACCACCCGCTGCCCGGCCTGCGCCGAGGTCTACCGCCGCGACACCTTCCATCTGATCACCGCCGGACTGCGTGGTGGCAAGGGCACCCCGGAACACGTCGCCGCCCATCCCCGCGTCTTCGCCACGTTCACCGCCCCCGGCTTCGGCCCGGTGCACAACCGCACGCACCGACGGCCGCCCCTGCCGCTGTGGCACCCACCACGACCAGGACGACGACACCCTTGGCACCCCGCTGAACCCGGACACCTACGACTACGAAACGGCCGTCCTCTGGAACGCCCACGCCGGACAGCTCTGGCGGCGCTTCTCGACCTACCTCCGCCGCGAGGTCGCCAAGCGCGCGGGCCTGTCACAGCGCCGGTTCCGCGACCACGCCCGCGTCTCCTTCGCCAAGGTCGCCGAGTACCAGAAGCGCGGAGCCGTCCACTTCCACGCCGTGATCCGCCTCGACGGCGCCAGCGGCGGAGACACCCCGCCCCCGCCCTGGGCAACGGCCGAACTCCTCACCGACGCCATCCGCGTCGCCGCTGCCAAGGTCCGCGTCGACGGCCCGGTCATCGACGACCGCGCCCACACCTTCACCTTCGGCCGCCAGCTCGACGTCCGAACCATCCGCTCCGCCGACTTCAACGACGGCCAGGAGCTGACCGAGCGGGCCGTAGCGGCGTACATCGCCAAGTACGCCACCAAGGGAGCCGAGACCGCGACCGGCGCTCTTGACCGCCCACTCAAGTTCGCCGCCGAACTCGCCCAACTCGACATCAGCGACCACGCCCGCCGCCTCATCCGAACAGCCTGGACCCTCGGCGCACGCAAAGACCTGGAACACCTCCGCCTGCGCGCCTGGGCCCACATGCTCGGCTTCCGCGGCCACTTCTCCACCAAGTCCCGCCGCTACTCCACCACCCTCGTGGTGGTGGGCAGACGTCGTCCGTGTGCAGAGAGGTTTCCCGCATATCTGATAGCTCGCCAGATAAGTCAGCATCCGGTCAGCATGAGTCCCCGCGCGTTCTGGGGCGATCGTCCCCAACAGATGCCTGAGCGAACGGAAAGCCCAGGTGGGAAGCCGTCTCCCTGACCGGAGCGATGTTGCTCACAAACATCTCACGGGGATGTCGGTGTAAGGTCGAGACCGCCCTTGACCTGCACGAAGCAGGCAGGGAGCCGTCTTCCAGGAGTTCAACATGCTACGCACCATGTTCAAGTCCAAGATCCACCGCGCCACCGTCACCCAGGCCGACCTGCACTACGTGGGATCGGTGACCATCGACGCCGATCTCCTCGACGCCGCCGACCTGCTGCCCGGCGAGCTGGTGCACATCGTCGACATCACCAACGGTGCCCGGCTGGAGACGTACGTCATCGAGGGCGAGCGCGGGTCCGGGGTCATCGGGATCAACGGGGCGGCGGCCCATCTCGTCCACCCCGGCGACCTGGTGATCATCATCAGCTACGCCCAGGTCACCGACGCCGAGGCGCGTCAGCTGCGGCCCCGGGTCGTGCACGTCGACGCGGCTAACCGGATCGTGTCCCTTGGCGCCGACCCGTCCGAGCCGGTGCCCGGCTCGGACCAGCAGCGCAGCCCGCAGGCCGTGGGGGCCTGACCGACGGCCGCTGCCGCCGGCCGCTGGCACCGGTCACTGTCGGTCAGCCGCTGCCACCGGTCACTGTCGGTCAGCCGCTGCCACCGGTCACTGTCCTTCGGCCCCTGCGCCGGCCACTCCCCTGGACCCGTCGGGTGCTGCCCTCGGGTGAGTCGGGTGAGTGGCCGCGCGGTGATCGGGTAGGCGGGGGAGTAGTCCAGAGGCGACGTCCCGTGACTGCCCGGAGGACACCATGACGAACCCGTACCCCGATCCGGTCCCGCCCGGCCCGGCGCCGGGCCCCGGCCCCACCCCGCCGGACCCCTATCCCACCCCGGTCCCGCCACCGGAACCGGCCCCGCAGCCCACCCCGCCCGCGCCGGGCCCGGACCCGACCCCGCCGCCGGCGCCCCCGGCTCCGGGCCCGCCGGAACCGTCACCGTCCCCGATCCCCCCGGGGCCGGAACCCGTACCGAACCCCGAGCCTGGCCCACCCCTCACCTGACCCCACCGGCCGGCACCGGCGTTCCCCCCGGCACGGTCTGCGCCCTCGACCCCGGGGGCGCAGACAAGGCGCCCCGCGCCCGAAACCCGGGGAGCGCACCAAGGCGCCCCCGCCGCCGAGCCCGAAATCGCCCCCGCCCGCCCCCGGGAGCGTGCCCTTCAGGAGGAGCGGCTCAGGCCGGCACCTCCGACCGGTCGCCGCCCCACAGGGTGTGGAACGCGCCGTCCCGGTCCACCCGGCGGTACGTGTGGGCGCCGAAGAAGTCCCGCTGCCCCTGCGTCAGGGCCGCCGGCAGCCGCTCCGCCCGCAGCGCGTCGTAGTACGCCAGCGCCGCCGCGAACCCGGGCGTCGGCACGCCCTGCCGCGTCGCGGCGATCAGCACCTCGCGCCAGTCGTCCTGTGCCGCGGCGATCTCCCGGGCGAACGTCTCGTCCGACAGCAGGCTCGGCAGGTCCGCGCGAGCGTCGTACGCGGCGCGGATGCGGTCGAGGAAGGCCGCGCGGATGATGCAGCCGCCGCGCCAGATGGAGGCGACCCGGCCGAGGTCGATGTCCCAGTCGTACTCCGCGCTGCCCGCCGCGATCTCGTGGAAGCCCTGCGTGTACGACACGATCTTGGACGCGTACAGCGCCTGCTCCACCCGGTCCGCGAAGGCCGCCGCCTCCGCCTCGCCCAGGGCCGTCGCCGTCGGCCCGGCCAGCCCGCGCGAGGCCTCGCGGAGCGCCGCGTGACCGGACAGCGAACGGGCGAAGACCGCCTCGGCGATGCCGGACACCGGGACGCCGAGGTCCAGGGCGATCTGCACCGTCCAGCGGCCGGTGCCCTTCTGCTCGGCCTGGTCCACCACCACGTCCACGAACGGCTTGCCCGTGGCCTCGTCCACGTGGGACAGCACCTCGGCGGTGATCTCGATCAGGTAGGAGTCCAGCCGGCCGGTGTTCCAGGTGCGGAAGATGTCCGCGATCTGTGCCGGGGAGTACCCGGCGACATCGCGCAGCAACTGGTACGCCTCGCCGATCAGCTGCATGTCGGCGTACTCGATGCCGTTGTGCACCATCTTCACGAAGTGCCCGGCACCGTCGGGACCCACGTGCGTCACGCACGGCGCGCCGTCGGCGGCCTTCGCGGAGATCTTCTCCAGCATCGGCCCCAGCGACTCGTACGACTCCTTCGAACCGCCCGGCATGATGCTCGGCCCGTGCAGCGCGCCCTCCTCCCCGCCGGAGATGCCCGTGCCGACGAAGTGGATGCCCCGCTCGCGCAGTTCCCGCTCCCGGCGCCGGGTGTCGGCGAAGTGCGCGTTGCCACCGTCGATGATCATGTCACCGGGCTCCAGCAGCGGCGCGAACTCCTGGATCACCGCGTCCGTCGGCTCACCCGCCTTCACCATGATCACCAGGCGGCGCGGGCGTTCCAGCGCCGCCACGAACTCCTCGGCGGTCTCGGCCGCGACGAAGTCCCCCTCGTGCCCGAACTCCTCCACCAGCGCCTTCGTCCGAGAGACCGTACGGTTGTGCACGGCGACCGTGTAGCCGTTGCGGGCGAAGTTCCGGGCGAGGTTGCGGCCCATGACCGCGAGGCCCGTGACACCGATCTGCGCTGAAGTGCTCATACCGCTCGCTCCCTGCTTGCCTCGTGACTACGGCTCCGTCAGTACGGGTCCTCGCCCATCCTGACGTGCCGCTACGGCGAGCGCACATCCGACCCGCCACGCATGTGTACGCAGCGCGGCCGCCCTCCGCCTCAGTCAGCGGCACGTCGCGTCGGCCGGGCGCCCAAGAAAGGTCCGTTACCGGCCACTTGCCCCTGGCAAGCGGCCGATTCCCAGTCTTGTCATGGCCTGTTCGCCGCGCTTACGTTTTCCCCTCCTGACGCATGCCGAGGGGAATTCGGACATGGCCGTACGCGGCCGGCACCGCCGGTACCAGCCGAACAGGATCAACCGCGCCTCACTCACCGTCACGGCGGGCGGTGCCGGCCTCGCGCTCCCGCTGGTCGCCGCCGGCACCGCGAACGCCGCCGACGCGGCGACCTGGAACAAGGTCGCCGCCTGCGAGTCCAGCGGCAACTGGAGCATCAACACGGGCAACGGCTTCTACGGCGGACTCCAGTTCACCCAGTCCACCTGGGAGGCGTACGGCGGGGCCCGCTACGCGCCGCGCGCCGACCTGGCCACCCGGGACGAGCAGATCGCCGTCGCCGAGCGGGTGCTCGACGGGCAGGGGCCCGGCGCCTGGCCGGTGTGCTCGGCGCGGGCCGGGCTGGCCCGGGGCGGCGGCGGTCCCGGCGTACACCCGGACTCCGCGGCCACGCGCCCGGCCGCGAGCGCCGCCACGAAGTCCGCTCCGGCGCAGCCCCGTTCCGCCAAGGACGTCGCGCCGCAGACCACCCCCCAGTCCCGGGCCGGCCGCGCCGAGATGTACACGGTGGTGCGCGGTGACACCCTCTCCGAGATCGCCGGCGACCACCACGTACGCGGCGGCTGGCGGACGCTGTACGCGGGAAACCGCACCACCATCGGTGCCGACCCCGACCTCATCGTGCCGGGCCAGCGACTGGCCCTGGACTCCACCGCCACCAGGACCGGGCCCGCCAAGACCCCGAAGAAGAAGGCGCCTTCGGAGCATCCGACCACGCACCACCCGACGGCACCGGCCCGGCACGCGGTCGTCGCGCCGGTGTCCGCCTCCGTCGGCACCGGCTACCACGTCGCCGGCTCCCACTGGTCGAAGGGCTACCACACGGGCGTCGACTTCCTCGTCCCGACCGGCACCTCCGTGAAGGCGGCGGCCGCCGGGCACGTGGTGGCCGCGGGCTGGGGCGGCTCGTACGGCTACCAGGTGGTGCTCCGGCACGCCGACGGCCGCTACACCCAGTACGCCCACCTGTCGGCCATCGCGGTGCGGGCCGGTCAGAACGTCACCGCGGGCCAGCGCATCGGCCGTTCCGGTTCCACCGGCAACGTCACGGGCCCGCACCTGCACTTCGAGGTGCGGACGGGGCCCGGTTTCGGCTCGGACATCGACCCGCTCGCCTACCTCCGGGCCGGCGGCGTCAGGATCTGACACGCGTACGCCGCCTGTGCAGGACCGGCAGCGGCACATGGACGCCGACGGGCAGCGGGGTGTACGACGCGGGAAGCACGGCGGCGGCCCGCGGTTCGCCACGGCCGGCGTCCGCGCCGCCGCCTACCCGCCCCGGTGCGAGCAACTCCCGCAGCACTTCCTCGTCCGCCTCCGCGAACGCGGCCCGCCCCACCGCGTCCTCCACGGCCTGCCGCTGCTGCGGCACGCCGGGGCGCATGTCGGACAGGGCGTGCGCCGCGGTGGCGGCGGTGGGCGTACCGGGCGGGGTGGGCACGGTGGACGCGGTGGGCGCCTCGGCCGAGGGGCCGGGCGACGGAGACACGGGCCCGTTTGCAGCGGGCACGGCCGCGGCCGGTACGGCCGGCTCCGGTACAGCGGTGTCCGGTACGACCACGTCCGGTACGACCACGTCCGGTACGACCACGTCCGGTACGGCCAAGTCCTGTACCGCCAAGCCGAGTACAGCCGGTGCCGGTCCTGCCGGGTCCGGTGCCGCCGGCGTCCGTTCCGCCGGCTCCGCCGCAGGTCCCGGTACCTCCTGCTCCAGCCGCTCCGTCGTCAGCATGATCAGCCCGCCCGCCGTGACCACTCCGCAGGCCAGGGCGAGCACGGTGCCCGTGGTGCCGTAGCGGAACACCTCGCCGAACATCAGGATGCCGACCACGGCGGCCAGCACCGGGTTGACCACCGTCAGCGTGGCCAGCGGGGCCGCGAGGCCGCCGCCCCGGTACGCGGCCTGGGACAGCAGGACGCCGGCGGCCGCGAAGACGCCGATGGCCGCGAGCGAGGACAGCGCGGCCAGGCCGGTGCCCCCGCCCCAGTCGACGGCGACGGTCTTGGTGAACACCGACGCCATGCCGAACGCGATACCGGACGCGGTGGCGAGCAGCACGCTGCGCACCGCCGGGTGCCGGTGCGCGGCCAGCCCGGCGAACGCCAGCGCCACCACCGCCCCGCCGGTGACCAGGGCGACCGCGAGCCGCTGGGCCGGGTCGAGGGAGTGCCCGGCGGAGGAGCCGACCAGGGACAGCAGGACGGCGAGGCCCACCGTGGCCATGAGGGCGCCGCGCCAGGCGGTCGCGCCGGCCCTGCGGCCGACGCACAGCGCCGCCATGGGCAGCGCGAAGACGATGGTCAGCGCGCCGAGCGGCTGGACCAGGCTGAGCGGCCCGTAGGCCAGCGCCACGACGTGCAGCACCCCGCCGAGACCGTTGAGCGCCAGCGCACCCCACCAGCCCGGCCGGCGCAGCGGCAGGTACGCGCTGTCCGGGGAGGACACCGAGACCTGCTCCTGCGCGATCGCTCCGCCCGCGTAGGCGAGGGCGGAGACGACCGACAGGAGCACGGACAACGCCAGGGCGCTCATCGGTGTCTCCTTCGGGGGCGGCGGGCGTCCTGGGCCCGGCGCGGCGTACGGTCGGCTTCCATGGCGAACACTCTGCCCGCCCGCGCCCTGCGCGTCGTCGTACCTGAGCACGCAATGCGTCCTACTGCCGATGGAGTACACCGGCCGGGCGATCATCCCTGGGACGGGTGAACCGGAGGCGGGGGCCCGCCCGTCCGGCCGGACGGCGCACCTGGTACCCGTACCTGTCATGGACCTCGACCCCGATCTCGCCGCGCTGCGCCCCCTCGGCGGCTTCTTCGTGCTGCGCACACTCCCCGGCACGGCCGGCGGCGCCGGTGCGGCGCAGGCCGGTGCTCCCCCGACCGGACCCGGGGGCAGCGCGGGCCGGCTGCCGTCCCTCGCGGAGGTGTACGACGGGAACACCCGCGGCGGCCACCGCGATCCGGTGACCGTGCGGGTGAGCACCGTCGCGGACCGGCTCGGGACGCGCGAGCCCCGGGTCGCCGCCTCCATCGCCCAGCAGGGGCTCGCCGCCCGGCTCTGGTCGGCGGCCCTGGGCTGCGCGGTCCTGTACGGCCGGCTGCCCGACCTGGACCCGCGCCTGCTGCGCTGGGACGTCCACGCCGCCGCCCCCGACGATCTGTGGCTCACCGGGCTGCGTCCCCGGCCCGGCGACGCGGCGACGCTCGCCGACGCGGTGCTGCACGGCCACCTGGAGCCCCTGGCGGCGGCCCTGCGGGCCCGGTACGGCGTCGCCGCCGGTCTGCTCCGGGGCAACGCGGGCTCGGCGCTCGCCGCGACCGCCCGCGAGCTGGGCCGCTGGGCCCGCGCGCACGGCCGCAGCGACGTGGCGGCCCGCACCCGCGCCCTCACCGGCGAACTGTTCGCCCACCCGCTGCTGGTCGCCACCGGCACCCGCACCGGAACGGCCTTCCGGCGCCGCAGCTGCTGCCTGTACTACCGGGTGCCCGGCGGCGGGCTCTGCGGCGACTGCTGCCTCACCCGCCCACCGCGCTCTTCCCCGCGGGCCGCATCTGGGTGACCATGAGGAGAACGTGCCACCGGGACAAAGGGGTTGTCGGGTGCGAGTGGGACTGCTGACCCGGGAGTACCCCCCGGACGTGTACGGCGGCGCCGGTGTCCACGTGGAGTTCCTCGCCCGCGAGCTGAGCGCCCTGGTGGACCTGGAGGTGCACTGCTGGGGCGAGGGCCGCGGGGTCGGTGTCGTACGCCACCGCTCCTGGTCCGTGCTCGACGGCTCCAACGACGCGCTGCGCACCTTCTCCGTGGACCTCGCCATGGCCGCCGCCCTCGAAGGCCGCGAACTGGTCCACTCGCACACCTGGTACGCCGCCCTCGCCGGGCATGTCGCCAAACTCCTGTACGGCGTCCCGCACGTGGTCACCGCCCACTCGCTGGAGCCGCTGCGGCCCTGGAAGGCCGAGCAACTGGGCGGCGGGTACGCACTGTCGAGCTGGGCCGAGCGCACCGCGATCGAGG
This sequence comes from Streptomyces sp. NPDC013455, assembly GCF_040632975.1. Lineage (NCBI taxonomy): Bacteria > Bacillati > Actinomycetota > Actinomycetes > Kitasatosporales > Streptomycetaceae > Streptomyces > Streptomyces sp. NPDC013455. The sequence goes on along the minus strand of NZ_JBEYCX010000004.1, from coordinate 399,786 downwards.
CCGCGGACGCGGTGATCGCCGTGTCGGGCGCCATGCGGGAGGACGTCCTCGCTTGCTACCCGGCGCTGGACCCGGCACGGGTCCACGTCGTGCACAACGGCATCGACACCCGGCTCTACCGGCCCGATCACGGCACCGACGCGCTCACCCGGCACGGCATCGACCCCGACCGCCCGTACGTGCTGTTCGTCGGCCGGATCACCCGGCAGAAAGGCGTGCCCCACCTGCTGCGCGCGGTACGGGAGATCGATCCCGCCGCCCAGGTCGTGCTGTGCGCGGGTGCGCCCGACACGCCGGGGATCGACCGGGAGTTCCGGGACCTGTTCGCGGAGCTGCGCCGGGTCCGGGCGGGCGTGTTCTGGATCCCGCAGATGCTGCCGCGCCCGGAGGTCGTGCAACTCCTCACCCACGCGGCCGTGTTCGTCTGCCCCTCGGTCTACGAGCCGCTGGGGATCGTCAACCTGGAGGCGATGGCCTGCGGCACGCCCGTGGTGGCGTCCCGGGTGGGCGGAATTCCCGAGGTCGTCGCGGACGGCCGTACCGGTCTCCTGGTCGACGTGGGCGACGACTTCGAGTCCCGGCTCGCCCGGGCGCTGGACACCGTGCTCGCCGATCCGCGGACGGCCCGGCGGATGGGGGAGGCCGGACGGGCGCGCGCGGTGGGGGAGTTCGGGTGGGACGCGGTGGCCCGGCGCACGGCCGGGCTGTACGAGGAGATCCTGAAGCAGGCTTAGTCCGGCCGGCTCGGGGCAGCCATGGTGTCAACCACGGTGAGGGGAGCGGCCATGCGTCGTGGAGGACCTTCCGTACTCGGGATCGTGCTGGCGGGCGGCGAGGGCAAGCGCCTGATGCCGCTGACGGCGGACCGGGCCAAACCGGCCGTCACCTTCGGCGGCACCTACCGGCTCGTCGACTTCGTCCTGTCCAATCTGGTCAACGCCGACGTGCTGCGCATCTGTGTGCTGACCCAGTACAAGTCGCACTCGCTGGACCGGCACATCACCACGACCTGGCGGATGTCCAGCCTGCTCGGCAACTACGTCACCCCGGTCCCCGCCCAGCAGCGGCTCGGCCCGCGCTGGTACCTGGGCAGCGCCGACGCGATACTCCAGTCGCTGAACCTCGTCCACGACGAACAGCCCGAGTACGTGGCGGTGTTCGGCGCCGACCACGTCTACCGCATGGACCCGCGGCAGATGCTCCAGGAGCACATCGAGGGCGGCGCGGGCGTGACGGTGGCCGGCATCCGGGTGCCGCGCGCGGAGTCCTCGTCCTTCGGGGTGATCACGCCGGGCCCGGACGGCCGTGCCGTCGAGCGCTTCCTGGAGAAGCCCGCCGACCCGCCGGGACTGGCCGACGACCCCGAGTGCGTGTTCGCCTCCATGGGCAACTACATCTTCACCACCAAGGCCCTGATCGAGGCGCTCCAGCGGGACGCCGAGGACGAGGGGTCCGTGCACGACATGGGCGGTTCGATCCTGCCCCGGCTCACCGCGCGCGGCGAGGCCCAGCTGTACGACTTCGGTGACAACCACGTGCCCGGCGAGACCACCCGCGACCAGGGCTACTGGCGGGACGTGGGCACCCTGGACGCCTACTACGACGCGCACATGGACCTGATCGCCGAGCGCCCCGCGTTCAACCTGTACAACCGTCAGTGGCCCATCTACACCCACTCCAACCAGCTCTCCCCGGCCCGGTTCGCCGCGGGCGGCATCGCGAGCGAGTCCATCATCAGCGCGGGCTGCCTGATCCGCGGGCAGGTCACCCGGTCGGTGCTCTCGCCGGGCGTCCGCGTCGACCCGGGCGCGGTCGTCCAGGGCTCGGTCCTGCACGACAACGTCCACGTCGGCCGGGGCGCGGTGGTCCGCGGCGCCGTCCTGGACAAGAACGTGGAGGTGCCGCCGGGAGCCACGATCGGAGTCAACCCGGAGCGGGACGCCGAGCTGTACACGGTCTCCAGGGGCGGGGTCATCGCGCTGGGCAAGGGCCAGCGGGTCCCGTGACCGGGGAGCGGGACGGCGGGTCACGGCGGCCGGGCCGGTCCCGCGCCCCGTCCGCCGCCGTACTCGTGTCCGGCCCGCGACACCCGGCCCGCCCCCGGCCGGGAGGCTTCGGACCGGCTTGCCGGCCGCGCGTCACCGGACGGCCCGGCTCGGCCCCGCGCGCGACGCGTTCCGGATAAAACACCAAGGATGCCCGGGTTTGCGGCCTTCGCCCCTCAGGATGCAGGCAACGATGTCCAACCTGCGGAGGTCATCCGACATGAGAGGGACCCGGCGCACGCGGCTCTGCCTGGCCGGGGTGATGGCAGCGTCGGCGCTGATCGCCACCCCCGCCGCCCGGGCCGCCGAGCGGACCGACGGCCACCTCACCGACCTGGTGAACCCGTTCATCGGGAGCCAGAACGAGGGCAACACCTTCCCCGGCGCGGCCGTGCCCTTCGGCATGGTGCAGCTCTCCCCGGACACCGGGCACAGCACCGGCTACGACTACACGCAGAACCGTATCCGCGGCTTCTCCCTGGTCCACCTCTCGGGCGTCGGCTGCCGCATCGGCGGCGATCTGCCCGTGCTGCCCACCACCGGCGAGGTCACGCAGACGGACTACGCCCGGTACGCGGCGGCCTTCTCGCACGACGACGAAGAGGCGAGCCCCGGCTACTACCGCGTCGGCCTGGCCTCCGGCATCCGCGCCGAACTGACCGCGTCCGCCCGCACCGGCGTGCAGCGCTACACCTTCCCGGCCACCGACAAGGCCAACGTCCTGCTCAACGCGGCCCAGGCGCTGCACAAACCGGTGAGCAGCGCGGTGGAGGTCCTCGACGACCGCACCGTGCGCACCGAGATCACCGGCCACGGCTTCTGCCGGGACACCGGCCCGTACACGGTCTACACGATCACCCGCTTCAGCCGGCCCTTCACCGCCTACGGCACCTGGAACGGGCGGACCGTCACCCCGGGCGCCCGCAGCGGGCCCGGCGGGGCCTACCTCCGCTTCGACACCACGAAGGACCGCACGGTCGAGGCGACCACCGCCCTGTCGTACGTCGACGCGGCCGGTGCGGCGGCCAACCTGCGCGCCGAGGGCGGCCGGCCCTTCGACGCCGTACGCCACCGCGCGCGCGAGGCGTGGGAGCGGCGGCTCGCCGCCGTCCGGGTGGCGGGCGGCACGCCCACGCTCCGCCGCACCTTCTACTCCTCGCTGTACCGGTCGTACCTCGCACCCAACATCGGCAGCGACGCCGACGGCCGCTACTTCGGCTGGGACCGCCGCACCCACCGCGCCCGGGGGTTCACCTACTACCAGAACTGGTCGCTGTGGGACACCTACCGCACCCAGGCCCAGCTGCTCGCCCTGCTCGCACCGCGCGAGGCGCGGGACATGGCGCGGTCGGTGGTCGCGGTCGACGAGGACGGCGGGTGGCTGCCCAAGTGGGGTTACGGCCCGGTCGAGACGAACGTCATGAGCGGCGACCCGGTCACCCCGTTCCTGACCACCGCCTACCAGGCCGGTCTGCTGAAGGGCTTCGAGGAGCGCGCCTACCGTGCGCTGAGGAAGAACGCCGACGGTGTGCCGCCCGCCGCGTACCCGGGCATCGGCCGGGAGGCCAACGCCGAGTTCATCGCCCACGGGTTCGCGCCCTACGTCAAGGGCCGCCCGTACGCCAAGATGGGCGACTCCGACTACCACCACGGCGCCTCGGTCACCCTGGAGTACGCGCTCGCCGACGCGATGCTCGCCCAGATGGCCCGCGGCCTCGGACACCACGACGATGCCGCCCGCTATGCCGCCCGCTCGCGGAACTACCGCAACGTCTTCGACCCCGCCACCGGTTTCTTCCGCGCGCGTGACGCCTCCGGCGCCTTCACCGGCTCGCCCGACCCGGCCCTCGGCACCGGCTTCCACGAGGGCACGGCCTGGCAGTACCAGTGGCTCGTCCCGCAGGACGTCCCGGGCATGGTCGACCTGATCGGCGGCACGCGCGCGGCCAACGCCCGCCTGGACGCCTTCTTCGCCTACGACCGGCTGCTCGCCGACCCGGCGAGGACGGCCCGCGAGGTCTGGGTGCACGGCGATCCGTACGCGTACTACAACGCCGCCGTCTACAACCCGATGAACGAGCCCGACCTCATCGCGCCCTACACCTACCTCTCCACCGGCCAGCCCTGGAAGACCACGGACGTGGTGCACGCGGCGCTGACCCTGTTCACCGACGGGCCCACCGGCATGACCGGCAACGACGACCTCGGGACCATGTCCGCCTGGAACGTGCTGTCGTCCATCGGGATCTTCCCGGTCCAGCCCGGCTGGGACACCTGGGGCCTGACCACCCCGGTCTTCGACCGCGTCGACCTCGCCCTGGACCGCCGCTACTGGCCCGGCGGCCGGCTGACGGTGACCGCGCCCGGCACCTCGGCCACCGACCGCTACGTCCAGGCCGTGCACCTGGACGGGAAGCCGCACGGCCGGACCTACCTGACCACCGGTTCGCTGCGCTCCCTGCGCTCGCTGGCGTTCACGGTCGGCCCGCGCCCGTCGGAGTGGGGTACGTCGCCCGCCTCGGCGCCGCCCGTCCTGCGGTGACCCCGGCCGTCTCCCGCACCCCGCCCCTTCCGCAGGGGCGGGACTTAATCTGGCGTTAACTGTGCGTAGCTTGATCGTACTTGACCGTAATCGGTCGCCGGGGATTGACTGCTCTGGTCCACCCGTCGTCGACGCGTGAGGCAAGCCCTTGACTTCCGACCTGCTCGCTCCACTCGACCTGGCCTTCTGGAACATGGAGTCCGACCGGCACCCGATGCACCTCGGGGCCCTCGGCGTCTTCGCCGCGCACTCGCCCACCGCCGGGGCCCACGCCGCCGACCTGCTCGCCGCGCGCGCAGCCGCCGTCCCCGGCCTGCGGCTGCGCATCCGCGACCTGTGGCAGCCGCTCGCCTTCGGCGGCGCCGCCCGCGAGACGGACCCGGACTTCGACCCGCTGAACCACGTACGGCTGCACGCTCCGACGAACGACTTCCAGGCGGTCGCCGGCCGGCTGATGGAGCGCCCGCTGGAACGCGGCCGGCCCCCGTGGGAGGCGCACGTACTGCCCGGCGAGGACGGCGTGTCCTTCGCGGTGCTGTTCAAGTTCCACCACGCCCTCGCCGACGGGCTGCGCGCGCTGAAGCTCGCCGCCGGCGTCCTGGACCCCGTCGACCTGCCCGAGCGCGGGCCCCGCGCCATCGAGCCGCCGCGCAGCCTGCTGTCCGACGTGCGCCGGCTGCCCGCACTGGTCCCCGGGCTGGTCAGGGGCGCGCTGTCCGACATGGGCCGGGCGCTGGACATCGGCGCCTCGCTGGCCCGGTCCACGCTCGGCATGCGCCCCTGCCCCGCGCTCACCTCCGCGCCCAGCGGCACCCGCCGCACCGCCGGGGTCGTCCTCGACATCGACGACGTGCACCGCGTGCGCAAGAGCGCCGGCGGAACCGTGAACGACGTCCTCATCGCCGTCGTCGCCGGCGCCCTGCGCCGCTGGCTGGACGAACGCGGTGACGGCAGCAGGGGCGTCGCGCCGCGCGCCCTGATCCCCGTCTCCCGGCGCCGCCCGCACGCCGCCCAGCCGCAGGGAAACCGGCTCTCCGGCTATCTGATACGGCTTCCGGTCGGTGAGCCCGACCCGCTGGGCCGCCTGCACGCCGTGCGCACCGCGATGGTCCGCAACAAGGACGCCGGCCCCAACCGGGGCGCCGGCGCGGTGGCCCTGCTGGCCGACCACGTCCCGGCCCTCGGCCACCGGCTCGGCGGGCCGCTGGTCGGCCAGGCCGCCCGGCTCTGGTACGACATCCTCGTCACCAGCGTGCCACTGCCCGGCCTCGGGCTCCGGCTCGGCGGCCACGAGCTGACCGAGGTCTATCCGCTGGCCCCGCTGGCCCCCGGACAGGCGCTGGCGGTCGCGATCTCCACGTATCGCGGGCGCGTGCACTACGGGCTCGTCGCCGACGCGCAGGCGGTGCCGGACCTGGACCGGTTCGCGTCCGCGGTGTCGGCCGAGGTGGAGACGCTGCTGGCGGCCTGCGCGTACTGAGCCGGCCTTCGACGGGCCGGACCGGGTGGGGGCCCCGGCGGGCCGGTGGGCCGGGGCCGTCCGCGTCGGCCGAGCGCGCCCGGAGTGGCGCGGGAGCGGGTGTGGCAGAGGGCTCACGGAAGCGGTTTGGCGCGTGGGCCGGGGCTCCGTAAAATTCCCCGTTCGAAAGCGGGCGCGAGTCGGAGCGCTGCGCGGGTGATCAGGGAAGCGGCAGCGCGATGACGGTGACAGAGGACGGCTCGGCGTCCATGGACGTGCCCACGGACGCCTCCATGGACGAAATGGTGTACGGGCCAGGGATCGACCCCGAGCGGCTGGCCGTCTGTCTGAGCGTGCTGGAGGAACTGGACCGGCTGGAGGTCGACCACCCCGACGCGATCAAGGTGCGCCGGGCGACCTCGCACATCTACCGCACGGTCAAGCAGCGCCGCCGCCAGGAGCGCCGGGCCGCCAAGACCGCCCACGACCGCAAGGTCACCGAGACCACCGCGACCGGCTCCGCCGAGCGCATCGACGACGAGACCGAGGGCATCCTGCCCTCCTCCAAGGTCGAGGACGGCCGCATCGCGGGCATACTCCAGCGCCCGCGCTCCTGCTACATCTGCAAGACCCGCTACGTCGAGGTCGACTACTTCTACCACCAGCTCTGCCAGAAGTGCGCCGCCGAGAACCGCGCCAAGCGGGAGGCCCGCGCCGACCTGACCGGCAAGCGCGCCCTGCTCACCGGCGGCCGCGCCAAGATCGGCATGTACATCGCGCTGCGCCTGCTGCGCGACGGCGCGCACACCACGATCACGACGCGCTTCCCCAAGGACGCCATCCGCCGGTTCAAGGCGATGGAGGACTCCGCGGACTGGATGCACCGTCTGGAGGTCGTCGGGATCGACCTGCGCGACCCGGCCCAGGCCGTCGCACTGGCCGACCAGGTCGCCGAGGCGGGCCCGCTGGACATCCTGATCAACAACGCCACGCAGACCGTGCGCCGCCTGCCCTCCGCCTACGCCGCCCTGGTCGAGGGCGAGAGCGCCCCGCTGCCCGCCGGCGAGCTGCCCGCGCACCACGTCATCGGCGCCTTCAACTCCGGCGCGGTCGGTGAACTCGGCGGGTCGGCCGCGCTGCCCGCCGGCGCCGGCAGCCTCGACGCACAGCAGGTCGCCGACCTCGCCCTGGTCGCGGGCAACGCCAGCGTCGCCCGGCACCTCGACGGAACCGCCATCGACGCGGGCGGCCTGCTGCCGGACGTCGTCGACACCAACACCTGGGTGCAGACGATCGACCAGATCTCCCCGGTGGAGCTGCTCGAAACCCAGCTGTGCAACTACACCTCGCCGTTCATCCTGATCAGCAAGCTCCGCCCGGCCATGGCCGACGCGGCGAAGAAGGCGGCGAGCGGCCGGGCCTACGTCGTGAACGTCTCGGCGATGGAAGGCGTCTTCGACCGCGGGTACAAGGGCGCGGGCCACCCGAACACCAATGCCGCCAAGGCCGCCATGAACATGGTCACCCGGACCAGCGCGGAGGAGATGTTCCGGTCCGACGGCATCCTGATGACCTCGGTCGACACCGGCTGGATCACCGACGAGCGCCCGCACTACGACAAGCTGCGCCTCGCCGAGGCCGGTTTCCACGCACCGCTCGACCTGGTCGACGGCGCCGCCCGCGTCTACGACCCGGTCGTGCGGGGCGAGGCGGGCGAGGACCTGTACGGCGTCTTCCTGAAGGACTACGCGCCCGGCAAGTGGTGAGCCGCCGGGCGGGTGACACACCCGGCGGGACGCGGGGCCTCAGTCGACCGTGCCGAGGCGCGCGTGCCGGGCCGCCACCAGCTCCAGCACCGTGCGCCAGTCCTCCAGCACGCCCGCGCCGGTACCGGCCGTGCGGCCCTCCTCCTCGGCCTGGCGCAGCCGCAGCACATCGTCGTCGGCGGGGCCCGCGTCCCCGCGCACCAGCCGGAACACCCGTTCCCCGAGCAGGGCGCGCACCGCCTCGGCCGCGGCGCGGGCCCCCGCCGCCGCGTCACCAGGGCTCAGCACCGGCCCGATCCCCTGCACCAGCCCCGCCACTTGAAGCTCCTTGTCGGCAGGACGGCTGCGGCGCAGCAGTGCCGCGGTGCGCAGCGCGTGCTGGTGCCGGCCGGCGTTCAGCAGATCCATCAGCTCCTCGACACTGCGCAGCTCCATGCGTCAGTCCTTCCCGCGAGACAGCCGTTGCCGCGTCAGCCGACCATGAGGAGCTTGACGCCCGGCCAACGGCGCCTGAACTGCGCCGGGTGCGGCCGGTAGTTGCCGTATGGGATCGAAGAGGCGTTCGGCAGTGTAGGCCGAGTGGGTGATTGACGAAGTCGTACGAGTGAGCGTCTTGTTCCAAAAAGCGCCATATTTAGGGGTATTGGAGTGCTCCGGAAGCGTATTGGTTACAGCTTGTTTGCACTCCCTATCGAGCGGATGCCTGCTCATTTGGTTAACCTGGAGCGGACGGACAGCAGTCAGGGGTCCCACCCACACCCACCGTCCGTTCTGGGGCTAGCCGGTTGACCACGGTCTGCTCTGCCTATGAGGTGCCGGCGCCACCGCGTCCGAACTGGCCTTCCATCCAGACCCGAGCGGGCGTCGAGCGCCGGAGCGCGTAATGTCCGGTCCGCCCCGAGGGTGACCCGACACATAAGGAGTGCGCGGTGACACCGGAGAAGACGAATCGCGACGAGCGCCCCAAGGAACGTACGGAGCGCAGGGGCCGAAGGCCCGGAGAACTCGGCAGCCTCGACGTGTGGGCCCGGTCCGCCCCGATCCGCCTGGCGGGGTACGAGGACGACCTCGCCGAGCCCCACATCCTGCCGAGCGTGGACTGACCCCCCCAGGGTCGGATCCGCCGCGATCGCCGCACGCATGGGCGTGACGGACTCACGCCCATGCCGGCCGGAGAAACCCCGGCCGAGGACCGGCCGAAGGACCGGCCGAAGGGCTGCCCCGAGGAACCGGCCGAAGGGCTGCCCCGAGGAACCGGCCGAAGGGCTGCCCCGAGGAACCGGCCGCGGAGCCGGCCCTCCCGGCACCGGAACTTCGCCACCGCCGACCATCCAGGCGATGTACGCGCCCCGGCGACGCCACCTCATCCGGCCCGGCCGACGGGACGCTCCCTAGCGCTCACCGGCCACCGGTGCCGTCCGCGGCCACGGGCTCAGCCGTTCCAGCTCCTCCGCCACGCTCAGCAGCACGCCCTCCGTTCCCGGCCGGCCCACGAGCTGGACGGCGCACGGCGCGCCCGAGGGCAGGGCGCCGAAGGGGACGGCCATCGCGGGCCAGCCGGTCAGGTTCCACAGCGGGGTGAACGGCGCGTACGCCGTGTCGGCGAGGATGTTCCGCAGCCAGCCGCGCTCGTGCCACGGGCCGGCCTGCGGGGAGCGGCGGGCCAGGGCCGGCGTGAGCAGCACGTCGTGGTCGTCGAAGAACGGCGTCAGCCGGGCGCGCAGCGCATCGCGGGCCCGGCCGGTGCGCACCTGGCGGACGAAACGGCGGCCCAGAGCCGCGTGCACCCGGGTCCGGCGGGCCAGCAGCGCCGGGTCCAGACCCGCCGAGTCCACCGCCGTACCCGCCGTCCAGTGCCGCAGCGCGGTCACGCCCAGGGAGAGCGGGTACGGCGGCTCGGCCCGCCGCACCCGGTGTCCGGCCCGTGCCAGCACACCGGCCGCCTGCCGGACCGCGGTCGTATACGGCCGGCTCACGCTCACCCCGGCGATCGGGCTGCGCGGGGAGGCGGCGATCCGCCAGGTCGTCCGCGACTCCTGGCGCGCGAAGTCCGTGTCCGCGAGGACCGCCAGCATCAGGCGCAGATCCTCCACCGTCGTGGCCAGCGGACCGTTCTCCGACATGCCGAACCAGTCGCCCTCGCCGATCCCCGCCGGCACCACCCCGCGGCCCGGTTTCAGCGTGACCAGCCCGCAGTTGGCGGCCGGGATGCGCAGCGAGCCCATCCCGTCGTTGCCGAGCGCCAGCGGGACCAGTCCCGCGGCCACCGCCGCCGCACTGCCGCCGGAGGAGCCGCCCGCGGAGCGGGAGAGGTCCCACGGATTGCGGGCGGTGCCGTACGGGCCCTCCGTGGTGCCGAAGACACAGAGCTCGGGCACGTTCGTCAGGCCGACGACCACCGCACCGGCCGCCCGCAGCCGGGCCACCGTCACGTGGTCCTCGGCGGCCGCCACGTCCAGGGTGGCGGCGGAACCGTTGCGGCACGACTCGCCGCGCACCGCCAGATTGTCCTTGACCGCCAACGGCACGCCCGCGAGCGGCAGTTCGGTCAGGTCGGTCCGGGCGGCCACCTCGTCCGCCTCGGCGAGCGCCGCCTCCGCCCGGACCTTCCGGAACGCCCCGATCCGGCCGTCGAGCCGCTCGATGCGCGCGAGGTGCCCGGCCACCACCTCCCGGGGCGTGACCCGCTTCTCGCGGACGGCGGCGGCGATCTCGGCGGCGCTCCGGCCGGCCCAACTGCTCACAGGCGCTCCTCGTTACTCATGGGTACGGAAGACGGGCAGGGAGAACTGTGCCCGGTCGCGGGCCGCGCGTCGAGGGGGCGGGCACGGCACACCCGGCCGCTCGTCCGTTCGACGACCCGGCCTCTCCCGCCCGCGACCCGGAACGTCCGAGGCCGCTGTCCCGCGCGTCGCCGCGGGCTCACGGGGCCGGCGCTCGGACGCGACCTCACGTGGCCGGCGCTTCGACGCAGGCTCGCAGGTCCGGCGGGAGCAGTTCCAGCATCCGTCCCCGCAGGGCCTCGCCCGGACCCGTCTCCCGGGCGAGGCGGAACAGCCCGAGGTGGGCGTCGGCGGTCGCCCGGAGGGTGAGGAGCGCCTCCGCGGCCTCGACGCGGGCGGCCACGGGGGCGGCCGGGTCCGCGAGCGTGTCCCGCAAGGCGCGCACGGCGAGGTGCCGCACCGGACGGTAGCGCGCCAGCGCCTGCGCCGCCCGCACCCGCTGCCCGGCCGTCGCGCCCCCGGCGTCCAGCACCCGGCGGCAGGCGGCCACCACCTCGTTGCCCACGTCCAGGCTCTCCCAGGCGGCCGCCGCGGCGAGGTGCGCCTCCGGGTCCGTGGTGCGCGGGTTGGAGAGGGCACGGAGGAGGGCGCGGCCCTCCTCGCCGAGGTCCTCGGCCAGCAGCGCGGCGGCCTTCGCCCTGACGGACAGGGAAGCGGCCGGGCCGGCGGCCAGGGCGCGGGTGAGGGGGATGCGGTTGTGGGCACCGCTGGTGGGCAGCGACTCGCAGATGCGGACGCTGAGTTCGGGTGGGGTGGTGGGGTCGGCGGCGAGGGGGTACCAGAGTTCCGTCGGCGTGCCGTCGCCGGTCTCGACCGCGGCGATCCGGTCGGTCAGGGGCGCCTGCGGGTCCTCGGCCCAACCGAGCAGGAGGGCGTCCACCTCACGCTGCGGGCCTTCCTCGCGGAACAACCGGTACAGGGGGCGGAGCGTGGTGACGGCTGACACCTCGCGCGCTCTCAACAGTTCGAGCCATTGGGCCAGAGCCGCTCCGGGGTCCACGCCCGCAAGGACACCCGTCGGGGTGTCGAACTCGTCCTGCCCCCTCCTGCCGAAGCTCAAGAGCTCCCAGAACCCCGGTGAAGGAATGTAGGAAGCGACCGAGGCCTGGTCGACGTGCATGCTGAGGCGGAGCAAGGGATCGGCGCCGCCCTGCGTGGCCATGCGCTGTCTCCACTGCGCGTAGGGCATCCAGCCGATGGAGTACGCGAGGGCCTGGTATCGGGGACCGGGGTCGATGTCAGGGTCGTCCGCGATCCGCGCGAGCGCACGCCGCATCAGCGGGACCATGGCAGCCCGGTACTCGGTGTGGTGCCTTTCGATGGCCAGGAGGGAAGCCGCGGGGACGGTCTCGTCGTCCAGGAGTGCCTCGATGCGGCCGCGGAGCGGGGTGTCCGGCAGGCAGGCGTCGGCGAGTTCCAGCAGTTGCCCCAGCTGCTCGTCCAGGATCCCGGGCTCGTCCAGCATCCGGTGGAGTGTCTCGGAGGCCGTGCGGAGATCGATCTCGGCCAGTTCGGCGAGGGCTTCGATGCGGCCCACCGTGCCGGACAGGACGTCGTCGGCCAGCGCGCGCAGCACGCTTGCGGCAGCGTCCCGCCGCCCTGTGGCCAGGAGGTGCTCCGCGACCCGGCGGCGTACCGAGGTGGGCAGAGTGCCGTCGGCTGCCAGGCGGGAGAAGGGCTCGTGCTCGGCGGTGTCCTTGTGCAGGAGCTGGACGGCCGACCACCGATCGGAGGCTGCCACGTCGGGGTCGGTGACCAGTGCCGTCAGCGTGCCACGCACCTCCGTGACCTCTCCGGCCTGAAGAAGACGTGCGGCGCAGGTCAGCCGATCGCTCACGGTTCGCTTCGCGTCGGTCAAGGCGGAGAGCATGAGCTCCCTTTCCCTGGCCACCTCTCCCAGGTCGAGAAGAGTGCCGGAGAGCCGGATGGCGTCGGCCTGATCCGGCGCGTCGGACAACAACGCATCGACACAGGAGCGTGCTGTGTCGAGTCGGCCGAGTTCCATTAGCCGCTCGACGGCGGTCCGGCGGGTGAAGTGGCCCAGCCTGCTGTCGCGTGCGGCCTCGGCGACGAGGCGCGGATCATCGCACCTGTGAAGGACGGACTGGATGAGTGAATCCGATGCGGTCGCGTCACGGAGCAGGTCGTCCAGCACCGTGTGTGCGAGGGGGCCGTGCGCCGAGAGTGCTCTGACGCGGAGGTACGGGGGCGCGGAGGCGTCCTCGGCCAGGCCTTCCAGTACCTCGGGTGACGTGTTCCGGAGCAAGGACCCCAGCATGTGCCGGAACCGGTGCGAACTGATCCGGTCGTGGACCGGGTTGGCCGCCAGGGCTTCGCCCAGTCTCGTCACCGTGTCCCGGTCCGTGGCGTACCCGATGGTCCCCACCACGGAGAAGATGTCGGTCTCGTCGAGGTCCGTGGCCGTGGCCAACAGGCCGGCGAGCGGCTCCGTTGCGGCGGTGCCGTCCAGGCGCAGCGCCGCCGTGGCAGCCAGCAGCCGGCCACCAGGCGGTTGGCAGGGGTCCCGCGTGAGGGCCGACAGCCGGTCGAGGGCGGTGGAGGGATCGCCCGCCGTGGCGGCCAGCCTGGCGGCGGTGATGCGCTGCCGCACGGGGAGGTCCGTCTCACCGGCCAACGCGCCGGCCAGGTCGGACGCCTTGCGGCCCACGCGCCGCACGTACGTGTCCAGGGCATCGAGACGCGGCTGGTGGGGGATGGTGCGGTCACGCACGATGTCCCGCAGGTCCTCCTCGTGGAGCACCGCGTACAGCCGGGCCAGGACCGTGCTGTCCCGCAGGTCCCCACCGGCCGACACCTCCCGCCCGTGCAGCTTGATCACGGCCCGCGCGAACCACGCCACCAGTTCCCGCTCGGTGCTCGCCTCGTCGCTCAGGATGGTCGCGCACAGGAGCAGCTCCCGCCAGCCGCCCGCCCGTACGGCGGTGCGCAGGAAATCGTGGAGCGCGTGTCCCCGGGCGCGCCACGCCGCGGCCATGAAGAGGATGACGTTCGGCCGTTCGGTGTCGATCGCCTCGCGCAGGGTGCGCAGTGCCTCCGGATCGCCCGGGTCCAGCCGTCCGGCGATGGCCTGGCCGGCCAGGTACTCCTGGATCGTGTGGTGCAGGAAGGACAGGCTGCCCGACCGCTGCGTGACCAGCCCGGTGAAGGTCAGCGCGCGCAGGACGACGTCCCGTTCCGGAGGTTCGCCCCGGCCGTCGGCGGACAGCAGGTCGAGTACCTGGTCCAGCAGGGGGCGCGTGTCCCCGGCCTGCCGCCGCTCGGCCACCGGGCTCAGCACGTCGTGCACCCGGGACAGCAGCGCGGGGGTGATGCCGTACCCGCCGGCTCCGCCGTTCCCGAGGTGCTGTGCGCCCTTGCGCCGGAGCAGCTCGATGAACCGCGCGTACAGCTCCGCCGGGTTGCGCGGCAGGTCACCCGTGGCCGTGACGATGCAGATCATGGTCAGGTACAGCGGGTTCTTGGCGACCTCGCTGAGCCGCCCGTGGCGCAGGTCGGCGATCAGCCACTGCGCCCGCCGTGCCGGGTCCGTCACCTCCAGCGCCTCGAACCAGGCCCGTGCGACCTTCCGGATCTCCTCGTCCCCGAACTCGAGCAGGGTGTACCGCTGGAGCGACTTCAGCTTGTGCATCTCCGAGGTGACCAGCGAACGGCTGGCCACCACGAACCGCATGTGCGGCTCGCGCGCCGCCCAGACCTGTATGTGCTGGATGACCTTGTTCCGCTTGTTCGTGTCCAGCACCTCGTCCAGGCTGTCGACGCAGACGAGCCAGTCCACGCCCGGCAGCGGAGCGGAGGCGAACAGCTCGGCGGACGGCGACCGGCGCAGGCCCGGGAGGTCCCGCCGTACGGCCTCGGCCAGCGCCTCGGGGACGGGGCGGTCGCCGAGCTGGTCCGCGGCCACGCGCACGGGTATGTACGACGGTGCGGCCCCCGGGTCCTCCAGCCAGGCGTCGGCGGCCGTGTACGTCAGCCGGCGCAGCAGACTGGACTTCCCGGCGCCCGCGCCGCCGGTGAACAGCACATGGCGGTGGCTGCCGAGCACGCTCTCGGCGGCGGGCTGTTTCCGCTCGCCCGGCTGCCGCTCCGGCGCGTCCTTGGTGTCGGACGCGTCCTGCTGGACGTACACCGTGGACAGCGGGATGTCCCGGGTGCCGCTGAGCAGCACCGCGTAGGGGTGCTCGTCCGCTTCGGCCCGTGCCGCCTCCAGGTAGTCCCGCAGGCCGGGGCCCGGGTGGCGGAAGCCGCCCGCCCGCAGCTGTTCGTCGCTCAGTGTCCGCAGCCAGGCGACCGGCGGCTCCGGTGCCGTGCAGCGCGCGAGGATCTCCGCGACGGGCACCAGGTGGGCGCTGCCGGCCAGGTCGGAGCGGGCCAGCATGCCGCAGACCGCACCGGTGCGCTCGTTGACCACGGGGCTGCCGCTGTAGCCCTCGCCGACCGGTGTGCCGTAGCCGCGCGGCATGGGCATCGGGTCGTCGAAGCTCAGCCGGGAGTCGCCGAGGTATTCCAGCGCGGCCCACTGGCCCGGCCGGTAGTGCCCCTGCGGGTGGCCGTGGGCCCGCATGCGGTCACCGGGCGACAGGGCGGGGGCCGTGAGGACCACGCCGGTGCGGGCGGCGGCCGCGTCGAACCGCAGGAACGCCAGGTCCAGTCCGCCTGCGGCCTTGTGCTGTTCCCCGTCCGACAGCGTGACCGCGAGCTCCAGGCCCGTTCCGACGATCCGCGCCCGGACGCTCCGCGCGCCCGCCACGACATGGGCACAGGTCACCACGACTCCGGGGGCGATGACGAAGCCGGTCCCGTACCCGTCGCCGTCCGGGAGTTCGAGGGCGACGGTGGCCGCCTTCAGGTGCTCTGTCCAGTCGTGCACTCCTAGTCCCCGGGAGGCTCCGGGGCGGTCCACTCCAGGGTGACCTTCCAGGTGGACCTGGACGACGCCTTGCCCACCACGGCCAGGAACTGACCCGTGTCGAAGGAGACGTCGCAGCCGAACTCGACGGTCGCCCTGGACGCCCCGGTCTGCCGCAGCCGCGTGCCCATGGCGCGGGCGACCGCGGTCAGGCCGTCCAGCACGGGCTCCAGGCGGGGCCTGCGCCAGCCGATCTCCTGCTCCTCGCCGAGGGCCAAAGCCGCCTTGCCGCCGCCCGGCCCGATCGCCAACAGCACCTTCTGGCCGTCGATCTCGACCGGTACGACCGTCTCGCCGCCCGCGTCCCGTTCCTGGTCCAAGCCCGCTCTCCTCTTCCCCGCCGCGTCCGGAGGGCTCATCGTAGCGGCGGACGGTGCCTCAAGTGGACGGAGCGGCGGGCTGGTTGGCCGGAACCGGCGCCGTGCTGCCCCGGCCCGTGAGCCGGGGCACGGGCACGCCCACCGCGCGTGCCGCGTGGCCGTCGAGCAGGGCCAGCAGCTCCCGGGCCGCGGTGCGGCCGAACCCGGCGCTGTCGCGGGACAGCGCCGACAGCCGCGGCGTGACCATGCGGCACAGCGCCGAGTCCTCCCAGGAGACGACCGACACGTCCCGCGGGACACGGAAGCCCAGTTCGGCGGCGGCGGCCACGCCCGCGACGGCCATCACGTCGTTGTCGTAGATGAGGGCCGTCGGGGGCGGGGCGGTGCCCAGCACCCGGCGGGTCACCGCGGCGCCCTCCGTGTCGGAGTAGTCGGTGGTCACCGAGCGGACCTCGGTCAGGGCGCGCCGCCGCGCCTCCGCGCGCAGCGTGGCGATACGCCGCCGGGTGTGGGCCAGATCGGGCAGGCCGGCGATGTGGACGATCCGCCGGTGTCCGAGGGCCGTCAGCTCGTCCACCACGGAGGCCATCGCGCCCGCGTCGTCCGCCCAGACCGTGGACAGCCCGGAGTGGCCCGCGCCGGGTGCGCCGCCGATCACCACGGCGGGCAGCCCGAGTTCGTCCAGCAGGTCGGGCCGGGGATCCGCGGCACGGGGATCGGCCACCAGGACGCCGTCCACCCGGTGCTCCGCCCACCAGCGCCGGTACACCGCGCACTCGTCGGCCACGTCCCGCGCCACCTGGAACAGGAGCCCGAGGTGCCGCTCGGCCAGGACTTCCTGGATGCCGGAGACGAGCTGGAGGAAGAAGGAGTCGACGCCCAGCGTGTGCGCGGGTCGGGCGAGGACGAGACCGACCGTGGCCGCGCCCTCGCCCGACAGGGCGCGCGCGGCCGTGCTGGGGCGCCAGCCGAGCTGCTCGGCGACCCCCCGGATCCGGGCACGGGTCGCCTCCGAGACGCCGGGGCGTCCGTTGAGCGCGAACGACACGGCGCTCTCGGAGACCCCGGCGCGACGCGCGATGTCCTTCATGGTCGGCCGGCGTGCGGGGGACCGTCTGGTCGGCACGTCGCCCCCCTTCCTTCCCGACGGTGAGCTAAAGCGCTTGAGTGTCAAGACTCTAAAGCGCATTAGCGAACTGCGGCCGGTTTTCGGTCAGAATCTCGTGACCAGCACTGATGAACCCCCTTTTTCTTTAGTTCGGACGAGTGCATTGACTTTCCGCGAAAGCCGCGTGCAAGGTCACTGGCGCCAGCGACCGCCGACCCCGGCAAGGGAGCCGTGTCACCGTGCCCATGTCCCGCAGAGCCCTCGCCGCCGCCGCTGCCGCCCTCCTCCTGCCGCTGAGCGCCTGCGGCTCGGGCGCCGACGACGGCGGCACGGCCGACGCCTCCGGCGAGGTGGAGGGCGACATCACCTTCCAGACCTGGAATCTGCGCGCCGGCTTCAAGCAGTACTTCGAGGATTTGATCGCCGAATTCGAGGAGAAGCACCCCGGCACCCGGGTGAAATGGATCGACCAGCCCGCCGAGGGCTACCCCGACAAGCTCGGCGCCGATGCGGCCGGCGGCACCCTGCCCGACGTCGTCAACGTCTCCCCGGACCTGGTCGCCCCGCTCGCCGAGGCCGGCCTCGCCCTCGATCTCGACAAGGCGGCGGCGACGTACCGGCCGGAGTACCTCCAGGGGGCATGGGCCAGCCACCGGATACCGGGCACGGGCGGCACGTACGCCTTCCCGTGGTACCTGAACACCGGCCCGCTCTTCTACAACAAGGCCCTGTTCGAGAAGGCCGGCCTCGACCCCGGCCGGCCGCCGAGGACCTACGGCGAACTCTTCGCCGACGCCCTGCGGATGGCGAAGCGGACCGACGGCGAGGTCGCCACCCTCGCCAACGTCCCCACCATCGAGGACTTCGGCCGCTACGGCGTCCCGCTCATGAACGAGGACGGCACCGGCTTCACCTTCAACGACGCCAAGGGAGTCGAGCTCCTCACCCGGTACAAGGAGCTGTACGACGCCGGGGCCCTCGATCCGCAGGCGCTGACCGCCACCCCGCAGTCCACCGGCAAGAAGTTCCTCACCGGGGCCGTCGCCATGAACCCCGGCAGCGCCCTGGACCTCGGCAACTTCAAGAAGAACGCGCCCGGCCTGTACCGGAACATCGGCATCACCGACCAGATCACCAGCACCGGGCACGTCAACATGTACGTGATGGGCGTGATGGTCAACTCCCGCACCCGGCACACCCCGGCCGCGGTCGCCTTCGCGCACTTCGTGACCGACGCGCGGCACCAGATGTCCTTCGCCAGGAAGGTCGCGATCTTCCCGAGCACCGCCGGCTCCCTGGACGACCCGTACTTCACCGAGGAGGACGGCACCGACGAGACCCGGGTGCGCGTCGCCGCCGCCAAGTCGCTGAAGAACGCCGTCAACTACACCCCCGTCCTGTTCAGCGACCAGATGAAGACCGCGCTGCGCAACGAGGTCGCCAAGGCGCTCCAGGGCAGACAGAGCCCCCGGGAAGCCCTCGACAACGCTGTCGAGGCCGCCGACCGGCTGCTCGCGCGGGACTGACCGGCCATGGCCGCGCCCCTGCGCGTCAAGCGTCAACGCGCCTTCAGCCCCTGGCTGTTCGCCGCCCCCGGCCTGGTGATCACCGGCGCCTTCGTGCTCTACCCCTTCGTCTCCACCCTGGTGAACTCCCTCACCGACCGCCGCACCCTGGTCCCCGGCCGGTTCGTCGGACTCGCCAACTACCGCGAGCTGCTCCACGACGACATGTTCTGGACCGGCCTGCGCAACAGCACCCTCTACGTCCTGGGCGTCGTCCCGGCGCTGGTCGTGCTGCCGCTGCTGCTCGCCCTCCTGGTGCGCAGGAACATCCCCGGGATCACCTTCTTCCGCTCCGCCTTCTACACCCCGGTCGTCGCCTCGATCGTGGCCGTAGGGCTGATCTGGGTGTGGCTGCTGGACGAACGCGGACTGGTCAACTCGCTGCTGGAGACCGTGGGCATCGGCCGGATCGGCTTCCTCGGCGACCAGTGGCTGCTCCTGCTGAGCGCGATGGCCGTCACGGTGTGGAAGGGCCTCGGCTACTACATGATCATCTACCTCGCGGCTTTGGCGAACGTCCCGCGCGAGCTGCACGAGGCCGCGGCCGTGGACGGAGCCGGACCGGTGCGCCGCTTCCTGTCCGTCACCGTGCCCGCCGTACGGTCCACGATGGTGCTGGTCGCCGCGCTCTCCTCGGTCGCCGCCTTCAAGGTGTTCTCCGAGGTCTACCTGATGGCCGGCCCCAGCGGCGGTCCCGCCGGCGAGGACACCACCCTCGTCATGCTGGTCCAGCGCACCGGCACCGGCCTCACCGGCCGGGTCGGCTACGCCTCCGCGCTCTCCGTCGTCGTGTTCGCCGTCACCGTCGCCCTGATGCTGCTCGTGCTGCGCGCCGACCGGAGGGAGGAGCCGTGAGCGCCCCGGAGGAGGCACGGCCCCGACGGCCGGCCACCGCGGCCCGGGAGCCGCGCGTCACCGACGAGCACGGCCGCCGGATCCGGGCCGGCGAGCTGGTCTGGCGCTACCTGCTGCTCCTCGCCGTCCTCGCCCTGACCCTCGGCCCGTTCCTCTGGCAGCTGTCCACCTCCCTCAAAGGACCCACCGAGGACATCTACGGCTCACCGCCCGGCTTCCTTCCCGCGCACCCCACCCTGCACAACTACGCGCGCGTCGCCGACACCGTCCCGGTCTGGGACTACGCCCTCAACTCCCTGAAGGTCGCCACCGCCAGTGTCGTGACCAACTGCGTCGGATCGGCCCTCGCCGGGTACGCCCTGGCCCGGCTGCGCTACCGCGGCCGGCGCGGGACCACGGTCGTCTTCGTGCTGGCCATGCTCGTGCCCGTCGAGGGCATCGTCATCGCCCAGTTCACCACCATGCGCGAACTCGGCCTCAACAACACGCTGATCGGGGTCGTCCTGCCCGGCGCCGTCGGCGCGATGAACGTGCTGCTGATGCGGGGCGCCTTCCGCAACCTGCCCTACGAGACCGAGGAGGCGGCCCGCGTCGACGGCGCCGACGTCTGGCAGCGGTTCTGGCGCGTGGCGCTGCCCTCGGTGAGAGGCACCCTCGCCGTCGTCGCGATCTTCGCCTTCATGAGCGCCTGGGACGACTTCCTGTGGCCGCTGATCGTCCTCAGCGACCCCGCCAAGTTCACCCTGACCATCGGACTCAACCACCTGCACGGCACCTTCGCCGACGACGAACGCCTCGTCGCGGCGGGCACCGTCATCGCCGTCGCACCGCTCATCGCCCTCTTCGCCTGCCTCCAGCGCTACTTCTTCCGCGGGGTCGGCGAGGGCGCGGTCAAGGGCTGAACGACGTCCACCTCCTGCAAGGGACAGCCATGCCTCCTGCCGTGCGCTTCGGCGTCAACTACAGGCCACGCGCCGTCGAACAGCTCGTGGCCCTGGCCGACGCGGCCGCCGAACGCGGCCTGGACGTCACCGTGGACGGACTCCAGGGCCACCTCGGCAGCTTCGACTTCCTGCCCGCCTGGACCCGCACCTGGCACCGGCGCAACCTGTTCACCGATCCGGACGTCACCGCCGCGGACGAACCGCACCGGCCGGTCTGGCTCCAGGAGGTCGGCGCCCCCGCGCCCCTGGTGCCCGCCGAGCACGCCGCCGCCTTCGCCGAGGCGACGATCACCCACGTCCTGGACTGCCCGGACCTGTGGGGCGTCACCTGGTGGTGCTCCCACGACGTGCCGCGCGCTCTCGCCGACTTCCCCGAACTGGAATACTCCCTCGGCCTGTTCACCGGCGAGCGGCGGCCGAAGGACATCGCCCGGGTGCTGGCCGAGGCGGCCCGCCGGACCCACCGCGCCCCGGCGGTGCGCGGCACGGCCCTCGTCGTACCCGCCGCGCCGGCCCGCCGCTCCCGCTGCGCGCCCGGCGGCGAGGTCTTCGACGCCTTCTTCCGGCTCGTCGCCGACGGCGCCGGCCCCACCACCGTGCTCGACACACGCGCCGGGGACGGCGACCACCTCGCCGCGCGCGGCATCACCGGCGTCGTCACTCCCGGCCAGGTACTGTCCACCCCGCGAGGAGGCACCCGCTCGTGAATCCCACCCGACGCACGGTCCTGATCGCCGCCACCGCCACCGCCTCCGCCGGCGCCGCCCTGGCCCCCGCGCCGCCCGCCGCGGCGGCCCGGCGCCCGCCCGCCGCGACCCCGCCGTACGCCTCCTACTGGTACCCGGACTCGCTGCCCGCCGGCCGCCCCGGCCCCGGCATCACCTGGCGCAGCCTGCGGACCTGGCGCCCGGCCGACGACCCCGACCTCGCCTTCAACACCGCGTCCGTGCCGCTCGCGCCCCGCTTCACCCCCACCCCCGCCAACACCACCGCCCGCCGGGGCCAGGCCCGCGTCCAGGCACTGGTCTCCTTCGGGCCCACCTCCGGCAACCCCTCCCAGGGCTCGGCCACCGCCGACACCTACGCCCTGACCCACTGGGCCTACCTGGACGAGCTGGTGTTCTGGGGCGGCTCGGCCGGCGAGGGCCTGATCCTCGCGCCGAACGCGCCCCTGGTGGACGCCGCCCACCGGCACGGCGTCCCGGTCCTCGGGACCGTCTTCCTGCCACCGGTGGCCTACGGCGGACAGCTCCGGTGGACCCGGGACCTGGTGCGGAAGGACGCCGCCGGCCGCTACCCGCTCGCCGGGCGACTCGTCGCGGTGGCGGCGGCGTACGGCTTCGACGGCTGGTTCCTGAACGCCGAGACGGAGGGCGGCGACAGCGCGCTGGGCACGGCCGTGCTGGGCTTCGTCAAGGAGCTCAAGGCGCTCGCCGCGGCCGGCGGACAGCGGGTGACCTGGTACGACGCGATGACCGTGGACGGCACGGTCGGCTGGCAGGGCGCCCTGAACGGCCGGAACCAGGCGTTCTTCCAGGCCGCCGACGACATGTTCGTGGACTTCCGGTGGAACGCGTCCGGCCTCGCGGAGTCCGGCAGGGAGGCGCGGCGGCTGGGGCGCGGCCGGTACGAACTGTGGGCGGGCGTCGACGTGGAGTCGAGCGGGCCCGGTACGTCCGTGGACTGGGACGCGATCGTGCCGGCGGGCGAGCCGCACGTGACCTCGATCGGTCTTCACCGGCCGGAGTGGACCCGCAACCACCTGCCCGCGGACCGGCGCGCACCGGAGGACTTCCACGCGGCCGACGACCGGTTCTGGACCGGGCGGTCGCCGGACCCGGCACGGCCCGACCCGAGCGACCCGTGGCGGGCCCCGGCGCTGTCCGTGGCGGACCGGTCGACGGTCACCCGCGTGCCGTTCGCGAGCGTGTTCAACACCGGGCACGGGCTGCGGTGGTACGAGGAGGGCGCGGTCACCTCCACGACGCCCTGGAACCACCTCGGGCTGCAGGACCGGCTGCCGTCGCGGCGGTGGGTGGTGCGCACGGCGGGGAAGCGGCCGGCGGTCTCCTTCGACTTCGCCGACGCCTGGCGGGGCGGGAGCAGTGTGCTGGTGGCGGGGGAACCGGACCAGCCGGTGGTGGTGGACCTGTACGCGACCCGGCTGCCGATCGGCGCGGACACCGTTGTCGAACTGACGAGCCGGAGCGAGGCTGGGGAGGTGAACGTCGAGCTGGCGGTGGCGACGGCCGAGCCGGACGCGCCGGGAGCGGCACCGCCGTACAGGTACCTGGCCGTGCACCCGGCCGGCCGGCGCACCCGGGTGCGGTCGGTCAACGGCTGGCGGACCGTGACCGCCCCGCTCACCGGGCTCTGCGGGACCGTGCACTCCCTCGGTGTCCGGCTCACCACCGGGCGGGGCCCGCTGCGCTGGCGGCTGGGCGGACTCGCCGTCCGCCGTGCCGGCACCCCGGCCCCGCCCGCCGCCCCGCGCGGCGCCCGCGTCACCGCGGCGGGCGGCGGCGACCTCCGCCTCGCCTGGAACGCCTCTCCCGGCCCCGTCCGCCACTACACGCTCCACCGCCTCCTGTCCGACGGCACGCGCCGTTTCCTCGGCGCCACCGGCCAGCGTGCCTTCTTCCTCTCCGGCCTGCGGCCCGAGCAGGGTGAGAGGGCCGCGCGGTTCGAAGTGCGCGCGGTGGGGGAGCTCTACAACGCCTCGACCCCCGTGACCGTCACCCACACCTGGTAACCGCCCGGAACCCGCAGGGAGCACCCCGCATGCATGACGACCGCACGCTGGTGGAAGCCCGCCTCAGGCGCGTCCTCGAGGAACGCGTCCGCCCCGCCGTGTACCCCGAGTCCGTGCCGCTCGACGTCGCGGTGTGGCACGCGCCGGGCGAGCCCGTGCCCGTCGAGGAGGGGCTCGCCGCCGAGCCCGAGCCGATCGAGGTGGGCACCCGCTGGGGTGCTCCCTGGGGTACCAGCTGGTTCCGGGTGACCGGGGCCGTGCCCGCGGCCTGGGCCGGGAGGACCGTCGAGGCACTGCTGGACCTGGGCTTCGACGAGAACATGCCCGGCTTCCAGTGCGAGGGCCTGGTCTACCGGGCCGACGGCACCCCGGTGAAGGGCCTCAACCCGCGCAACCAGTGGGTGCGGGTCGGCGCGCCCGTCGCGGGCGGCGAGGAGGTCCGCCTGCACATCGAGGCGGCCTCCAACCCGGTCGTGCTGGACTACCGGCCCTTCCGGCCCACCTGGCTCGGCGACAAGGACACCGCCGGGCGGGAGCCGCAGTACACGCTCACCCGCATGGACCTCGCCGTCTTCGACGAGGGCGTCTGGCAGCTGGCGATGGACCTGGAGGTGCTCGGCGAGCTGATGGCCGAGCTGCCCGTGGACTCCCCGCGCCGCTGGGACCTGCTGCGCGCGGTCGAACGGTGTCTGGACGCCCTCGACATCCAGGACGTCGCGGGCACCGCGGACCGGGCGCGGGCGGCGCTGACACGGGTGCTGTCGGCGCCCGCCGTGCCGTCCGCCCACCGGATCAGCGCCGTCGGCCACGCGCACATCGACTCGGCGTGGCTGTGGCCGCTGCGCGAGACCGTGCGCAAGGTGGCCCGTACGGCGTCCAACATGACCGCGCTCATCGAGGACGAGCCGGAGTTCGTGTTCGCCATGTCCCAGGCCCAGCAGTGGGCGTGGGTGAAGGAACACCGTCCCGAGGTGTGGGCGCGGGTGAAGAAGGCGGTGGCGGACGGGCGGTTCGTGCCGGCCGGCGGGATGTGGGTGGAGTCGGACACCAACATGCCCGGCTCGGAGGCGATGGCCCGCCAGTTCGTGCACGGCAAACGGTTCTTCCTCGACGAGTTCGGCATCGAGAACGAGGAGGCGTGGCTGCCGGACACCTTCGGTTTCGCCGCGGGCCTGCCGCAGATCATCCGGGCGGCCGGCTCCAAGTGGCTGCTGACACAGAAGATCTCCTGGTCGCAGACGAACAAGTTCCCCCACCACACCTTCCAGTGGGAGGGCATCGACGGGACCCGGATCTTCACGCACTTCCCGCCCGTCGACACCTACAACTGCTCGATGACGGGCGGCGAGATCGCCCACGCGGTCCGCAACTTCCGCGACAAGGGACGGGCCCGGCACTCCCTCGCGCCCACCGGCTGGGGCGACGGGGGCGGCGGCACCACCCGGGAGATGGTCGCCAAGGCGGCCCGGCTGCGGGACCTCGAAGGCTCCGCGACCGTGGTCTGGGAGACGCCGCGCGCGTTCTTCGAGAAGGCCGAGGCCGAGTACCCCGATCCTCCCGTCTGGGTCGGCGAGCTGTACCTCGAACTGCACCGCGCCACCCTGACCAGCCAGGCGAAGACCAAGCAGGGCAACCGGCGCAGCGAACACCTGCTCCGCGAGGCCGAGCTGTGGGCGGCCACCGCTGCCGTACGCACCGGGTTCCGCTACCCGTACGAGGAGCTCGACCGCATCTGGAAGACGGTCCTGCTGCACCAGTTCCACGACATCCTGCCCGGCTCGTCCATCGCCTGGGTGCACCGGGAGGCCCGGGCGACCTACGAGCGCCTGGCCGCCGAGCTGACCGCGATCATCGAGGGCGCCCAGCGCGCGCTGGCCGGGGAGGGCACCACCCCGCTGCTCTTCAACGCCGCCCCGCACGCCCGCCACGGCGTCCCGGCCGGCGGTGCCGCCGGCCCGGCCGCGCCCGGCGGCACCACGCTCGCGGCGCGCGAGGACGGCGGGTTCACGCTGGACAACGGCCTGCTGCGGATCACCGTCGACGACCGCGGCCTGGTCGTCTCCGTCCACGACCCCGCCGCCGACCGCGAGACCGTCGCCCCCGGCGCGGCCGCGAACCTCCTGCAGCTCCACCCGGACTTCCCGAACATGTGGGACGCCTGGGACGTCGACTCCTTCTACCGCAACACCGTCACCGACCTCACCGGCGCGGAGTCGGTCACGGCCGGGGAGGACGGCGCCTCGGTGCGGATCACACGCAGCTTCGGCGCCTCCCGGGTCACCCAGGTGCTGACGCTGCCGCCGGGGGAACGGCGGCTGGTCATCGACACCGAGGTCGACTGGCACGAGACCGAGAAGTTCCTGAAGCTGGCCTTCCCGCTCGACCTGCACGCCGAACGCTACGCCTCCGAGACCCAGTTCGGGCACGCCTTCCGTCCCACCCACACCAACACCTCCTGGGAGGCGGCCAAGTTCGAGGCGTGCAACCACCGCTTCGTCCACCTGGCGGAGCCCGGCTGGGGTGTCGCCGTCGTCAACGACTCCACGTACGGCCACGACGTGACCCGCACGGTGCGCGCCGACGGCGACCGCGGTACGACCACGACGGTCCGGGTGTCGCTGCTGCGCGCCCCGCGCTTCCCCGACCCCGAGACCGACCAGGGCGTCCACCGCTTCCGGCACGCCCTGGTGCCGGGCGCCTCGATCGCCGACGCGGTCCGCGAGGGCTGGCGGATCAATCTGCCGGAGCGGCACGTGACCGGCGCCCGTGAGGTCGCCCCGCTGGTCACGGTGGACGACGACGCGGTCGTGGTCACGGCGGTGAAGCTCGCCGACGACGGCAGCGGGGACGTGGTCGTCCGGTTCCACGAGGCCCACGGCGGCCGTGTCCGGGCGACCCTGACCGCGGGTTTCGCGGTCGCGGACGTCACCGCGACGGACCTGCTGGAACGGCCGGGCGGTGATGCGGCACCGGTGCGGGAGGGCGACCGGATCACCGTACGGCTGCGGCCGTTCGAGCTGGTGACACTGCGGCTGCGCCGGGCGTAGCGGCGCTCACCGGCTCGCCCGGCCCACGCCCGGCACACCCGGCTCCCTCGGGCACACCCGGCTCCCTCGGGCACACCCGGCTCCCTCGGGCACACCCGGCTCCCTCGGGCACACCCGGCTCCCTCGCGCTCGCCCGGCTCCCTCGGCTCGCCCGGTTCCGGCCCCCGGGGCGCGGCGGCCCGCGCGTCAGGCGTGGCGGGAGCGGTAGAGCGCGGCCTTGGCCCGGTTGCCGCAGCGGGCCATGTCGCACCAGCGGCGCGAGCCGCGGTGGGAGCGGTCGACGTAGAGCCGGGTGCAGCGCGGGGCCGCGCACTCCTTCACCTGGCCGGGCGGCTCGGTGAGCAGTTCCATGGCGTCGCGGGCCAGCGTCGACAGGACGGCCCCGATCGTGCCGTGCCGCAGCAGGGTGCCGTCCGGCCGCAGTTCGCCCCGCACCGGGGCCCGGGTGCCGGCCCGGTTGACGACGGCGCAGTCCGCGGGGTCGAAGGGCGATCCGGTCGTCGAGGCCAGCGTCAGGCGGTAGATCGCCTCGCGCAGATCAAGGGCCGCGGACAGGTCGGCCGCGGTCGCCCGGGCCGGCTCGGTCAGCATGCCCGAGGCGGTGGTCCACGCGGACAGGTCGGCCGGGGCGATGAGCAGATCCAGTGCCTCGTCGCGTCGGCTCTGCACGGTACCGACGAAGTCAAGGGCCACGCTGCCACTGACGAATGCGAACTTCATTCGGCAAGAGTAACCCCACCAGCAGGTTGTCCACGGGGGTTGATCGGCGGCGGGTAACCACATTGACCGGTTGCTCTCGCGGTCGGTATGGTTCCGCCCGTAACCTCATTGGGTGGTTATTCATGAGTGAGAGGTCCCCTCAGTGGCAGAACGCGACGACCTGAAACTCGCCGAGGCGGAGGCCGCAGCGCCGGCCGCCCCGGCGCCGAGGACCGGGGCCCCGGCGTGGGTCTCCGCGTCGATCCCCGCCGTCTTCGTGGTCCTGTGGAGCAGCGCGTTCATCGCCGCCGTGATCGGCACGGACGCCGCGCCGCCGCTCCTGCTGACCTTCTGCCGCTTCGCGGTCGCCGGCATCCTGCTCGCCGGCGTCGTGGTGGTGACCAAGGCCCCCTGGCCCAAGGGCCGGCTGCTGCTGCACGTGATCGTCACCGGACTGCTGATGCAGGCCGTCCAGTTCGGTGCCTTCTACACGGCCATCGGCGCGGGTCTGCCCGGCGGCCTCGTCGCGCTGATCCAGGGCTTCAACCCCGTGCTGATCGCCCTGATGGCCGGCTTCGTCGCCGGTGAGACGATCAGCCGGCAGCAGTGGCTCGGCTTCGCCGTCGGCGGCGTCGGCGTCGCGATCGCGGTGGGCGGGGCGCTCGACTCCTCCGTCAGCGGCATCGTGCTGTCCTTCGTCGGCCTGCTCGGCCTGAGCGTGGGCACGGTCTACCAGAAGCGCTTCACCCAGGGCGCGGACGTACGCAGCAGCACCGCGGTGCACTTCCTCGCCAGTGCGCCGGTGATGCTGGTGATGACCCTGGCGCTGGAGGACCCGGAGGTCACCGACTGGGCCGGGTTCGGCGGCTCGCTGGCCTGGATCGTCCTGATCAACTCGGTGGGGACGTTCCTGCTCCTCAACTTCATGCTCAAGAAGCAGGCCGCGAGCCGCGTGGGCACCCTCTTCTTCCTCACCCCTGCGGTCACCGCCGTACTGGCCTGGCTGGTCATCGACCAGACGCTGGGGCTGTCCGCGATCATCGGGCTCGTCCTCGGCGGGGCCGGTGTCCTCCTCGCGGCGCGCAAGTAGCGCCCGCCGCCCCACCGGCCGGAGCGCCGCCCCGACGCCTTTGACGAACACAGAAGGACAGGACACATGAGCATCAAGGTCGCCATCAACGGATTCGGCCGCATCGGCCGCGGCTTCCTGCGGGCCGCGCTGGCCCAGGGGGCCGACCTGGACATCGTCGCGGTGAACGACCTCACCGACGCGGAGACACTCGGGCTCCTGCTGGCCTACGACAGCACGATGGGCCGCCTGGACGCGGAGGTGGTCGCCGAGGGCGACGCCCTCTACGTGGACGGGCACAGGATCGCCGTCCACGCGGAGCGCGAGCCGGGCAAGCTGCCGTGGGGCGAACTGGGCGTCGACGTGGTCGTGGAGTCCACCGGCATCTTCACCGACGCCAAGAAGGCCGCCGCGCACCTGGACGCCGGCGCGCGCAAGGTCCTCATCTCCGCTCCCGCGAAGAACGAGGACCTCACCCTGGCGTACGGCATCAACCACACGAGCTACGACCCGGACGTCCACCACATCGTCTCGAACGCCTCCTGCACGACGAACTGCCTGGCGCCGCTGGCCAAGGTGCTCCACGACGGGCTCGGCCTCGAGCACGGCGTGATGACCACCGTGCACGCCTACACCCAGGACCAGAACCTCCAGGACGGCCCCCACCGGGACCCCCGGCGCGCCCGCTCGGCGGCGCTCAACATCGTTCCCACCTCGACGGGCGCGGCGACCGCGATCGGCCTCGTCCTGCCCGAGCTCAACGGCCGGCTGGCGGGTCTGTCGCTGCGCGTGCCGGTGCCGGTCGGCTCGCTGACCGACCTGTCGGCGTACGTCGCCCGGCCCACCACCGTGGAAGAGGTCAACGCGCTCTTCGCCGAGGCGGCGGCCGGACCGCTCGCCGGCGTGCTGCGGTACACGGACGCCCCGCTGGTCTCCACCGACATCATCGGCGACCCGGCGTCCTGCATCTTCGACTCCCAGCTGACGACGGTCACCGGCGAAGGGCGCCACGTGAAGATCTTCGGCTGGTACGACAACGAGTCGGGCTTCTCCCACCGCGTCGTGGACGTCGTACGTCTGCTGGGCGCCCGGGCCTGACCCCAGACCGGCCGGTCCCGCCGGCCACCCGCGGACCTGTCCCGCAGCCGCCCCCCGTCGGGTGCGGGGCAGCACACCCGCGGACCTGCCCGGCACCCACAAACCCCCCGTCGGGTGCCGGGCAGGCCATCCCCGGCCCTGTCCCGGCGTCCGTACACCACCGGTCGCCGGACAGGCCACCCGCGGCCCTGCTCCGCACCCGTCCCCCGTCGGGTACGGGGCAGGCCACCCGCGGACCTGTCCGGCACCACCAACCCCCCGTCGGGTGCCGGGCAGGCCACCCCTGGCCCTGTCCGGTATCCGGCCCCCATCGGCTGCCGGCAGGCCAACCGCGGCCCTGTCCGTCGACCGTCCCCCATCGGTCCCGGGCAGGGCCGCCTCGTGCGTGTCCGCCCGCCCCGGGACCAGGCCGCGCGCCGGCCGGTGACGCGCCGGCCGACGCCCCGGCCCCGGTCGTCGTGCGCCCGGAGTCCATCGCGCGCTACACCTGTCGAGGCGGTCACCGGGCCGCCGACCCCGACACCCGCAAGGGAGAAGCCGTATGCGCGACTTCACGGACCCCAGGGTCCCGCAGGCCCGCCGGTCCGCCGTCCGGCCCCGGCCGGCGGGGGACCGGTGACCGCCCTGGGCCGCAGCGGTGTCGAGGTCACCCCGCTGGGCTTCGGCGCCGCCGCCCTAGGCAACCTCTACACCCCGGTGGACGACGAGCAGGCGCACGCGGCGGTCCGGGCCGCCTGGGAGCGTGGCATCCGCTACTTCGACACCGCCCCCCACTACGGGCTCGGCCTGTCCGAACGCCGCCTCGGCGCGGCCCTGCGGGAGTACGACCGCTCCCGCTACACGGTCTCCACCAAGGTGGGCCGCCGCCTGGAGCCGGCCGGCGGCACCGGCGACGACCTGGCCGACGGCTTCGCCGTACCCGCCACCCACCGCCGGGTGTGGGACTTCACCGCCGACGGCATCCGCCGCACCCTCGACGCCGCCCTGGACCGCCTCGGCCTCGACCGGGTCGACGTCGTCTACCTCCACGACCCCGACGACCACGCCGAGCAGGCCTTCCGCGAGGGCTACCCGGCCCTGGAGAGACTCCGCTCGGAGGGGGTGGTGGGCGCCATCGGCGCGGGCATGAACCAGACCGGGATGCTCACCCGCTTCCTCCGCGACACGGATGTCGACGTGGTGCTCTGCGCGGGGCGGTACACCCTGCTCGACCAGAGCGCGGCGACCGACCTGCTGCCCGAGGCGCTGCGGCGGGGCGTCTCGGTGGTCGTCGGCGGTCCCTTCAACTCCGGCCTGCTGGCCGACCCGACGCCCCGGGCGACCTACGACTACAGGCGCGCACCGCGGGAGCTGCTCGACCGGGCGCTGCGCGTCCGAGCGGTGGCCGAACGCCACGGCACCCCCCTGCGCGCCGCCGCCCTGGCCTTCTGCGCCGCGCACCCGGCCGTGGCCAGCGTCCTGGTCGGCCCCCGTTCCGCGGCCGAAGTGCACGACTGCGCCGATCAGTTCGCGACGGCGGTGCCGGACGCCTGCTGGCAGGAGCTGCGCGGGAGCGGCCTGCTGCCGCCCGCCCTGCCCGTCGTACGCGGGCTGCCGTGACGGTCTCCGGCCGGCCCCGGCCGGCCCTGCCTACGACCTCTGCGCGGCCCCGGCGAGCCGGGTCGGCGGCAGGTACTCCCGCACGAACGTCCGCTCCCAGCACGCCCCCGTCTCCCGCAGCTCCCGCCAGCTCGTGTAGCGGTACCGGAACAGCCGGGCCCGCACGTAGCGGGGCGGGGTGTCCGGCGGGAACGGGGAGCGGCGGAGCAGCCGCAGGGTGTCCCGGTCGTTCTCCAGGAGGCGTTCCACCAGGGCGCCGAACCATTGCCCGGCGTAACCGGGAGACAGCGCCGCGAACCACATCAGCCAGTCCAGGCGCAGGTGGTAGGGGGCGAACTGGCGGGGCCAGCGCCGGGGGTCGCCGGGCTTGCCCTTGAACGCGTACTCCCGCCAGTCGGCGTCCGCGCGCGGGGTGTCGTCCAGCGTGCCCTCGACCACCACCTCGTAGCGCACCCGGCTGACGCTGCCGAACGCGCCGTAGGTGTTGACCAGGTGCAGCGGGTCGAAGGAGCGGTTCATGACCTGACGGCGGGAGAGCATGTTCACCACCGGGCGGTGGCTCAGGAAGAGCAGCAGCGCCGCGACCGCGAGCACCACGACCTCGTACCACAGCGGTGCCGGCGGTACGGACGGCGCCGACGCCGGCAGCCGGAGCGCGGACAGGGCCAGCACGATGGTGATCCAGTTGAGCCAGGAGAAGTTGCCCGAGAGCACCAGCCACAGCTGGGTGACGATCATCAGGGCGGCGGCCCCCGAGGCGATCGGCTGCGGGGTGAACAGCAGGACCGGTACGACCAGTTGGGTGACGTGGTTGGCGGCCACCTCCACCCGGTGCAGCGGTCCGGGAAGGTGGTGGAAGAACCAGCTCAGCGGGCCCGGCATCGGCTGGGTCTCGTGGTGGTAGTGCAGACAGGTCAGCTTCCGCCAGCAGGCGTCGCCCCGCAGTTTGATCAGCCCGGCGCCGAACTCGACCCGGAACAGGATCCAGCGCAGCAGGAACAGGACGACGATCGGCGGCGCCACCTCGCCGTTGCCGAGGAACGCGGCGAGGAACCCCGTCTCCAGCAGCAGCGACTCCCAGCCGAACGCGTACCACGTCTGGCCCACGTTGACGATCGACAGGTACAGCGCCCACGGCACCAGCCACAGCAGGATCCCGGCCCACAGCGGCAGCGCGGAGTCCGCCCCGGCGAGCAGCGCCGCCGACACCGCGCAGCCCGTCCAGGCGCAGCCCGCGAAGAAGCGGTCGGAGTAGTGCAGCTGGAACAGGCTCGGGGCGCGCCGGAACCCCACCCGGGCCGTGAAACGGGGGATGGGCAGCATGCCGCGCTCGCCCAGCAGCGCCCGGAACTGGAGCGCGGCCGTCAGGAACGCGACCAGGTACACGGCCGCCAGGGCCCGCTGGAAGACCAGCCGGCTGAGCCAGTAGTCGGGTGCGGTGAACCAGTCCACGGCGGTGCGCGCCCTCCTGTGCGGCCGTCCGGCGCCGCGCTCGCAGCGACGCTCCCCGAGTTGCCTGCCGAACGCGTGTAATGCCAACAATAGGGCGTCATTACCCGAAGTGATGCGGAGTGTACGGTGCGGATACCCATCCGGGCCCTGGTCGGGGCCTGTGCGCTCGCGGTGGCGTCCCTCGCCGTCGGCTGTGCGGGCTCCGGTATCAAGCCGACCGCCCGCACCGGGGAACAGGTCTTCCTCCAGCCCGCCGCCGACCAGGGGCCGGAGCCCTTCACCGCCTCCACCGCCACCGCGGTCTCCGCGCCCGCCACCGCCCGGGTGCCCGCGGTCGTGCCGTCCGGCCCGGCGGTGCTGCCCCTGCACGCGGCCCGCACCCTGTCCGGCGCCACGCCGGGCCTGTACCGCGGTACCCCGCACGTGGCCGGCTGCGACGTCGAGCGGCACATCGGCTATCTCGCCGCGGACGAGGCGAAGGCCGAGGCGTTCGCCCACGCGGCCGACGTCGGCCGGGCCGCGTTGCCCGGCTACCTGCGTGGTCTGACTCCGGTCGCGCTGCGCGCCGACACCCGCGTCACCAGCCACGCCTACCGGGACCGCCGGGCGGCCGGGTTCCAGGCCGTGCTCCAGGCCGGCACCGCCGTCCTCGTGGACGACCGGGGCGTGCCGCGGATGCGCTGCGCGTGCGGCAACCCGCTGAGCCCGCCCGCCCCGTCCTACGGCGGCGCCGGCACCCGTGGTACGGCCTGGCCCGGCTACCGGCCGAACCAGGTGATCGTGGTGACCCCCGCGCCGCGGGCCGTCACCAGCATCACCATCGTGGAGACCGAGACGATGACCTGGATCGAGCGCAGGACCGGTCACGACGTCCGCCGGGACCGTGTCGTGCCGGCGGCCGGGCGGGCCACGACGAGCCCGCCCGATGCGGACCCGGCCGGCACCACACCGGCGTCCACCCGGCCGCCGGCCCCACGCGAGAGCCGGACGCCGCTCTCCCCGGGCCGCACCGGCAGGCCACCGTCCCCGGCCGGCCCCCTCACCCCGGACGGCGGCACGGACTACCCGGAGAGCGCCACCAGCCTGGCGGACCGGCACCCCACGAACGAGGCGGGGGAGCCGCCGTACACCGATCCCTTCCTCTCGCCCTCCCCGGACCCGTTCGACGCGACCGGCCTGCCCGACACCCTCGGCCTGCCCGACGTCCCTGGCCTGCCCGACGACGGCGGTCTTCCCGACGTCCCTGGTCCGCCCGACGGAGACGGTGTTCCCGATGCCCTCGGCCGGCCTGACGGCGGCGGTCCGCAAGGTGCCCTCGGCCTGTCCGACGGTGGCGGTCCGCCCGATGCCCTCGGCCTGCCCGACGGAGACGGTGTCCCCGATGCCCTCGGCCTGTCCGACGGTGGCGGTCCGCCCGATGCCCTCGGCCTGCCCGACGGTGGCGGCCCGGTCCCGGCGGACCCGCCCGACGCCCACGCGTCCACCGCCTCCGGTACTCCCGCCACTCCCGGCTCGGGCCCCGGTGGTCCGGCCGGCCGGGCCGGTGGCTGACCGGGCGGCCCCCGCCGTGCCGGCCGTCCGGCCCGCCCGTGACCGCACCCCCCGATGAAGTCGAAGAATCGCCCGGATGCTGGCAAGGTTGGCCCCATGGCCGATCGGGGAGCGAGTGCCCTGTCACTCCCGGAGGACTGGCCCGCACACCCGGACCCGATCCTCGCGCTCAACCGCATGGGCAGCTTCGACTGGGACCTGGACGCCGGTCTGATGGACATGGACGCCCAGGCCTTCGAGGTGTTCGACCTGCTTCCCGAGGAGTACGACGGCCGTCCCGAGTCCCTGACCGTACGGGTGCCGCCGCCGGAGGCCGCCCGGCTCGACGCGGCGGTCGCCCGCGCGATCAAGGAGGGCAGCGAGAACTACGGCGCCTACTTCCGTATCCGCTGCCGCGACGGCACCCTGCGCTGGACGCACACCCAGGGCTACATCCGGCGCGACGACTCCGGCCGGCCGCGCCGGGTCGTCGGCATCGTCCGCGACGCCACCCAGGAACTCGCCGACAGCGCGGCCCGCAGCCTCCGGGCCGCCCAGGACGAGGCGTTCCGGCAGCAGACCAGCGTCGTCCAGGTCATCTCCGCCGCCCTCGCCCACGCCCGCAACGTCCAGGACGTCATCGACGTCCTCAAGGACACCCACGGCGTCCGCCATCTGGGCGCGGCTAGCCTCGTGATGGGGCTGGTGGAGGCGAACCGGATCCGGCTGGTGGCCGAGGGCCCCGCGGGCAGCTTCGTGCCCGGCACCCGTGTCACCCGGATCGACGAGCCGTACCCGATGAGCGAGGTCGTCCGCACCCTCGTCCCGCGGTTCATCGAGTCCCCCGAGGACTTCGCCGCCCACTACCCGATCCTCTGGCCCCACCTCACCGGCCTGCGCATCACCTCGGCGGCCTACCTGCCGCTGATCGCCCAGGCCCGCCCGATCGGCGCGATGGGGCTGCTCTACGACGACCGGCGCGGCTTCTCCGCCGAGGAGCGCGCCGTGCTGGTCGCGCTGGGCAGCAGCATCGCGCAGAGCCTCCAGCGGGCCATGCTCTACGAGCAGGAGAAGGACCTCGCCCAGGGACTCCAGCAGGCCATGCTGCCGCGCACCATCCCCAGCGTGCGCGGCGCCGACGTCGCGGTCCGCTACCGCTCGGCCGCCCTCGGGCGGGACATCGGCGGCGACTGGTACGACCTCATCCCGCTCCCCGGCGGCCGGGTCGGCGCGGTCATCGGGGACGTCCAGGGTCACGACACACACGCGGCGGCGGTCATGGGCCAGCTGCGGATCGTGCTGCGCGCCTACGCCGCCGAGGGCCACACCCCGGCCACCGTGATGGCCCGCGCCTCCGTCTTCCTCCACGAACTCGACACCGACCGCTTCGCCACCTGCCTGTACGCCGAGGCCGACCTGTCCACCGGTGTCGTCCAGGTGGTCCGCGCCGGGCACATCGACCCGCTGATCCGCGGCAGCGACGGCAGCTGCACCCGGATCCCCGTCGAGGGCGGGCTGCCGCTCGGCCTGTCCGCCGAGTTCGGCCGGCTGGAGTACCCCGTCGCCACCCTGGAACTGGACCCGGGCCACACCCTGCTGCTGTGCACCGACGGGCTGGTCGAGCAGCCCGGCGCCGACCTGGACGACGGGATGCGCGGTCTCACATCACTCGTCTGCGCGGGGCCCGAGGAGGTGCGGGACCTCGCCGACCGGCTGATCCAGGAGGCCGAGGCGCGGGGCGGCGACGACGACGTGGCCCTGCTCCTGCTGCGCCGCCGCGCCCGGGAGACCGCGCGGCACGGCGGCCGGCTCCAGCAGCACGTGGCGCCCGGCGACCCGGAGGCCCTCACCCAGGCCCGCCACATGATCCGCGCGGCGGTCCGCTCCTGGGGCGCCGGCGACCGTGCCGACGAGATCGAACTGGTCGCCGACGAGCTGATCACCAACGCGCTCATGCACACCGAGGGCTCCGCGATCGTCACCCTGCGGGCCCTGGACGGCCGCGACCACAGGCTGCGCATCGAGGTCGAGGACTGCTCCAGCGCCCTGCCGCGCCGCCGGGACGCCGGGGAGAGCGGGGTCTCCGGGCGCGGGCTGCTCCTCGTGGAACGGCTCGCCGACAGCTGGGGCGTGGAGGCGCGCGGCGGCGGCAAGGCGGTGTGGTGCGAGTTCCGGTCGGCGTAGGGGCGCGCCGCGGCCGCCGCGTGGCGTCGTCGGCGCCGGATGGCACCCTGGACGTATGCCGGAACTGCCCGAGGTGGAAGCGCTCACGGACTTCCTCACTGAGCACCTGGCCGGCCGCCGGATGGTGCGTGTGCTGCCGGTCGCCGTCAGCGTCCTGAAGACGTACGACCCGCCGGTCACCGCCCTGGAGGGCGGCCGGGTGACGGCCGTGCGCCGGCACGGCAAGTTCCTGGACGTCGAGACGGACGGCGGGCTGCACCTGGTGGCCCACCTGGCCCGGGCGGGCTGGCTGCACTGGAGGGACCGGCTGCCGGACGGTCCGCCGAAGCCCGGCAGGGGCCCGCTCGCCCTGCGCGTCGCCCTGGAGACCGGCGAGGGCTTCGAACTCACCGAGGCAGGCACCCAGAAACGCCTCGCCGTGTACGTCGTCCGCGACCCGCGGGAGGTGCCCGGCATCGCCCGCCTCGGCCCCGACCCGCTCGCCGCCGACTTCGACGAGGAGCGCTTCGCCGCGCTGCTGAAGGACGAGAGACGGCAGCTGAAGGGCGCGCTGCGGGACCAGTCGCTGATCGCGGGTGTCGGCAACGCCTACAGCGACGAGATCCTGCACGCCGCGAAGATGTCCCCCTTCAAGCTCGCCGCGTCCCTCACCCCGCAGGAGACCCACCGTCTGTACGAGGCGCTGCGCGGGACGCTCGCCGAGGCGGTCGAGCGTTCCCGGGGGGTCGCCGCCGGCCGGCTGAAGTCGGAGAAGAAGACCGGGCTGCGCGTGCACGGCCGCACCGGCGAACCCTGCCCGGTGTGCGGCGACACCGTCCGCGAGGTCTCCTTCAGCGATTCCTCGCTGCAGTACTGTCCGACCTGCCAGACGGGCGGCAAGCCCCTCGCCGACCGCCGGCTGTCCCGGCTGCTGAAGTGAGACCGCCGGCTGTCCCGGCTGGTGACGTGAGGCCGCGGGTCGTCTGGGCTGGTGACGTGAGGCCGCGGGTCGTCTGGGCTGGTGACGTGAGGCCGCGGGTCGTCCCGGCCGCCGACCCGAGGCCGCCGGTCGTCCCGGCCGCCGACGTGAGACCGGGACGGATGCGGCGTGCCGCGCAGCCCGGTGTGCTCACCGTGCCGCCACCGTGACCAGCCGCCTGCCGTCCGCGGTGCGGACCTCGTAGCGCAGGATCTGGTCCGGGTGCATCGAGGCGGCGCCCATCGTGGTGGTGGACCGGGTGCCGTCGCCGGGGCTGGTCCAGCCCGCGACGACCTGTTCCGTGCCGTCGCCGCCGACCGCGACCAGCCGGCAGGTGTGCGCCCCGGAGCCGTCCTTCACCTCCAGGCGCAGATCGCTGCCCCAGTCCATGTCGGCGGAGGTGACCCGCGCCCACACCCCGGTCCGCGGATCGGTCGCCGCCCTGACCTCGGCGGCCGGTTCCGCGTGGCCGGAGAAGGCCACGATCCCGGGGCCGGCCACGGCGAGCACGACCGAGGCGGCCAGGCCGTACAGCAGCCGGCGCCGCCGCGCACGCCGCCCCCGCGCCAGGTCGCCGAGCAGCCGGTCCAGCAGCCGGGGACCGGGCTGCGCCACGGGGTGCACGAAGCGCGGCGTGGCCCGGCGGTAGAGCATCAGCTGCCGGGTGGTGGGCCCGAACTCGGTCACGCGTGCCGCGCACTCGGGGCACTCCATGAGGTGGTCCTCGAAGCGGAAGGCCTCCGCCTCGTCGAGCACGCCCAGCGCGTAAGCGCCGGCGTCGCGATGCCGTTCCAGGGACCTCATGCCGAATCCTCGTGCCGATGGGTGCGGGTGGGGTGACTCCTTGCTCCCACCCGTACGCAGCCGACAGCCGAATGACTCAAGGCGCGCACAGAATCACGCGGAAGAGATTCGGAGCGGCCGGGCTCGCGGATTGGTGTGAATTACGGAAGCTTCAGAAGAGCCTCAGAAGAGGTGGATCGCGAGGTGCCCGAGGGGGAGCCCGAGCCGCCAGGCCGGCGTCCACACCTTCGGCCCGTCGTCCTCGCCGAACACCGCCGGGCCGCCCGGCACCGCGTCCAGGTCCGGCGCGAGCAGCTCGGTCTCCTCCAGCCAGCGCCAGGCGTCCGCCGCCAGCGCAAGGTCGGGGGAGGTGGCGCCCGAGCGGGCCGCCCGCTCGGTCAGCTCCGCCATCCGCTCCCGCACCCAGTCCCGCCATGGCTGGTCGTAGGCGGTCAGCGACAGCCAGTTCTCCAGCTGCGAGATCACCCGGATACCGGAGAGCTCCCCGTCGGTGTCGGACAGGAAGACGGTCAGCGCCAGCGCGTCCCGGCCGGCCCGGAACTCGAAGGACGTCGGTGGCATCAGATCGCCGGTGCGCAGCACCTCGTCGGCGATGTACTCGGCGTACAACCACGCCATGGGGACGACCAGTTCACCACCGCCGGTGCCGTCCGTGCTCTCGTGCCCTCTGTGCAGCATCCCTTCCCTGCCCTTCCTCCAGGTGCGTGCGCGCGGCCCGGCCCCCGGGCTACGCCCTCGCGCCGGAACGCGGATGAGGACAGCCCATTGCCCGGACGGGGGCCACAGCAAGGCGCTTTACCGAGGTTTGACCAGGTTTCCGGTTTCACCGCAGGTCGGCCGCATAACCCGGAAGGACCCGGCGCAGGGCGCGCAGCGCGTAGTACGCGCGGGATTTCACCGTACCGGGTGGAATCCCCAGGGTTGTCGCCGCTTCCGTCACACTGGCCCCGAGGAAGTACACGAGGACCAGTACGTCACGGTGCTCCGGCGTGAGTGTCTTCACAGCCTCCCGGACATCGAGCATCGCCGCGGCCCGCTCGGCGTGGTCGGCGGTCACCCGCGCGTTCTCGGGCACCTCGTCGCCGCTCTCCGGCGGCCGTGCCTGCCGGGCCCGCCGGGCGTCGATCGCGAGCCGCCGGGCCACGGTGAGCAGCCAGGGCCGTACCGAGTCGAAGTCGTCGGCGTGCAGCGCCTCCGGATGCTGCCAGGCGCGTACCAGGGTCTCCTGGACGAGGTCCTCGGCGCGCTGCCGGTCGCCGTCGCAGAGCCTGAACAGCAGGGCGAACAGGGGGCCGCCGTGCTCGCGCTGGAGCGCGGCCAGCTCGTGCTCGGCGGTCGTCGTCCCGGGGGTGAGTGAGGTTCCGGCCGTCATGGCCGTATGCCAGCGCAGGGCGCGGCCGGCGGACAGGGTGCGGACCGGGTTCTGCGACGGACGGTCGAACGCGTCGGCGAACGGTCGGACGAGCGGTACGCCAGGACACCGGACGGGTTAAAGAGGCCGCCCGGGCCGTTTATCCGGCACATCAGATTCATACCCATATGCCCGTCACGGCTTGGTCTGTATATACGACAAACCTGGGGTGAATCGATGTTCGGACGCAGACAGCAGGTGGCTCTGGCCCTGACCGCCGTCCTCGCGGCCGGAGCCGCCTGCCAGAACCAGAACCGTCAGGAGTCCGGCTCACAGGGACGCGCGGCGCCGTCCGTGGCCGGCGGCTTCACCCTCGTCGCCTCCGGGGACGTCCTGCCGCACACCTCCGTGATCGAACGGGCCTCCTACGACGCCGACGGCGACGGCCACGACTTCCGCCCCATGCTCGCC
The DNA here is from genome assembly GCF_040632975.1 of Streptomyces sp. NPDC013455. NCBI lineage: Bacteria > Bacillati > Actinomycetota > Actinomycetes > Kitasatosporales > Streptomycetaceae > Streptomyces > Streptomyces sp. NPDC013455. Next base: position 360,458 of record NZ_JBEYCX010000004.1, on the reverse strand, counting down.
GGCGTCCAGCCGGTCGTCTCCCGCGCCGACGTGGCACTGTGCCACATGGAGACCGTCTACGGCGCCGACGGCGACTACGCCGGCTACCCGCTGTTCAAGTCGCCGCCGCAGATCGCCGACGGCCTGGCCGCCACCGGCTACGACGGCTGCTCCACCGCCTCCAACCACGCCCTGGACGACGGTGCCGCCGGGGTCCGGCGCACCCTGGACGCCATGGACCGGGCCGGTCTGCGGCACGCCGGCACCGCCCGCACCGAGGCGGAGGCCCGGACGGTCACGATCCTCCGGGCGGGCTCGGCCAAGGTCGCTCACCTGTCGTACACCTTCGGCACCAACGGCATGGCGATGCCGCCCGGACAGCCCTGGGCGGTCAACCTGATCGACGCCGACCGGATGATCGCCGACGCCCGCGCCGCCCGCGGGGCCGGCGCCGACGTGGTCGTGGTCTCCGTGCACTGGGGCACCGAATGGCAGGACGAACCCGACCAGGTCCAGCTCACCCTCGCCCGGCGCCTGACCGCCTCGGCCGCGGACGGCCGCCCGGACATCGACCTGATCCTCGGCACCCACGCCCACGTCCCCCAGGCGTACGAGAAGGTCAACGACACCTGGGTGATCTACGGGATGGGCGACCAGATCGCCGGGGAGATGTACAACGACGACGGCGCCCAGGACCCGCGCGGCAACGAGTCCACGCTCGGCCGCTTCACGTTCGCACCGCCGGCCCGCCCCGGCGAGCGCTGGCAGGTCACCAGGGCCGAGTTCGTCCCGCAGCTCTACGACCTCGACGCCGGCCGGGTGCTCGACCTCAACCAGGCCATCGCCCAGGGCGCCGACCTGGAGGCGGTCCGCGACCGGATCAGACGGGTGGTGCTCAGCCGCGGGGCCGCCCAGGACGGTCTGACCATGGCGGAGTGAAGAGCCGGTCCTCACCCGGGGGGCCGCCGGGTGGCCAGCACCGAGCGCCGGTAGGAGTAACCGAAATAGATCACGCACCCGAGCGCGAACCAGATCGCGAACCGCACCCAGGTCTGCCACTGGAGGAACGTGATCAGCCAGACCGAGAAGACGACACCCAGAGCGGGCACGAACGGCATCCACGGCGTCCGGAAGGTGCGCGGCAGATCGGGCTGCCGGTAGCGCAGCACGATCACCGCCACGCACACCACCACGAACGCCAGCAGGATGCCGATGTTGGTGAGCTCCGCGGCCTCGCCGATCGGGACGAACCCGGCGATGACGGCCGACGCCACCCCGACGATCCAGGTCACCCGCGTCGGCACGTGCCGCGTCGGGTGCGTCTTGGCGAACCAGGTGGGCAGCAGCCCGTCGCGGGACATCGAGAACCACACGCGTGTCACGCCCAGCATGAACGTGAACATCACCGTGAGGATGCCGATGATCGCGCCCACCGCGATCACGTCCGCGAGCGCGCTCAGGCCCACCGACTCGAACGCCGTGGAGAAGCCGCTCTCCGGGTCGATGTCCTTGTAGTTCTGCATGCCGGTCAGCACCAGGCAGGCCGCCACGTACAGCACCATCGAGATCGCCAGCGAGTAGATGATCGCCTTCGGCATGTGCCGCTGGGCGTCCTTCGACTCCTCCGCCGCCGTCGACATGGCGTCGTAGCCGAACACGGCGAAGAACACCGTCGCCGCTCCGGTGAACGCACCGCCGATGCCGAAGGGGAAGAACGGCTGGTAGTTGTCCGAGCTGATGTGGAACATGCCCACCGCGATCACCAGCAGCACCACCAGGACCTTCAGCGCCACCACGAACGTCTCGAAGCGGGCCGCGCTGCGGATGCCGAGGTTCAGCAGCCAGGCGATCAGCAGGCAGAGCACGGCCGCGAACAGGTCCACCCGGTGTCCCTGGCCGGTGCCGGGCGCGCCCAGCATCCAGGCGGGCAGGTCGGCGCCCGTCGCCTCCACCAGGAAGCCGAAGTAGCCGGAGATGCCGATCGCGACCACGGCGACGATCGCCGTGTACTCCAGCAGCAGGTCCCAGCCGATGAACCAGCCCGCGAACTCGCCGAGCACCGCGTAGCCGTAGGTGTAGGCCGATCCCGCCTTCGGGATCAGCCCGGCGAACTCCGCGTACGACAGGGCCGCGCAGGCGCTGGCGACACCGGCGATCAGGAAGGACACCAGCACCGCCGGACCGGCCGTCTTGTTGGCCACCGTGCCGGCCAGCGTGAAGATGCCCGCGCCGATGATGCCGCCCACGCCGATCGCGGTGAGCTGCCAGAGCCCCAGCGACTTGTCCAGCCGGGTGCCCTCGCCGACCTCGGTTTCCTCGATGTGTTCGATGGGCTTGCGGCGGAGGATCCCCTCACCCGCGCGGAGCCTGTCCATGCGCCTCACCTCTTCGCCGGTGGCAAACGGCTGACGGCGGATCCCTCGGTGAGCCCCGGAGGGGCGAACGAGATCACCGTACAACCGTTGCTTCCGGAACGCTCGCCGTGACCGTCCTCCGGCGCACCCCCCGGCTCCCGGCCGGCCGGCCCCTCGATGGACGCCGCGGCGCCTCAGGGAACGACGGTCACCGGCCAGCGCCCCGCCTTCACCAGCCGGACCGCCACCGAGCCGACGATGCGGTGCCCGGCCTGCTCCGAGGCGCCCACCACCACCGCGTCCGCCTTCAGCTCGCCGGCGGCCCGCACCAGGCCGTTGTAGGGGTCCCCGCGGAAGGTGTGGAACTCCCAGCGCACCTCGAAGATGCCCTTGACCCGCTCGGCCGCCTCCCGGATCTGCCGGATCAGGTCCTCGGCGATCTCCTCGGTCGTGTCCGCCACCGGTGCTCCGAGGGCCGCCCCGGCCGCGAGCACCGGCTGCACGTACACCACGGCCAGCAGCGCGTGCTGGCGCCGGGCCAGACCGCCCGCGTACGCGGCGGCGCGCAGCGAGGACTCGGAGCCGTCCACCCCGACCAGAATCACCTTCGGACCGTCCGTGCCCCGTTCGAACCGGTGCGGTCGCGCGTGCTGCTCGTGCTGCTCCGTCACAAGGCCGAGGCTATCGGAACCGGCGGTTCCCACCGAGGGGCGGGGTTCCCGAGCACGGGACGCCCGGCGGCCGCCGTATGGGACGCCCCGGTGGCCGCCGCACGGGACGCGCCCCGGCGGCCACCGCACGGGACGCGCCGCCTCCCGTCGTGCCCCGGGGAGGCGAGGCGTCTCCCGGACCTGATGCGCCGTGACCGGGTCGCCTGCGGACAGGGGTTGTGCCGCCTTCCCCCCGAAAGCCGTACCGGCACTGCGCAAACTCCGGCGAACGGGGCACCCGGAGGGCGGACGGCGGCCCGTCACCGGACGGTGGGCGCCGTTCGGCCGGTGCCCGGCCTCGCCGGAGGGGAGGAGGCCGGGCCCAGCGCCCCGGACGCGGGCCTGCCCGGCAGGTCCGCGTCCGGCACCGTGCGCGTCACGCTCCCCGCCGGCCTGACGGTCCGTCGGACGGAGTCGGCCGGCTCCGCCGTCCGGGTGCAATACCGCCGCCGCACCGGTGCCGTTGTGGTGCGCCGGAGTCCGGTGGGGCGACTGATGAGTCATGCAGAAGGATCAGTCGTTCACGCGGCGCCGGTTGCTCCTGTCCGGCGCCGCCGCCCTGGGAGCCGCGGGCACCGCGGGAGCCGTCCTGGCCGTCGGCGGTGAGGAGACCGCCGGCACCGCCGCGGCGCCCGCCGGCGGCCCGCAGGCCCGACAGGCGCTCCGGCCCTCGGCCTTCCGGCTCCAGCCGCTCACCGGATACGGACCGCCGCCCGCCGCGCCGCGCAGGCTCAAGGTGCGCACGGAACCCATCCTCCACGTCTCCGGACGCGGCCGGAACATGGTGCTGACCTTCGACGACGGCCCCCACCCGGAGTACACCCCGCACATCCTGGACACCCTCGCCAAGTACGACGTCCGGGCGATGTTCTTCGTGTGCGGCGAGTGTGTCGTCGAGAACCGGGAACTGCTGGCCCGGATGGCGGAGGAGGGCCATGTCGTGGGCAACCACACCTGGACGCACCCGCTGCTGACGACCCTGAGCCGCGGGGCCGTCCGCTCCGAGATGGAGAGCACCAGCGACGCCATCGAGGACGCCTACGGACGGCCCCCGGAGTGGTTCCGCGCCCCCTACGGCGCCTGGAACCGCGCCGCCTTCCAGCTGGGCGCCGAGATGGGCATGGAGCCCATGGGCTGGACCGTCGACACGACCGACTGGGAGGAGCCCGGCACGAGCACCATCGTCGACCGGGTGGAGAGCGGCGCCGCCCCCGGCGTCGTGGTGCTCTCGCACGACGCGGGGGGCGACCGCTCGCAGACCGTCCGGGCGATCAGGGAATGGCTTCCCCATCTGATCGACTCCGGATATCACCTCACCGTGCCGCGCCGGCGCCTGTGACGGTTCCTCACTTCCCGGACGACGGCCGGATCTCGCCCGCCCGGTCGCGGTGTCTCACACGGTCGCGGTGTCTCACACGGCCGCGACCATGCGGGCGAAGACGACGACGTTCCCGTCGTAGCCGTTCTGCTTCGAGAATCCGCCCCCGCAGGTGATGACCCGGAGTTCCGGTGTCCCCTTCGAGCCGTACACCCGGTTGCCGGGGAAGTTGTTCTTCTCGAACACCTCGACCCCGTAGATCTCGAAGACGGCGGTCCGTCCGTCCCGGCGCAGGACCTCGACCTGGTCGCCCTTCTTCAGCGCCCCCAGTCCGTAGAACACGGCGGGCCCCTGCTTGTTGTCGACGTGGCCGACGACGACCGCGGTGCCCTTCTCGCCGGGGGCGACCGCGCCGGTGAACCAGCCGGCCAGGTCGGGGCGGTCCGGCGGGGGCGCGGCGACCCAGCCGTCCGCGTCCAGCCCGACCGGCACGACCGCCGCGTCCACCTGGATGGCGGGGATACGGACCCGGTCCGCGACGGCGAACGGCAGCGAGGCGGGCGCGGGGGCGAGGGTGCCCGGCGTCGCGCCGACGTCCTCGGCCGCCGCCGACGCGGGCTGCGGCGGGCCGACGTCGAACTCTCCCGATCCGTTCCGGATGAGTGCCAGGCCGGTCAGCAGGACGAGCGCTATGACGCCCCATGGAGCACGCCTCCTGCGCCGCTCCTCCTCTTCGGCGAGCTCGGACAGCTCGGACGCAGACATTCGCCATCCCCTCTCGACGCGGTCGCGGCCGGCCGCGCCCGTACACATGGGAAAAAGCTAAGTCCCGCGCGCGCGGCGGGCGACGGGGCGATCGGCGAACGGGTGGCCCGGTGCCCGTTCGGTGCGCCATCCGAGTTGCCGTTCCCAGATATTTTCTGACGGTCCGTGACCTGCGGCAATGTACGATCGTGTGCTTTTCCGCCGGTGTGTCGGATCACCAGGACGGACCATTCTCGACATGCGGGCGTGTTCCGCGCGTCCGAGGGTCGTCCCGGGAGGTGTCTTCTCGCCGATCCACCGGGGACGGGACCCGGTGACCTCCCGCGGAGGAACACATGCGCAACCAACGTGCCCTGGCGGCGGCGTGCACCACGCTCGCCGTCCTCGGGCTCGCAGCCCCCGTGGCCGTCGCGGACGGCATGGGCAACGGGGGCGGGCCGAGCAGCACCGACACCACCGTCATCGTCCCCGGGACCGGCAACATCGGCGCCGTCAGCGGGGGCGGCGTACTCCCCGGCAACGGCAACTTCAACGGCAACGGGAACTTCAACGGCAACGGCCACTTCAACGGCAACGGCAACGGCAACGGGAACTTCAACGGCAACGGCAACGGCAACGGCCGCGGGGGCGAGGGCTTCGGGAACGGCCGTGGCGGCGAGGGCGGCAACCGGGGCAACGACTTCGGCCGCGGGGACGGCTCCGGGAACCGGGGCGAGGGAGGCCGCGGCGAGGGAGGCCGCGGCGAGGGGGGCCGCGGCGAGGGAGGGCACGGCGAGGGCAACAACAACGGGCGCGACATCTTCGTCACGCCCGACGTCCTGCCCGCCGGGGGCCGCCTCACCGTCATCGTGAACGGCTGCCGGGGCGGAACGGCGAGTTCCGAGGCGTTCGGCACCATCCGGCTGGAGGCGTCCGACGACACCGCGCGAGGCGTGGCCGTCGTCGACCGCGACGCCCGGCGCGGCCAGTACGACGTCACCGTCCGCTGCGACGGCCGCACCCTGACCCGCCGGAACGCCTTCACCGTGATCGGCGGTGTCAACGGCGGTGTCGGCGGCAGCAGGACGGGCGGCGCGACGCCCACCGACATGGCCATCGGCGGCGGTCTGGTGGCGTCCGCCGTGGTCGGAGGGGGTGTCCTCTGGCTGCGCCGCCGGCACGAGAAGCGCGCCTGAGCCCCGGTACCGCGAGCCCCGGGGACGGCCCCGCGGGCGGGCACCGCGCGCCTCGACAGGCCTTCGCCCCCGGTCCTCGCGGGAGCGGGGGCGAAGGTCCGTCGTGGTCCGGCGCGGACCGGGGCCGCGGCCGGACGGTTATCCGCCGGCGCCGGGGAACAGGTTCAGGAACGGCTCCGCGGTCACTGCGATGCCCCGGCTGTAGGGCGCGTCGAAGTCCCAGATCAGGAACAGCATGAACGCGATGGTCGCGGAGAACACCCCGGCCAGCAGCAACTCCCGCCGGGTGCGCCGGATCTGGAGGGCGAACACCATGGCGATGGTGATCAGCCCGCCGCTGATCAGGCCCCACCACACCACCGGCGGCATGGTGGCCCCGGTGGAGTCGGCACGGGCGTTGCGCGCCTGGTCGGCGGCGGCCAGCTGGTCCAGCAGCGGCTGGTACGCCTGTGCCTCGAAGTCGTCCTTCGGGCGGTAGTCGGTGACGTCCTCCCGGATCCGGTGCAGCAGTTCGGCACCGCGGTCCGTGACCTGCTCGTCCTCCGCCATCCTCGTCCACTCTGTGTGCACGACGTAACCGACGTAGGCGTCCACGTCGTCGCGGATGCGGTCACGGACGTCCGGCGGGTAGACCCGGACCCGCTCCGAGATCTCGTGCAGCGCCTGCGCCTCCGACTGCACGTAGTCCTGCGCGGAGCTGCGGGCCTCCCACACGCCCGCGATGGCCAGGCCCAGGACGATGGCGTAGATGACACCGATCCACATCGTCATGTACTCGATGACGTCCGGGGTCTCGCTTGGATCCTCGTCCTCGGACGCCGTCCGGTGCCGCAGCAGCGTGATGACGACCACCACGCCACACGCCCCCAGCATGGCGAGGACGAGAACAAGCCAATCCGACAACTGGTGCCTCCAGGGGTGAGGGGGGCCGGCGCGTCAGCGCGGGCGCAGTGCCGCGACGGCGACGATCGCGGGGACGGTGATGAGCAGGACATAGGTGACGGGCTTGGTGTGACCGCGCCGGGGGTGGCTGATGGCGTGGGGGTGGTACGCCGGGTAGCCCACCGGTTTCACGGAGGGCCGCGGGGTCGGTGTGGGCGTGGGCTTCGGCGGGGGCTTGGGCCTGGGCACCGGCGTCGGGGTGGGGGCCGGCGGGGGCGTGGGCCGGGCCGCCGGGGGCGCGGGAGCGGGCCGGGCGGGTGGCTCCGGCCGGGGCGGGGGCTTCGGCGGGGGTGTGGGTGTGGGCGTGGGTTTCGGCGTCGGCGTCGGATGCGGCGTGGGCGTGGGCGTGGGCTCGGGCGGCGTCGGCGTCGGCTTCGGCGGCGGTGGCGTGGGTGTGGGTGTCGGCGTGGGTGTGGGTGTCGGCGGGCACGGCGGTGGCGGCTTCGGGCAGGGCGGGGGAGGCGGCCAGTGGTGGTGGCTCCCCGCGTAGGCCACCGCCACCGTGCCGTCCGGGCCCGTCGAGGCGGACGCACAGGCTTCGGCCGACGCGCTGCCGGCCGGACAGCCCACCAGGGTCCAGGTCAGCGTCAACAGGGCCAACACTCGTGTGGCGGGCGCGCATCGGGTCACTTCGGGTCCATGCACGACGAAGATCATGAGGGGCGTGACCCGGCTGTGCGCCGGTAGTGCGCCGAGATTGCTCCGAAAGAGGGAGATGGTGCGAACAGGGGTTTGACGGGCCGGGGAGCCGGATCGGGCGTGACACGCGCAGGCGTCCGCACCCCTGGCGGGCCGCGCCGGCACCGGGTCCGGAAAGAAAAGCCGGCCGCCGTTGAACGCCCCGGCCCCCTCGGTGCGTACCCATGGCCGTGCGGCGGCGCGGCAGGCGCTGCGATATCCGGGCGATGATGGGGAGTTGACGATGAAGACCACCTGGCGGACCGCCTCACTGGTGGCCTCGGCCGCTGCGGTGCTGGTGCTGACGACGGCGTGCGGGCAGGACAGTGCGACCACTCCCGCGTCGGCGGCCCAGAACGTCGGAGCCACGGCCGCGGCCGGCGACTACGGCAACCCGGGCACCGGGACCGCGACCGGAACGGGCAACGGCTACGGCGCCGACGGCAGCCAGAGTTCCGCCTCCGCGGCCCCGGAGTCCCCCGCGGGCAAGCTGTCCGTGGCCGCCAACCCCGAGCTCGGCAATGTGCTGACCGACGGCTCCGGCCTCACCCTCTACCGGTTCGACAAGGACACCGCCAACCCGCCCAAGTCGAACTGCGACGGTGACTGCGCCACCACCTGGCCGCCGGTCCCCGCCGACGACGCCACCGCCGGCGAGGGCATCGACAAGGCACTGCTCGGCGAGGTCACCCGGGCCGACGGCGGCAAGCAGCTCACCATCGGCGGCTGGCCCGCCTACCGTTACGCCAAGGACGTCAACGCCGGTGACGTCAACGGCCAGGGCGTGGGCGGCAAATGGTTCGCGCTCGCCCCCGACGGCAAGAAGGCCAAGCTGTCCGACCTGCCCGGCCTCTCCGTCCGCAAGGACCCCGAGCTCGGCGAGATCGTCGTCGACCGCAACGGCATGACGGTCTACCGCTTCATGAAGGACGAGGCCTGGCCGAAGTCCGTCTCCAACTGCACCGGGGCCTGCCTGGAGAAGTGGCCGGCCGTCGCACCGGTCGCCTCCGGCGACACCGAGGGCGTGAAGAAGAAGGGCCTGATGCCCTTCACCCGGCCCGACGGCGTCAAGCAGATGTCGGTCAACTGCTGGCCCATCTACACCTTCTCCGGGGACAAGGCCCCCGGGGACACCAACGGTCAGGGCGTGGGCGGCACGTGGTACGCCGTCTCGCCCGACGGCAAGCCGGTCGGCGCGCCGGGCGAATAGATCACCTCCCCAGGGTCGATCGCCCCGCCCGACCCGGCGCACGACCGAAGATCCGCCCCCTCCGCACCGCACGGAGGGGGCGGATCGTTGTGTACGGGACGGGCGAGGCAGACCGCGCAGCCGTCACACAGCGGGGTCATACGGGCACTTGTCGCAGGCAGTGACCGGGAACGGATGGTCAATTTCCGGTTCAGGTCGCTCCTTTGGCGGGCGATCAGTAGCCTCAGCTCGAACACCGGATCGCCTACACCTGTCCACGCCTTGGAGAGATACATGGAGCGTCCCGCCTGGGCCCCACGGAGCATCGACATCTCGGTGCCCAGCGTCTCGCGGATCTACGACTACTACCTGGGCGGTTCGCACAACTTCGAGGTCGACCGGGAAGCGGCCCGCAAGGCGATGAAGTTCATGCCGGGTCTGCCGAAGATCATGCAGGCCAACCGGGCGTTCATGCGCCGGGCCGTGCGGTTCGCGGCCGGGGAGGGCATCACCCAGTTCCTCGACATCGGCTCGGGCATCCCCACGTTCGGCAACGTCCACGAGGTGGCCCAGGCGGCCGTACCGGGTGCCCACGTCGTCTACGTCGACCACGATCCGGTGGCCGTCGCCCACAGCGAGGCGGTCCTGGCGGGCAACGAGGACACGGACGTGATCGCCGCCGATCTGCGCAAGCCCCAGGAGATCCTCGCCAGTCCCCGACTGGACCGGCTGATCGACCTGAATCGGCCAGTGGCCCTCCTCCTCGTTGCCATACTGCACTTCGTGGAAGACGCGGACGACCCGTACGCTGCGGTGGCCGAGCTGCGCGAGGCACTCGCGCCCGGCAGCATGCTGATCCTCACCCATGCCTCGTACGAGGGAATCCCGGTGCCCGCCGAGCGGGCCGAGGGTGCGGTGGACGTGTACAAGGACATTCGCAACCCGCTGATCATGCGCTCGCGCGAGGAGATCGCGCGGTTCTTCGAGGGGTACGACATGGTGGAACCCGGACTGGTGCCGATGCCGCACTGGCGACCGGAGTCGGAGCCGGGGGACGAGGATCCGTACGCCTTCTCGGGATTCGCCGGCGTGGGGCGTACGGCGTGACCGCGGAGCCGGACGGGCCGGAGGACAGACTGCGCCGGCTGACGACGATCTGGAGCCGGGCGGTCTTCCCGGTGACCTCGACGTCGCTGACCCGCGCCGAGTTCGAAGAGCGACTGCTGCCCCTGGCGCGCCGGCTGAGTGAGCTGCTGCGCGCCCGTGCCTTCGACGCGGAGGCGGCGAAGGCCGTCGGCGCCGCCCTGGTCGGGGCCCACTGCACCGACCCCGAGGCGCTCAGCCGCACCCTGGACTGCGTCGACGCCTATCTGGTCCTGTACTGCGGCGAGGACGGCCCGCAGGACGAACTGCGCATGCGTTCCTCGCGGTTGCAGCACGCGATGGCCGCCGGCTACGCCCAGGCGCTGCGCGAGCGCACCCTCGCCGAGCAGCAGGCCATCGCCCAGGCCGCGCTGCGCGCCCAGGGCGTGGTGGCCCAGGCGCTGCACGCCAGCGAGGCCCGCTTCCGGGCGGTCTTCGAGGGCGCCGCCATAGGGATCGGCATCGCCGACCTGGACGGCAACGTCCTCCAGGTGAACGAGGCGCTGCTGCGCATGTTCGGCCTCTCCGAGCAGACGCTGCGCGGCCGGAGCGTCCAGGAGTGGGTCCACCCGGAGGACGCCCCGCACACCTGGCGGCTCTACGACGAACTTGTGCGCGGCGAGCGTGAGCACTACCACGTGGAGAAGGCCTTCAACCGCCCCGACGGCACGGTGCTGTGGACCAACCTGACGGTGTCCCTGCTGCGCGACGCCGACGGCCGGCCGCAGTACCAGCTCGCCCTCATGGAGGACACCACCGAGCGCAGGCTGCTCAACCTCCGGCTGCGCTACGAGGCCACGCACGACGCCCTCACCGGACTGCCCAACCGCACGCTGTTCTTCGAACGGCTGGAGAAGGCCCTGAACGCGGGGGAGGGCCAGCGCTTCGGGCTGTGCTACCTGGACCTGGACGGATTCAAGACCATCAACGACAGCCTCGGCCACGCGGCCGGCGACCGGCTGCTGGTGGAGGTCGCCGACCGGCTCCAGTCCTGCGCGACCGCGCCCGGCGAGATGGTGGCCCGGCTCGGCGGCGACGAATTCGTGGCCCTGACCACCGGCCCCGGCACCGACCGCAAGGTCGACGAACTCGCCGAGCGCATCATGAACGCGCTCGTGACGCCCATCAGCATCGACGGCCGCGACCTCCTGGTGCGCGGCAGCCTCGGCATCGTCGAGGGCCCGGCCGGCGAACGCACCGCCGCCGAGGTCCTGCGCAGCGCCGACATCACCATGTACCGGGCCAAGTCGGCCGGCGGCAACCGGTCCGAACTCGCCGACCCGGAGGCCGACGCCCGCGCCATCACCCGGCACGGCCTCACCACGGCCCTGCCGACCGCCCTGGAGCGCGGCGAGTTCTTCATCGAGTACCAGCCGCTGGTGCACCTCGGCGACGGCAGCGTGCGCGGCGCCGAGGCCCTGGTGCGCTGGCTGCACCCGCAGCACGGGGTGCTGGGCCCCGACCGTTTCATCCCGCTCGCCGAGCACACCGGACTGATCGTCCCGCTGGGGCGCTGGGTCCTGGAGGAGTCGATCCGCCAGGCCCGCGCCTGGCGCGAACGCAACGGCGAACAGGACGCCGCCGGCCCCCTGCGCATCAACGTCAACCTCTCGCCGTGCCAGCTCAGCCATCCCGGTCTGGTCCAGGACACGGTCGACATCCTGGAACGCGCGGGCGTCACCCCCGACGCCCTCTGCCTGGAGGTCACCGAGTCGGCCCTCATCGGCGCCGACGACGACCTGCTCAAACCCCTGCGCCGGCTGGCCGAGATGGGCGTGGACATCGCCCTGGACGACTTCGGCACCGGGTACTCCAACCTCGCCAACCTGCGCCGGCTGCCGGTGAGCATCCTCAAACTCGACCGCTCCTTCACGCGGGGCATGCAGCAGTTCCCGGCCGACCCCGTCGACCTGAAGATCGTGGAGGGGATCGTCTCCCTCGCCCACAGCCTCGACCTGGCGGTCACCGTGGAGGGCGTGGAGACCGGTGCCCAGGCCGAACAACTGCGGATACTGGGCTGCGACACGGCCCAGGGCTGGTACTACGCCCGCCCCGGCCCCCCGGAGAGACTCCACGACCTGGCACTGGTGGACGCCTCCGGGTGAGCGCACCGCAGGGGCGCGGGGGCGCGCCAACACGCGGCCGTGCCGCACTCGCGGCTGTGCCGGACTCGCGGCTGTGCCGGACTCGCGGCTGTGCCGGACTCGCGGCTGTGCCGGACTCGCGGCTGTGCCGGACTCGCGGCTGTGCCGCGTGAGCGAGAGCGTCCGCGGACGGCCCGCGCCCCGGACCGGCCGGTACCCGGCGGACGCCTCCGGACCGGCCGTCCCTCACCGCTCCAGCAGCATGCGCTGCAGCTCCCGCGCCGCCCGGGGCGGGGCCACGTCACTGCGGTGAGCCAGCGCGATCGTCCGGTGCAGCCCCGGCCGGGCCAGCGGAGTGACCCGCAGCCCCCGCCCCGCCCGGGTGGCCACCATCCGCGGCACCACGGCGACGCCGAGGCCCGCCCGCACGAACCCCAGCACCGCGTCCATCTCGCCCCCCTCCACCGCGAAGTCCGGCTCGAACCCGGCGGAGCGGCACGCGGCGACGGTCAGCTCCCTGAGGTCGTACCCGTGCCGGAACATCACCAGCCGCTCTCCCTCCAGGTCGCCGATCTCCACCGCTCGCCCGCCCCCGCCGGGCCCCGGCGCCTCCGGTGAGGACACCACCACCAGGTCCTCCCGCAGCAGCTCCACGGTCGTCAGCGCCGGGGCCGGCGTCGGCAGCGGCAGCACGATCAGCGCCAGGTCGAGGGCCCCCCGCGCCAGCCCCCGGACCAGGTCGTGCGAGCCGCCCTCCTCGATCAGCAGCCGGATCCCCGGGTAGCGGTCGTGGAAGGCCCGCAGCACATCCGGCAGCAGGCCCGTGCACAGGCTCGGTGTCGCCCCCAGCCGCACCCGCCCGCGCCGCAGCTGGACCAGCTCCTGCACTTCGTGCCGTGCGGTGTCCGCGTCGGCCAGGATGCGCCGGGCCAGCGGCAGCAGCGCCTCGCCGGCGTCGGTGAGCGAGATGTTGCCCCGGGCGCGCAGGAAGAGGTCGGCGCCCAGCTCCCGCTCCAACGCCTTGATCTGCTGCGAGAGGGACGGCTGGGCAACATGGACCCGCTCGGCGGCCCGGGTGAAGTGCCGGGTCTCGGCGACGGCCACGAAGTACTGGAGCTGCTGGAACTGCATGGTGACACGATAGCTTCCGGCTATGGAAACAAGGCGGACCATGTCTTGGACCGATTGGCCTGTTCGGCCCTAGCGTCTTGTCCCATGGCTCTGGCAACGCGGACGGACCGACGGCCGTCCATGGCGCGCACGTTGTGGGACTCCTCCGTCGGCAAGAAGACGGTGATGGCCGTCAGCGGCCTGATCATGCTGCTGTACCTGGTCGCCCACGTCATCGGCAATCTGAAGATCTTCTTCGGCCCGGAGGAGTTCAACCACTACGGACACTGGCTGCGCACGGTCGGCGAACCGTTCATGCACTACGAGTGGACGCTCTGGCTCGTCCGGATCGTCCTCCTCGTCGCCGTGGTCGCCCACGCCACGTCCGCGTACCAGCTCAGCCGCCGCGACATCAAGGCACGCCCGAACAAGTACGTGCACAAGAAGCCACGGGCGAGCTACGCGACCCGCACCATGCGCTGGGGCGGCGTCATCCTCGGACTCTTCATCGTCTGGCACGTCCTCGACCTGACCACCGGCACCGTGCACCCCGGCGGCTTCCAGGAGGGCCACCCGTACCAGAACGTCGTGGACACCTTCTCCACCTGGTACGGCAACGTCGTCTACATCGCCGCGATGCTGGCCCTCGGCCTGCACGTCCGGCACGGCTTCTGGAGCGCCGCCCAGACCCTCGGCGCCGGCAGCCGCACCCGCGACCGCGCCCTGAAGACCCTCGCGAACGTCCTCGCGCTGCTGCTCACGGCCGGCTTCGTCGCCGTACCCGTGGGCGTCATGACCGGAGTGGTGAGCTGACATGACTACCTACGCCGACTACGCGACCGGCGCCCCGGTCACCGACACCAAGGCCCCGGCGGGACCGGTCCACGAGCGCTGGGACACGCGCCGCTTCGAGGCCAAGCTGGTCAACCCCGCCAACCGCCGCAAGCACACGATCATCGTCGTCGGCACCGGACTCGCCGGCGGCTCCGCGGGCGCCACGCTCGCCGAACAGGGCTACCACGTCGTCCAGTTCTGCTACCAGGACTCCCCGCGCCGGGCCCACTCCATCGCCGCGCAGGGCGGTATCAACGCGGCGAAGAACTACCGCAACGACGGCGACTCCGTCCACCGGCTGTTCTACGACACCGTCAAGGGCGGCGACTTCCGGGCCCGCGAGTCCAACGTGCACCGCCTCGCACAGATCTCCGTCGAGATCATCGACCAGTGCGTGGCCCAGGGCGTGCCGTTCGCCCGCGAATACGGCGGCCTGCTCGACACCCGCTCCTTCGGCGGCGTCCAGGTCTCCCGCACCTTCTACGCCCGCGGCCAGACGGGCCAGCAGCTGCTGCTCGGCGCCTACCAGGCACTGTCCCGGCAGATCGCCGCCGGGAACGTGGAGATGCACCCGCGCACCGAGATGCTGGACCTGATCGTCGTCGACGGCCGGGCACGCGGGATCGTCGCGCGGGACCTGGTCACCGGCAAGATCGACACCTACTTCGCGGACGCCGTCGTCCTCGCCTCCGGCGGCTACGGCAACGTCTTCTACCTGTCGACCAACGCGATGAACTCCAACGCGACCGCCGTCTGGCGGGCGCACCGGCGCGGCGCCTACTTCGCCAACCCCTGCTTCACCCAGATCCACCCCACCTGCATCCCGCGCACCGGCGACCACCAGTCCAAGCTGACGCTGATGAGCGAGTCGCTGCGCAACGACGGCCGGATCTGGGTGCCGAAGGCCCAGGGCGACACCCGCCCGCCCAACGAGATCCCCGAGGACGAGCGCGACTACTACCTGGAGCGCATCTACCCCTCCTTCGGCAACCTCGTGCCCCGCGACATCGCCTCCCGCGCCGCCAAGAACGTCTGCGACGAGGGCAGGGGAGTGGGCCCCGGCGGGCAGGGCGTCTACCTGGACTTCGCCGACGCCATCCAGCGCATGGGCCGCAAGGCGGTCGAGGCCAGGTACGGCAACCTCTTCGACATGTACCAGCGGATCACCGACGAGGATCCGTACGAGGTGCCGATGCGGATCTACCCCGCCGTGCACTACACGATGGGCGGCCTGTGGGTCGACTACGACCTCCAGACCACCGTCCCCGGCCTGTTCGCGATCGGCGAGGCCAACTTCTCCGACCACGGCGCCAACCGGCTCGGCGCGTCCGCGCTGATGCAGGGCCTGGCCGACGGCTACTTCGTGCTGCCGGCCACCATCAACGACTACCTGGCGCGCACCCCGCACCAGGAGCCCGTCACCGCCGGACACCCGGTCGTGCAGGAGGTGCTGGCCGAGACCGAGGACCGGATCAACCTGCTGCTGGCGGTGGACGGCGACCGCACCCCGGACTCCTTCCACCGCGAACTCGGCGAGCTGATGTGGGAGTTCTGCGGCATGGCCCGCACCGACGCGGGCCTGCGCAAGGCCCTGGAGCGCATCCCGCAGATCCGCGAGGAGTTCTGGCGGCGCATCAAGGTCCCCGGCACCGGCGAGGAGTTCAACCAGTCCCTGGAGAAGGCCAACCGGATCGTCGACTACCTGGAGCTCGCCGAGCTGATGTGCCTCGACGCGCTGCACCGCACCGAGTCCTGCGGCGGCCACTTCCGCGAGGAGTCGCAGACCCCCGACGGCGAGGCGGCCCGCAAGGACGACGAGTTCGCCTACGCGGCGGCCTGGGAGTTCACCGGCACCGGCGAGGCCCCCGTCCTGCACAAGGAAGACCTGGTCTTCGAGTACGTCCACCCCACCCAGCGGAGCTACGCATGAAGCTCACCCTGCGCGTCTGGCGGCAGAAGAACGCCGACGCCGAAGGAGCGATGTCCACCTACGAGGTGGACGGCATCTCGCCCGACATGTCCTTCCTGGAGATGCTGGACGTCCTCAACGAACAGCTCATCCTCTCCGGCGAGGAGCCGGTCGCCTTCGACCACGACTGCCGCGAGGGCATCTGCGGCGCCTGCTCGCTCGTCATCAACGGCGACGCGCACGGGCCGGAGCGCACCACCACCTGCCAGCTGCACATGCGGTCCTTCCGGGACGGCGACACGATCGACATCGAGCCGTGGCGGGCGGCCGCCTTCCCGGTGATCAAGGACCTGGTGGTGGACCGGTCGGCGTTCGACCGGATCATCCAGGCCGGCGGCTACATCACCGCACCGACCGGATCCGCGCCCGAGGCCCACGCCACACCGGTGCCCAAGGCCGACGCCGACTTCGCCTTCGAGCACGCCGAGTGCATCGGGTGCGGGGCGTGCGTGGCCGCGTGCCCCAACGGGGCGGCCATGCTGTTCACCTCCGCCAAGGTCAACCACCTCAACGTCCTGCCCCAGGGATCGCCCGAGCGGGAGACACGGGTGCTGGACATGGTGGCGCAGATGGACGCCGAGGGCTTCGGCGGGTGCACGCTCGCGGGTGAGTGCGCGACCGCCTGCCCGAAGGGCATCCCGCTGGTGTCGATCACCGGTATGAACAGGGAGTGGCTGCGAGCCACCCGGAAGGCGGGGAAGAGGTAGCGGCGCGCGGGGCCGCGAGCGCGTCCGGGCCGCTCGCGCCGCCCCGCGCCCTTCCGGGACGCCACGAGCGCGCACGTCATGGCCGCCGGCGGTTCCCCGCGCCCCTTCCGGGGCGCCGCGATGAGCGTTCGCCGATCAAGAGGCGGGCGGGCGGGGCCGGGGCGGTGCTCCCCCGGCCCCGTCTGGTTTTCGTTCACCACCCCCACATCCGCTCTCCCGGCACCTGTCACGCGCCGGCCAACCGGCGTCGGAAGAACTGGAGCGGCGGGTCTGCGCGGCAGGCCCGCCGTCGCCGAACCGGCCCGTGACCAGGAGAGAGCCATGACCGGCGTTCCCACCCTCGACCGCCCCGCGCAGCCCGCGGTACCCACCCGCTACACCGTCACCCTCGCCCGCGACGAGGCCGACGTGCGCGCCGCGCAGCGGCTGCGGCACGACGTCTTCGCCGGTGAGATGGGGGCCCTGCTGGCCACCACGGAGCCCGGTCACGACGTCGACGCCTTCGACGCCTACTGCGACCACCTCCTCGTGCACGACACGCAGACCGGGCAGGTCGTCGGCACCTACCGGCTGCTGCCACCGGAGCGGGCCGCGGTCGCCGGCCGGCTCTACTCCGAGGGCGAGTTCGACCTGAGCGCGCTCGACGCGATCCGGCCCGGCCTGGTCGAGGTCGGCCGCTCCTGCGTCCACCCCGACCACCGCGACGGCGCCGTCATCGGCCTGATCTGGGCCGGCATAGCCCGCTACATGACCGACCGGGGCCACGAGTGGCTGGCGGGCTGCTGCTCCGTGCCGCTCGCCGACGGCGGAGCCCTCGCCACCGCCACCTGGCAGCGGGTCCGCGCCAAGCACCTGGCGCCCGACGGGTTCCGGGTACGGCCGCTGCTGCCCTGGGTCCCGAACGCCGAGGCCCCGGCCACCCGCCAGGAGCTCCCCGCCCTGCTGCGCGGCTACCTCCGCCTGGGCGCCCAGGTGTGCGGCGAACCCGCGCACGACCCCCAGTTCGGCGTCGCCGACCTGTACGTCCTGCTGTCGATGCGCCGGGTCGACCCGCGCTATCTGCGGCACTTCCTCTCCCTCGTGCCGGCCTGATGAGCGGCTGGCTGCCCCTCGCGCCCTGCACCCCGGGCGCCTGCGTGGAACCGGTCCGCGCCGCCGCGGCCGTACCCCGTGCCGTGCTGCGGCTGACCGCGGTCGTGATCCTGGTGCTCGCCGGGATCGCGCTGTCCCCGCTCGGCGGGCGGATCCCCGCCGAGTGGGTCAGGCGGTGGTGCCGGATGATCGTCCGGGCCATCGGGGTCCGGGTCCGGGTCACCGGCGCCAGCGCACCGGCCGGCGGCCTGCTCATGGTCGCCAACCACGTCTCCTGGCTGGACATCCCCCTGCTCACCGCCGTACGCCCGGCCAGGATGCTCGCCAAGACCGAGGTCCGGCGGTGGCCCGTGGCGGGCGCGCTGGCCGCCCGCGGCGGGGCCCTGTTCATCGAACGGGACCGGCTGCGCGCCCTGCCCGGCACGGTCGCCCGCATCGGCGACGCGCTGCGCGCGGGCGCGGCCGTGACCGCCTTCCCCGAGGGCAGCACCTGGTGCGGGCGCGCCCAGGGCCGGTTCCGCCGGGCCGTCTTCCAGGCCGCGCTCGACGCGGGCGTACCGGTCCAGCCGGTCAGGCTGCGCTACCGGCACCGGGACGGTGGTCCCGGCACCGCCGCGGCCTTCGTCGGCGAGGACACCCTGCTGTCCTCCCTGTGGCGGGTGGCGCGGGCCCGCGGCCTGGTCGCCGAGGTGGAGGTGCGGCCGGTGATCCCGTCGGGCGCCCACCCCGACCGCCGTGCCCTCGCCCACGCGGCCCAGCCGGCCGCCTCCCAGCCGGCCTGGACCCACGCGGCGCTGGTCGCGGGCGTCCTAGAGGGGCCGCACGGCCAGCTCCGCCAGCCGCAGGTAGGCGTCCACGGTGGCCGGACGGAGGTCCTTCAGCTGCCAGCGCGCTGACTGGAGCGCGGGGTCGAACGGCACCTGGACGACCTGATCCGGCCCGATGCCCAGCGTCCGGTGCGGGTCACCGGGCAGACCGCGGCGGTGCGAGCCGTCGGTCCGGGCGGCCACCAGCACCGCACGGTCCGCCAGCGCGGGCCGCTCCCGCCGGATCCGGCCGAGCGTGCTCGCCGCCGCGTCCAGGAACCAGTCGGCGGTGCTGCAGCACACCACCAGCTGGTCGGTGTGGTCCAGGACCACGTCCGCCGTCCGGTCCAGCCGCATCGGCGCCCAGTCGGTCAGGACGAGGGAGTAGTACGGCGCGGTGTGCGCCAGCGCCCGCAGGTACACCTGCGCGTGCGCCGAGTTGGGCCCGGAGCGCCCCGAGCGGTGTGCGATCACCTCCAGCCCCGAGGGCAGGCGCGTGGTGAGGGCCCGGACCTCCTCGTAGGACGGTCCCAGCGGCAGCGCGGCCAGATCCCGCGGCACGGCCTGGTTGCGGTCGGGCGGCAGGAAGGAGCCGAGCGCGCCCTCGGTGGAGGCGCCGTCGAGGGCGAGGACGGGTTCGGCCCGGACGGCGGCCAGCAGGGAACCCAGGGCGATCGTGGTGGTGGCCCGGCCGCTGTAGTGGAAGGCGCTGACCAGCGTCACCCGCCTGCTGTGCCGCAGCTCCCCGCGCACCCGCGCCAGACGCGCGCGGAACTCCTGGCGCGACGGACGCAGGCGCAGCCGCAGCAGCCGGTCGGCCGGCGGGGCCGGCTCGGCCGGGGCGGGCGGGGTGAGCGGCACGGGAGCCGGCGACCAGCCGCCGGCCGGTGGCACCGGCTGCGGCACGTCCTCGCCGTGCCGCAGCCGGGCCAGCGCGATGTACTTGGCGAGGGCGTCGGCGACCTCGCTGGCGGTGGGGCGGCGGGCCGGGTCGTCGTCCAGGCAGCGCAGCACCAGACGCCGCAACTGCTCCCAGCCGTCGCCCTGCCACAGGTGCATGCCCTCCGGCTGGCTCGGCACCTTGCTGCTGATCAGCTGGAGCATCGCCCCCAGCGCGCGCATGCTGTCCGCGACGGTCGGCACCGGGCCGGGCCCCAGGTACCGGCCGTCGACCGCGCAGTCGGACAGGTCGCCGAGCACGATGGTGCGGCGCAGCACGTACACGCTGTCCATGCCGAAGTCGGCCGGCACCAGCCCGCCGGCGTGGCACAGCGCGAGCGCGTTCGCCAGGTGCCAGGAGACCAGCAGACCGCGCACCAGGTCGAAGGGGGTCCTGCCGCGCTCCAGGGACCGGGCGAACACCTCCGACAGCCGTGGCGGCTGCCCGTCCGGGGCGTCCTGGTCCCGCATCGGGGACATCGCCAGCCACGGCGGGGAGTCGTCCAGTCCGGTGGCGAGCAGCGCCGGCGCGTACTGGGCCTGGAGCCGGCCCAGCACCTCCGCCTCCACCGCGATCAACTGGGCGGTGGCCGCGGGCAGATCGGGCCGCGGAACGCGCAGCACCGCCTCGGTGCCCCCGGCGTCCACCCCCCGGTACAGCACCGTGCGGCGGCCCCGGCGCCGGTCGCGCAGCGTGTACCCGCCAAGCCGCGCCGGATCGGCGCCGGTCAGCGGCTCCCAGCCGTCGGCGGGTGCGGCGGGGCGGTCCGGCTCCGTGCGGGGCAGGCCGGGCACCCGGTCGAAGGACATCCCGAACCGGGCGAGCAGCCGCCGTTCGACGCTGGTGAACGGCTGGTGCGAACCGGGCAGCTGGGCGGAGCCGTCCGGATGGGCCAGCCAGGCGGGGAAGTCCGGTGAGTTGCCCGCGAGTTCCTCCAGGTGGCGGCCGATGCGCCGGCTGGTCAGCAGCAGCTCGGCCTGCGGGACCGAGTCCAGCAGGACCGCCTTGGACTCCTCGGTGAAGTCGAACACCCGGTGCTTGGCGGGCAGCGGGCCCGGCACCGGCGCCGGATGCGGACGGACCAGACCGCCCAGGAACACCTCCGCAAGGTGCGAGGTCGTCGCCGGCCACGGCACCGCCGACCGCACCAGCCGCATCACCGGCACCGACAGCGGGGAGACCGCCGCCAGGTGCGCCGCCAGCCGGTACGCCTCCGGGGTGGCCGCGTCCCGGAAGTGCTGGGCGCTGGTCAGGTCCCGCGCGGCGGCCACGCTGCCGTACGGGTCGGGGCGGGCCAGCAGCGGCAGCTCCACGGTCGTGCCGGGCGAGGCCAGCAGCCGCGCCCAGTCCCGCAGCGACGCCGGGGTCGGCTCCAGCACGGGCACCGGCACCCCGTCGAAGGCGGACAGCTCCGGCGGCAGCACCGGATCGCCCACCTCCCAGGCGGCGTTGGCACCGCCGATCCGCCGGGTCGTGCACTGCCAGCGCTCCGCGTCGATGCCGGACGCCTCCCACATGTCCGGCGGCAGCGTCTGGAGCACCGCGACCGGGCCACGGGCGGCCCACTCCGCCAGCAGCCGGTGCAGCGCCCCGGACCGCCAGGCGGCGCCCATGCCGTCGCTGACGACGAGGACGAGGGTACGGCCCGAGGGATCGCTGACCGTGCTCAGCGGCAGCGCGCCGCTCTCGGGCCGGAACGGGCGGGCACGCAGGCACGGTTCGCGGGCACCGCGGGTGTCAAGACCGAACACCCGGGTGACCGCGAAGGCCCCCAACCGCTCCAGCAGCGTGCGCAGTTCGGCGCCGAGCCGGTGCCACAGCAGCATCGACAGGCCGTCGTCCACCAGCAGCGCGAGATTCAGCCAGCGCTCGCGCACCGGCCGCTCCACCACGTCGGGCAGATTCGTCTCGGCGAGCTGGGCGGCGGTGCGCTCCTCGTCGATCTCCGTGCGGTGGCGGCTGTCGAGCCGGCGGCGCAACGGCCGCAGCGCCCGGCCCAGTTCGAGCTCGTCGGCGAGGGCCTTGTCCTCCGGCACCCGCACCGGCATCGCCCGCCGCGGCTCGGGGGCCGCCGGGGCGACGCGCACCTCGGCCACCGCGGTCTGCCGGGCCGCGGCGTACAGCGAGGGGGCGGTGAGATCGGGCAGGTCCGGGTCGTCGGGCTCCGGCGCCGGATGCTGAGGGACGGCCCGGTCGGGCTCGGGGGCGGGCTCCGGCGCCGGGCGGGCCGGCGGCGGCGAGGGCTCGCGCAGCAGCGGGGCGGCGGCGTCCGCCGGCAGCCGGCGGGCGAGCCACAGCACGTCGAGGACCTGGTCCGCGTCCAGGTCGTGGCCGCACGCCGCCAGGACCCGCAGCACCTCGGCCAGCCGTTCGCCCCCGCCGGCCACCGTCACATCGCCCCGGTGAGCTGGTGCAGCACGGCGTCCAGCAGACCGTCCGCGTCCAGGTCGACGCCCCCGGTGCGCAGGAACACGGCGTTCAGCAGCTGGTCGGTGGCCAGCTCGCCCAGGGCGCGGCGGCGCAGGAAGGCGTCGATCAGGTCGTCCGCCTCCCGCAGTGCCTCCTGGCCCAGGTGGGCGGCGACGATGGTGCGCAGCCGCTCCTCGTCGGGCACCGGCAGTTCCAGCCGCAGACACCGGCGCAGGAACGCGGGCGGGAAGTCCCGCTCACCGTTGCTGGTGATGATCACCACCGGGAACTCGGCGCACTGCACCACCCCCTGGTGCACCCGCACGGTCCCCCGGTGGTCGGAGGTCTGCACCTCCACGTCGGCCGTGTCCTCGGGCAGCCGGACCAGCTCCTTGATCTCGAAATAGCCCTCCTCGAACACGGTGAGCAGGTCGTTGGGCAGGTCCACGTCGCCCTTGTCCATCTCGTCCACCAGCAGGCAGCGCGGGGCGGCCGACGCCACCAGCGCCGTACCGAGCGGCCCGAGCCGGATGAACTGCCCGATGGACGGCTCCCCTTCACCCCGGTCCCGGCTCAGTGTGGTCTCCCGCAGCCGGCCGATGGCGTCGTACACGTAAAGCGCGTCCGGCACCGTGGAGCGGCTGGTGACCGACCAGCGCAGCAGGTCGCCCAGGCACAGCTCGTGCGCGACGGCCCGGGCCAGGGACGACTTGCCGGTACCGGCGGGACCGGTCACCAGCAGCGGACGGCGCAGGTGCAGCGCCGCGTTGACGATGTCGGCGTGCCGTGGATCGATCACGTACGGCAGCTCGGGTCGCGTGGCGCGGGCCGGGGTGAAGCGCCGCCAGGGCGGGGCGGCAGGCAGGCCGACGGCCCGGGGCACGCCGTCGCCTCGGAACAGGCGCCAGCCGGCGGCGGAAGTCATGGGCCCTCCTGGGGTTCGGCCAGATGCAGACGGGGGACGGTACGGTCGGCGTCGGCCCAGGCGAGGACCGGCCGGCCGGGGAACTCGGGCGGATTGGCCTGGGCGTTCGCCCGGTAGCTGTGGACGCCGTCGGGCAGCTCCCGGGTGGCCACCTGCGCCATGTGCCGGACGCTGTGCGAGGAGCCGTCCTCCCGGCGGTCCCACATCACCACAGGTATGCCCAGCGCCAGGCAGGTCTGCACGATGCGGTCCCGGGGAGGACCGGGCGGTACGTCCACGGAGACGCGCACGGTGTCGAGTTGGTTGACCAGCCGGGAGTAGAGGGTGTCCCGGTCGGTGGGTTCGGAGACGACGAGCGCCTTGCCCGAGTCCAGGCGGCTCCACCGGGTGCGCCAGCGGGAGACGAACCGCCCGTTGCGGCGCAGCAGTTCGGGGCAGTGGACGACCAGCGGGAACTCCACCCCGAGCACGCCGGGCACCAGCTCGGCCGGGTCCCTGACCGCCCACTCGTCCACGGGCAGGTTCAGGCCGCCCCGGTCCACGAGCACCTCCACCAGCGGCGGACGCTCGTCCTCCGCCGCGGGTGTGAGCGAGTCCAGCGCGCGCAGCACCTCGCGCGCCGCCTCCGACGCCGAGTACGACTTCACGCTCTCCGCGGAGACCTGCCGCGGCCCCGTGCCCTCGTCGCACCAGATCCGCAGCCGGTGCCGGTTGCGTCCGGCCTTGGTCACCTGCACCAGCACCCGGACCCGGGTGGCCCGCGCACGCACCGCACGCGCCCACTCCTGCGCGTCGAACCGGCGTTCGGCCAGCGCCGACCGCTCGATGCCCAGGCGCCGTGCCACCCCGTCCGCCCACAGCCGCAACCGCGCCCGCTGGGTGTCGGGGCACAGCGCGCCGACGTACTCCATCACCCGCAGCAGCGCCGGCACCCGGCGCTCGTCGCCGGTCGCGTGGCCGTCTCCCGACAGACCCTCCAGCTGATCGAGCAGCGCGTCCACGGTGTCGCCGCCCGGCCGGGCCGACAGGTGCGGCAACGCGCCCCGGACCGCCTCGGGGAAGCGGCCGAGCACGGCCGGAGCGATGGCGCGCAGATGGCCGCGCAGCTCCGTGAACTCCGCCGCGGTCAGCAGCCGGGGCGTGCGGGACAAGGATCCCGCGGCCAGGATCCGGTCGGCCGCAGGCGGATTGTCCCGGCGCAGGATCCCGGCCAGCGCCGCCAGGGCCCGGGGGTGCGTCAGCAGGAACGCGGCGAACTCCTCGGGGGAGGGGGGTACGACATCGCTGCCCGGCTCCAGACCGCACAGCCGGGCCAGCTTGCGGGCGCAGTCGACGCGCGCGCTGGGGGAGGAGAGCGTGTCCTCGATCGCCTCCACCAGCAAGGTGAAGGCGGGGTCACCGGCATCGACCGGTGCGGGCCGCAGGTCGTCCAGCACGCCGAGGGGGCGCAGCTCCGCCTCGACGGCCTGCCAGGGCAGGGCCCAGCTGCGCCGGATGACGCCCTGGAAGGCGAGGGCGAGCGGTGCGCCGGTGGCGGCCACGGGCATGAAGTGGCCGACGAGGATTCCGACCACACCCTGTTCCTCCTGGCACCACAGCGGGCTGCCGCTGTAGCCGGGGCCGACGGCCATGCCGGTGGGCGCGCCGTCCACATAGGCGAGGGGGCCCGGGAGGGCGGCGACGGAGAGCCGGGCCACGGTGGAGGCGCGGCCCGAGCCGTGCCAGGCGTCGACCGTCTGGCCGACCGCCATGGCCGTCTGGCGGGGAACGGGCGGCAGGCCGCCGGCCGGGGCGTCGACACGGAGGACGGCGAGGTCGCCCCACCACTCGTGGCTGCCCGCGCCCACCGCTCCGCCGCCCCGGGCGCGGGGCGGGATCCAGTGGGCCACGCGTGCCGGATACACCCGGCCGGCCGCCGGCTGCCGGCCGTGCGCCTGGACGGGAACCTCCGCCACGCCCGGTACGCGCGCGTCGAACATCTCCCTGCCCAGCGCGGCGTTGACGACGTGGGCGCAGGTCAGCACCGTGTCGGGGCCAAGTACGAAGCCGGCCCCCGCGGTCCTGCCGTCTTCGACGCGCCGGATGGACACGACGTACCGGGAGGGATCGTCGTAGCCGTCCCACCGGTCACGGAACCATCCCACGCGTCACTCCGCGGCGGACGTCGCACCGGCGTCCGGGACGGGCCGCCAGCTGGCGGTGACGGTGAGGTGCGCCTGCCCGGCCGCCCCGACGATGCCGAACTTGAGGTCCTGGCCGACCTGCACGCCGAAGGTCACCGTCAGCTCGGCGGGCGGCTCGGGCACCGCCGTGGCGGCGTCGTGGACCTCCTGGAGCAGCGGGCCGATCGGCCGCAGCGCGCCGCGCAGCGCCCCGGTCGCGAAGTCCGCGACCGCCCGGCCGGCCGCGCCGACCGGTACCGCCCGGCCCATGCCTTCCGGCAGGTCGTCGTCCGGTAAGGGCACCGGTACCGTGCCGGGCCCGAGCAGGAACCGGACCGGGGTGCCGTCGTCGAGCGTGATGTCGGAAGAACCAGAAGCAGTGGACACGGCCGTATTATCGGCGGGAAGCCCCCGCGAGCCGCTGGTCTTGCGCAACTCGGTTACCGCATCGATGCCTTGGGCGCTCCGCGCGCCCCGCCGCTCACGGCATGACACGGGCCAGATACGGCGCAGTCGCGCTGCCCCCGGCCCGGGCCACCCGCTCCGGCGGCCCGGCCGCCACGATCCGGCCGCCCCGGTCGCCGCCGCCCGGACCGAGGTCGATCACCCAGTCGGCGCCCGCGACCACCGTCATGTCGTGCTCCACCACCACGACCGTGTGCCCGGCGTCGACCAGTCCGTGCAGCCGGTCCATCAGCACCTCCACGTCGGCCGGGTGCAGACCGGTGGTCGGCTCGTCCAGCAGGTACACGGTGTGCCCCCGGCGTCCGCGCTGGAGCTCGCTCGCCAGTTTGATCCGCTGGGCCTCCCCACCGGACAGCTCGGTCGCCGGCTGGCCGAGCCGCAGGTAGCCGAGGCCGACGTCGAGCAGGGTGCGCAGGCTCCGGGCGGCGGCCGGGGTGGCCGCGAAGAACTCCGCGGCCGCCTCCACCGTCAGGTCGAGCACCTCGGCGATGCTCCGCCCCCGGTACGTCACCCCCAGCGTCTCGGGGTTGTACCGGGCGCCGCCGCAGTCCGGGCAGGGCGCGTACGTGCTGGGCAGGAAGAGCAGTTCCACACGGACGAACCCCTCGCCCTGGCAGGTCTCGCAGCGTCCCCCGGCCACGTTGAAGGAGAACCGCCCGACGCCGTACCCCCGCGCCCGCGCCTCCTCGGTGCCGGCGAACACCTTCCGGACGACGTCGAACAGGCCGGTGTAGGTGGCCAGGTTGGACCGGGGGGTGCGTCCGATGGGCCGCTGGTCGACCCGCACCAGCCGCCCGACCCCCGCCACGTCCTCCGTCAGCTCGGCGATGAGCGTGGACTTCCCGGACCCGGAGACACCGGTGACGGCGGTGAACGCGCCGAGCGGGAAGCCGGCCGTCACCGCGCGCAGGTTGTGCCGGGTCACCGGTCCCACCGTCAGCCAGCCGCGCGGCTCACGTACCGCGCGCGCCGGTCCGGGCGACTCGTCGAACAGGTACGCGGCCGTCGCCGACTCCTCGACCGAGGCCAGTTCGGCGGGCGGCCCGCTGTAGAGCACACGGCCGCCGTGCTCGCCGGCGCCGGGGCCGACGTCCACCAGCCAGTCGGCGCCACGCACCACCTCCAGGTGGTGCTCCACCACGAACACCGAGTTCCCGGCGGCCTTGAGCCGGTCCAGCACGGTCAGCAGCGCCTCGGTGTCCGCCGGGTGCAGCCCGGCGGACGGCTCGTCCAGCACGTACACGACACCGAACAGCCCGGAGCGCAGCTGGGTGGCGAGCCGCAGCCGCTGCAGCTCGCCCGCCGACAGCGTGGGGGTGGCCCGGTCCAGACTGAGGTAGCCGAGGCCCAGCTCGACCACGGGCGCGATACGGGACTTCAGGTCGGCGGTGAGCACCCGCGCGGTTTCCGTGGCGGCGTCGTCGAGCAGCCCCGCGAGATCGGTCAGCGGCAGCGCGGCCAGCTCGGCGATGGTCCGGCCGCCGAAGGTCACCGCGAGCGCCTCGGGCCGCAGCCGGCTGCCGCCGCACGCCCGGCAGGGCGCGGTGGCCAGGAACCGCTCGGCCTTCGCCCGCAGGGTGGCCGACTTGGTCTCCGAGAAGGTCTTCAGCACGTACCGGCGGGCGCTCGTGTACGTGCCCTGGTAGGGCCGTTGGATGCGGTCCGCGTCCCGGACCGGGTGCACGGTGACGACCGGCTGCTCGTCGGTGAACAGGATCCACTCGCGCTCTTCGGCGGGCAGTTCGCGCCAGGGCCGGTCCACGTCGTGGCCGAGCGTGTCGAGGATGTCCCGCAGGTTCTTGCCCTGCCAGGCGCCCGGCCAGGCCGCGATGGCGCCCTCGCGGATGGACAGCGAGGGATCCGGGACCAGCAGCTCCTCGCTGGTCTCGTGCACCTGCCCGAGGCCGTGGCACCGGGGGCAGGCGCCGGCCGCGGTGTTCGGCGAGAACGCGTCCGAGTCGAGCCGTTCGGCGCCGGGCGGGTACGCGCCGGCGCGCGAGAACAGCATGCGCAGCGAGTTGGAGAGGTTGGTGACCGTGCCCACCGAGGAGCGCGAGGTGGGGGCCGAGCGGCGCTGCTGGAGCGAGACCGCGGGCGGCAGCCCGGTGATCTCGCCGACCTTGGGCGCTCCGACCTGGTGGATGAGCCTGCGCGCGTACGGGGCGACCGACTCGAAGTACCGCCGCTGGGCTTCGGCGTAGACCGTGCCGAAGGCCAGCGACGACTTGCCCGAGCCGGAGACACCGGTGAACACGGCCAGTACGTCCCGGGGGATGTCCACGTCGACGCCCCTGAGGTTGTGCTCACGGGCGCCGCGGACGCGGACGTACGGGTCGTGGGGGTGGTGCATCGGGGTACTTTAGCCGCCCCCGTGCGCTACGACTGCGGGGGGTTGTCCCGGTCCCGCCGGGTGCCGAACTCGTCCCTCAGCTTGTCCTGCCCGGTGTCGACCTGCGACTGGTACTTGTTGCCGGTGCGCTGGTCGATGTGGTCCCCGCCCCTGTCGATGCCCTTGTCGGCCATGCCCTCATGGCCCTTGAGCATGCCCTTGATCTTGTCCATGAAGGACATGGCAGCCCTCCTCGTCGCTTGAGGTCGTGCTCTCCCAGGGTCACCGGCGGGGGCCGGGACCGCATCTCGGGCCGGTCACCGGCCCGGCGCGAACAGCGCGGCGAGCCGCCGGTAGGAGTCCAGCAGGGCCGTACGGTCGTACGTGCTGGTGGTGACCAGCACCTCGTCGGCGCCCGTCTCCTTCAGCACCGTCTCCAGTTCGTGGCCGACCTGGTCCGCGGTGCCGGCGATGTGCCCGGCGAGGGCGGACTCGTACAAGCCGCGTTCCTTCGCGGTCATGGTGCGGGCCTCGACCGACTCGGCGGGGGCGAGCGGCGGGAAGGTGCCGTGCGTCCGGGAGTACGCCGTCGACCAGGCCTCCGGGACCAGCAGCCGCCGTGCCTCGGCCCCGGTGCCGGCGACCGCGACGGTGCCGGAGATCACCACGTAGGGTGCGGCGGCCCAGCGGGAGGGGCGGAACAGGGAGCGGTACCGGTCGATGCCGCGGAGCATCCTGTCGCGGTCGCGCAGGTCGCCGATGACCAGGGGCAGGCCCGCGCGGGCCGCGATCGCCGCTCCCTCGCCCATGGCCAGCACGAACGGCGGCACGGTCAGGCCCTCCGCGGGGCGGGCGTGCACACCGGTCGGCGAGCCGCCGGTGAACCACTCCAGCAGTTCGCCGAGTTGCGCCGCAAAGTCCTCGGCGTCCTCCTTGTCGCGGCCGAGCGCTCTGCGCACCCCGTCCGTGAAGCCGACCGACCGGCCGAGCCCCATGTCGACACGCCCCGGGAAGAGGGCTTCCAGCACTCCGAACTGTTCGGCGACGACCAGGGGCCGGTGGTTGGGCAGCATGACCCCGCCGGTGCCGACCCGGATGCCGCGGGTGGCCGCGGCGACCGCCGCGGCTAGCACGGTCGGCGCGGAGCCGGCCACCCCGGGGACCCCGTGGTGCTCGGACACCCAGAACCGGTGGTAGCCGAGGGCCTCCGCCTCCCGGGCCAGCGCGACCGTGTCCCGCAGTGCCTCGGCGGGCGGACGGCCCTCGCGGATGCGGGAGCGGTCGAGGACGGAGAACCGGGTCCGGGCGATCACTGAGCTGCTCACGCAGGGTTCAACGCCCTGGCGCGCCCGGGA
Organism: Streptomyces sp. NPDC013455; assembly: GCF_040632975.1. NCBI lineage: Bacteria > Bacillati > Actinomycetota > Actinomycetes > Kitasatosporales > Streptomycetaceae > Streptomyces > Streptomyces sp. NPDC013455. Next base: position 331,018 of record NZ_JBEYCX010000004.1, on the reverse strand, counting down.
TTCCCAGGAATCATGGAAGTGGGTCCCCCTGTCGACTTGCGGGGGGGGGGGGCGACCGTCAGCGGCCGGACCGCGCCCTGGCGCCGCGCGGAGCCTGGATCATCTGGAGCTCCAGCGCCGCCGGGGGCGCCACGAGGCCGGGGCCGCCCGCCCGCGCCCACTCCGCTGCCTCCGCCGTGCCGGCGTCGTCCAGGGCGAACCCGATCCACGCCGGCCGGCCGCCCGCGGCCCGGCCCGCGGCGGACGGCCGTACGACGATCACGTTGGCCTGGTCGCACGGCCCGAGGCAGTCGGTGACCCGCACCTCGAAGTCCCCCTCGGCGGCGGCCTCCCGCAACCGCTCCAGCTGGCCGGCGTGATCGGTGCCGGGATGCTTGGCCGGATCGCCGCAGCAGCACCCCCGGCACACGACGAGCGTGCAGGGGCGGGCGACGGCGGCGGGCGGCGACGGCGTGGCGGGAGCCGGCGTCCGGGTGGGTGGCGTGCAGGAAGAAGGCATGGGAGAAGGCATGGAAGAAGGCATGGGAGAAGCATGAAGGCACCGCCGGGGGCGAGTTGAGGGCGGGTGGGGTCACCGCGGCACCGGCGCGCCGCGCCGGCGTGACGCCGGCGGCCGGACACCCGCCCGGACCCCGGTGCCGCTCGGCGCACGCGGGCCGCCGGCGCGCTCGGGCCGACCGGTCGCCGGAGCCTTCGGGCCGACCGGTTGAAGGCGTCTACGGGCCGACCGGTTGCCGGAGTCCTCGCGCTGGCTAGGGTGGCCGGTGTGACAGACCGCAGCACACGCCCGCTCGCCGTGTTCGATCTCGACAACACGGTTGCCGACACCGCGCACCGCCAGCACTTCCTGGAGAACCGGCCGCGCGACTGGAACGGGTTCTTCGCCGCCGCGCCGCAGGATCCACCGCTGGCCGAGGGCGTCGCGCTGGCCGTGGAGAGCGCCGGGGAGTGCGAGATCGTCTACCTCACCGGCCGTCCCGAGCGGTGCCGCCGGGACACGGTCGAGTGGCTCGCCGCCCACGGGCTGCCCGAGGGGCGCGTGTTCATGCGGAGCAACGCGGACCGCAGGCCGGCGCGGTTCACCAAGCTGGAGATCCTGCGCCGGCTCGCCCGGGACCGCGAGGTCCGGGTGCTCGTGGACGACGACGAACTGGTGTGCGACGACGCCGAACGCGCCGGGTTCACGGTCGTCCGGGCCCGCTGGGCCGGCAGGTCGGCCGCGCTGGAGGACGCGCAGGAGCGGGAGGGGCGTACCTGAGGCGCGGGCCGCGGGGGTGGGGGACCGGGCCGGGTCAGTCGCCGTCCTCCAGGCGGAAGCCGACCTTCAGGCCCACCTGGTAGTGCTCGATCCGCCCGTTCTCGATCTGGCCGCGGATCTGGGTCACCTCGAACCAGTCGAGGTTGCGCAGGGTCTGGTCGGCGCGGGCGATGCCGTTGCGGATGGCCTGGTCGACGCCGTCGTGCGAGGTGCCGACGATCTCGGTGACGCGGTAGGTGTGGTTCGACATGAGGATCTCCTCTCGGCGGGGTCACGCCGTACTCCACCGTGCCGCATCACCGCCGCGCCCGCACGGCGTCACGGGTTGCCGGCCGCCGCCCCTTGACCTCCGCATTGGTCCATACCAAAATCCACCCCACCCGTACGAGCCGTCGGCTCGTCCCCCCACGCCGGGCCCCCACCCCTGTCCGCACCGCCTGCCAGACAGAACAGGACCCCTCGTGAGACGTCGTCTGCTCGCCCTCATGTGTGTCACCGGCTCCCTCGTCAGCGGCTGCGGACTGCTCTCCGACGGCCAGGAGCGGACGACCGTGACCGTGTGGCTGATGAAGGACAGCGCCTCCCGGGAGTTCCTCCAGCGGTTCACCGAGGACTTCGAACGCGACCACGAGGACCTGGAGCTCGACATCCGCATCCAGGAGTGGACCGGCATCGTCGAGAAGGTGCGCACCGCGCTGGAAGCGGACTCCGGCGACGGCCCGGACGTCATCGAGGTCGGCAACACCCAGGTCCCGCTGTACGCGGACGGCGGCCGGCTCGTGGACCTCACCCTGGAGTCGATGCGGGACTGGGACAAGGACGAGTGGCTGCCCGGCCTGGCCCAGCCCGGCCGGGACGGCAACAAGCAGTACGGCATCCCCTGGTACGCGGCCAACCGCGTGGTCATCTACCGCAAGGACCTCTTCGCGCAGGCCGGCATCGCCCGCCCGCCGAAGACCCGCGACGAGTGGCTGGCCGACACCGGGAAGCTCAACTCCGGCGACCGCCAGGGCATCTACCTCGCCGGGCAGGACTGGTACACGCTCTCCGGCTTCATCTGGGACGAGGGCGGCGACCTCGCACGGGAGAAGGACCACACCTGGGAGGGCACCCTGGACACGCCGGCCGCGCTGCGCGGCATGGACTTCTACCGCCGGCTCCAGGCCCTGGGCAAGGGGCCCGTCGACGCCGACGAGGAACACCCGCCCCAGGCCGGGGTGTTCGCCGGCGGCGAGGTTGCGCAGATCATCGCCGTACCCGGGCTCGCCCAGTCCATCGTGCGGCAGAACCCCGGACTGAAGGACAAGCTCGGCTTCTTCCCCGTGCCCGGCAGGACCGCCGGACGGCCCGGCGCGGTCTTCACCGGCGGCTCCGACCTGGTCGTCGCGGGCAACACCGACGACCAGTTCGCCGCGACCGCCGTCGTCGGGGCGCTCACCGGCGCCGAGTGGGACACCGAACTCGCCCGCACCATGAACTACGTGCCCAACAAGACCACCCTGGCCGAAGCCGTCGCGGGCGAGGAGGGGGCCGCCGCCATGGCCGCCGGAGCGGCACACGGCCGGGCGACCCCCCACAGCCCCCAGTGGGCCGACGTCGAGGCCGACAACCCGATCAAGGAGTACATGACCCGGGTGCTGGGAGGCGCGGACCCCGCGACCGAGGCCCGCCGCGCCTCCCGGAAGATCACCGAGGCACTCGCCCCGAACGTCGGCTGAGCGCGGGCGGCCCGGGCGCCCGCCACGGCGCCCGGCTCACCGCACCACGCTCAGCGACAGCGCGAAACGGTCCTCGGCGTCCGTCCACCAGTGCGTCAGCTCCAGTCCCGCGTCGGCCAGTTCGCCGGTCACACCGGCCTTGCGGAACTTGGCCGACACCTCGGTGCGCAACTCCTCGCCCGCCGCGAACTCGACGGCGAGATCCAGCGCGGGCACCTTCACGGTCTGGTCGGTACGGGAGCGCAGCCGCATCTCGATCCACTCCCGCTCGGCGTCCCACAGGGCCACGTGGTCGAACGCGTCCGGATCGAAGTCGGCCCCCAGCTCCCGGTCGACGACGGCCAGCACGTTCTTGTTGAACGCGGCCGTCACCCCGGCCGCGTCGTCGTACGCGCGGACCAGCACCCGCTCGTCCTTGACCAGGTCCGTGCCGAGCAGCAGCCCGTCGCCCGGGGCGAGCAGCGAGCGCACGGATGCCAGGAACTTCGCGCGCTCGGCGGGCAGCAGATTGCCGATCGTGCCGCCGAGGAACGCCACCAGCCGCGGACCGGGCGTGGCCGGCAGCGCCAGCGGGGCGGTGAAGTCGGCGATCAGGGCGTGCACGTCCAGGTCCGGACGCTCCTCGACGAGGGCCCGTCCGGCCTGGGTGAGGGCGCTCTCGCTGACGTCGACCGGCACGTAGGCGGCGAGCGCGGGCAGGGCGTCGATCAGGAAGCGGGTCTTCTCCGAGGACCCCGAACCCAGTTCGACCAGGGTGCGGGCACCGCTGGCGGCGGCGATCTCACCGGACCGGGCGGCGAGGATCTCCCGCTCGGCGCGCGTCGGGTAGTACTCGGGCAGTTCGGTGATCCGCTCGAACAGCTCGCTGCCGCGGGCGTCGTAGAACCACTTGGGCGGCAGCCACTTGGGCGTGACGGTGAGGCCGTGCAGGACGTCGGCGCGCAGCGCGGCGCCCGAAGCGTCCTCGGGGAGGGTACGGGTGACGTGCAGGGGACTCAACGGCAGGGCTCCTTCGGTGATTCGGGCGCCCCCGCCCGAGCGGAGTCGGGGGTGGGGGAGGCCGCCGGATCCGCCGGCGGGGAGAGCCGCACCCCGGCGCGGCTCGCGGTGAGGACGGTGTGGTCGGGGACCTCACGCCAGAGCGGGTCGTCGTCGTACGGCTCGGAGGCGACGACGGTGGACCCGCCGGGCTCCGCGCGGTACCAGAGCGAGTCGCCCCAGGCGGTGGCGGCGATCGTGTCCCCGTCCGTCAGCAGCAGGTTGAGCCGGGAGGCGGGGGCCGCCCGCGCCAGCTCGCGCACCGTCGCACCGAGCGCCTGCGCCGGTTCCGCGCCCGTGCGCAGCCGGTGCAGGACCAGCGCCCAGATGAACGCCGAGTCGGTGCGGGCCTGGAGCGACAGCAGGTCGACCGGGGGCAGTGCGGGCACCAGCGCGGCCGCCGAGTCCGGCCAGCCCGCGATCGCCCCGTTGTGGCTGAACAGCCACCGCCCCGCCGCGAACGGCGCCGCCGCGGCCTCGGCGTCCGCCCCCGCCAGGGTGGCGTCCCGGACGGCCGCGAGCACGGCACCCGAACGCACCACCCGGGCCAGGTCGGCGAAGGACAGGTCGGCCCAGATCGGCCCGGCCCGCCGGTAGCGCGCCGGTACCGGGTCCTCGGGCGCGTACCAGCCGACGCCGAAGCCGTCGGCGTTGACCGTCCCGTGCCGCTGCCGGCGCGGCGCCCACGACTGGCGGAACAGGCTGTGCGGGGGCTCCAGCAGGATCCGGCCGAGCGGCTCGCGCGGTCCCAGGTAGGCGAGGTGGCGGCACATCAGAGCGCCTCCGAGCGGGCGGTGCGGAACCCGGAGAAGATCTGCCGCCGGATCGGGTAGTCCCAGTTGCGGAACGTGCCCCGGCAGGCGACCGGGTCCACGGCGAACGAACCACCGCGCAGCACCTTGTGGTCCCGGCCGAAGAAGACCTCCGAGTACTCCTTGTAGGGGAACGCCCGGAAACCCGGGTACGGCAGGAAGTCGCTCGCCGTCCACTCCCACACGTCACCGATCAGCTGGCGTACGCCCAGCGGTGACGCCCCGGCCGGGTAGCTGCCGGCCGGGGCGGGCCCGAGATGCCGCTGGCCGAGGTTGGCGTGCTCGGGCGCCGGGTCGGCGTCACCCCAGGGGTAGCGCCGGGAGCGGCCCGTCACGGGGTCGAAGCGGGCCGCCTTCTCCCACTCCGCCTCGGTGGGCAGCCGCCGCCCGGCCCAGCGGGCGTAGGCGTCCGCCTCGTACCAGCACACGTGCAGCACCGGCTCGTCCGCCGGGACCGGCTCGGTCACGCCGAACCGGCGCCTGAGCCACCGGGCGCCGTCGCGCCGCCAGAACAGCGGGGCGGTGATGCCGTGCCGCCTGATGTGCGCCCAGCCCTCCGGCGCCCACCAGCGCTCGCTGTCGTACCCGCCGTCCTCGATGAACGCCTGGTACGCCGCATTGGTGACCGGGGTGGTGTCGATCCAGAACGGCGCCACCTCCCGCGGGTGCGCCGGGCGTTCGTTGTCCAGCGCCCAGGGCTCGCCGGAGGTGCCCATGGTGAACGGGCCGCCCGGGACGAGGACTTCGGCCGGGCCGGTGTACGGCGGGACCTCGTCCGGGTCCGGGGCGGTCAGGGCCCGGGGGCCCTTGCGCAGCTGATGCGTGATCAGCATCGTCTCGTCGTGCTGCTGCTCGTGCTGGGCGATCATCCCGAAGGCGAAACCGGCCTCGGTCAGCCGGGTCCCGTGGAAGTCCGCCGTCTCCAGCAGGTCCAGTGCCCGGCCGCGCACCTCGGCCGCGTACCGGCGGGCCTCGTCGGGCGGCAGCAGCGGCAGCGAGGGGCGCTCGGCGCGCGGGTGCTCGAAGGCGTCGTAGAGGTTGTCGATCTCGGGCCGTATCGCCTCCCGGCCGCCGACCGTCCGCAGCAGCCACAGCTCCTCCTGGTTGCCGATGTGCGCCAGGTCCCACACGAGCGGCGACATCAGCGGGGAGTGCTGGGCGGTGAGGTCCGGTTCGTCGACGCAGGTGGTCAGCAGCGTGGTGCGGTCACGGGCGGCCGTCAGGGAGGCCAGCGCGCGCTTCCGCAGCGCCTCCGTGTCCGTCTCGGCGGCCTCGGTGCCGGTCTCGGGGGCGGTCATGTGCGGATGTCCTTCCTCCCGTGGGCGGTGGGGGTGTGCCCGGGCGGGCCGGGCCTGGACCGGGGCGGCTCCGAGGCGGGCAGCCGGTCGAGCAGGTCGTCGGCCGGGCAGCGGCCCCGGGCGACATGGCGGTCCCGGTAGGCCGCCACGGCCTCGGTGACCCGGGGGGTGGCGCCGATCCGGGGCAGGGCCTCCAGGGCCGCCTCGAAGCAGCCGGCGGCGGCCTCGCGCAGTTCCGGGTCGGCGAGCCCGTGCCGGGCCGCGTCGACCCACAGGGGGTTGTGCGGGGCGGGCAGGTTCAGGGCCCGTTCGGCGAGCGGCTTCACGGTCCGGTAGGCGGTCTCGGCGGCCTGCGGATCGTCGAACAGCGCCGCCGTCACCGCGAGCGGCACGATCCAGCCGTCCTCGCCGGGCTGCGCGTCGATCATCCGCAGTTCCAGGTGGCCGCGCGGCCGGACGGGCGGGAACAGGGTGGTCAGGTGGTAGTCGAGGTCCGCCCGGGTGGGCGGCCGGGGTGAGCGCGAGCGGGTCCACTCCCGGAAGGTGAGCCCCTCGGGCACCTCCCACGGCCCGCTTTCCCGGCGGACGCACATCACGGGCGAGTCCAGCACGTGCCGGGCCCAGGCGGTGCGGGGTTCGCCGGTCAGCGGGGGAGCGCCGGCCCGGCCCGCGCCGATCTCCATCCACAGCTGCTGCCGGGTGGACCGCCAGCCGGTGGGCCGCAGGCCGACCAGCGGCGAGTTGGCGAACGCGGCCGCCAGGACGGCGCCCAGCTGGTGCGCCAGCCACCAGCGCCGGGTGTGCCCCAGCGGGCCGGGCTCCTCGTGACCGGCGTCCACACAGACCTGGACGGAGGCCGAGGTGCACATCATGTGGCGGCCGGCCGGGCCGGTGCGGTCCAGGCACCTCTCCATGGCGTCGTAGCGCGGCTCGTGCAGGAACCGGCGCGGTGCGTGCCAGGGATCGTGGCCGATGCCGGCGAGGCCGAGACCGTCTTCGGCCAGCACGGCCCGGACGGCGTCCAGGTCGGCGGAGACGGTGTCGACGCACTCCATCAGGGAGGCGGCGGGTGGCGAGCTCAGCTCCAGCTGGCCGCCGGGTTCGACGGTGAGCGCCGACCCGAGGGGAACGGCCCGCAAGGCGGCGTAGGCCGCTTCGAGCCGTTCGGGTGTGACCGGGAGCTGTGGCAGCTCCAGCGTGTGGACGAGCCATTCCAGCTCGACACCGAGTGTGCGGGGTGGTCCGGTCTTGAAGCAGATGCCCCGGACGAGGGCCTCCACTTCGGCCTCCGTGACGGCGGTGCGGTGCTCGGTACAGTCGCCGCCGTCACTCCGAATATCGGACATGTCGGGTCCTCCTGAGGTTCCGCGATGCCCTCCCGGCAGGAGGGCCGGGCGGGCACTCGTCCCACCCAAAACCCTTATGCCCCTTCGCACAAGGGTGCCCACCCGGACGTTCCGGATCGATCACATCCGTTTCCTTGCGCGTTCCCGGGCCGTTCCGGGCGCGGGAAAACTCCGTTGCACCGCTCACCAGCATCGCCCAGGATGCGTCCATGAGCACGACGGCGAGGACCGAGCAGGCCGCGGTCGCGGCGCCCACGGGGGTGGCGCCGTGAGCGCGCGCCTGCCCGCCGGCCGGCCGCAGGGACCGGCCGGTGCCCCGGCACCGGCCGGAGCGGCCCGGGGGCGCGCGGAACGGCAGCGCATCGCCGCGGAGACGGAACGGATCGTCGCCGCGGGCCGTTACCGGGCGCCGGACGGCCGGGAGGTGCCGGTCGCGGAAGCGATCGCGGCCGCCCGGGCGGGCACCCGGATGTACGGCCCCGGGCCCGTGCCGGGTCCGCCGGCGCCCGTGGCGGACACCGTCTTCGAGGTCACCGGCGAGAGCAGCCTGGAGGCGGCCCGCCGGCTGGCCGGCGCACCCGTCGCCGTCCTGAACTTCGCCTCCGCCCGCAACCCGGGCGGCGGCTACCTGAGCGGCGCGCAGGCCCAGGAGGAAGCCCTGTGCCGCGCCTCCGCGCTGCACACCTGCCTGCTGACGGCCCGCGCGTTCTACGACCACCACCGCGCCGACCGCGACCCGTTCTACACCGACCGGGTCATCCACTCCCCGGCCGTCCCGGTCTTCCGCGACGACCGCGGCCGGCTGCTGGCCGAGCCGTACCTCGTGGGCTTCCTGACGGCCGCTGCACCCAACGCGGGCGCGGTCCGGCGTACGGTGCCGGAGCGGGCCGCCGAACTGCCCGGCGTCCTGGCGGTACGGGCCGAGCGCGTGCTGGAGACGGCCGTGGCCCACGGCTACCGGCTGCTGGTGCTCGGCGCCTGGGGCTGCGGCGTCTTCCAGAACGACCCGGCGCGGGTCGCGGGCGCCTTCCGGGCGCTCCTGGGCCCCGGCGGCCGCTTCGCCCGCTCCTTCGAGCACGTGGTGTTCGGGGTACTGGACCGGACTCCGCAGGCGACCGTACGGCAGGCGTTCGCCCGGGCGTTCCCGGCAAGCGGCGGTGCCGTCCGGCAGGGCCCGGCCGGTGGGGACCGGTCCCGGGGCTGAGGCTCACGCGGGCGGCCGGCCCGAGGCGTGGTGCCGCCCGCGGCGGTGGCGGGCGGCGGCGGTGGCGGGCCGCGGTGCGACGCCCGTGCGGCGGGCGCCGGACGGTCACGTCCAGCCGTGGCGTTCGCGCAGTCGCTGCCGGACCAGGTCGAACCGCATCCGGTCCAGCGCGCACGCCTCGCGCCGCATGCCCCGCTCGTGCAGCCGCAGCACCCGGTCCACGGCCACCCACGAGTCCCGGCCGGACCGGTCCCACGGCCCGCCGCCGATCGGCACCCACTCCCGGTCGCCGTCGTGCCGCTTGCTGGACAGCTGCACGGCGAGGAAGGTGCCCGCCGCCTCCCGGGCCACGACCAGGACCGGGCGGTCCTTGCCCCGGCCGTCGTTCTCCTCGAACGGCACCCAGGTCCACACGATCTCGCCGGGGTCGGGATCGCCGTCGTGCGCCGGTGAGTACTCGGTGCGCACCCGGCCGACCTCGCGCGGGTCGGCCTCGGTGGTGGCGTGGGGGCCGTGACGGCCGGGGGTGTTCTCTTCGGTCGACGTGCTCACGCGGGCACCCTAGTGGGCCGCGCCTCCCCACGTCCTCCCCCGTACGGCACGGCGATGCGCCGCGTTCGCAGGAGCGGCGCGCTGCCGGTGTGCGGGTGCGGTGCCGGGCGACCGCAGCGGTGCGGTGCGGTGGCGTGCCGGCGCCTCAGTGCGGCGGGTCGGCCTCCCGGCCGGCCCGGGCGGGGTCCGTCCGGTGCTCCGGCGGCCACAGCTCGTGCCAGCGCAGCTCCGCCTCCAGCTGGGCGGCGAGGGAGACCAGGAGGGGTTCGCTGTTGGCCGTGCCGAGCAACTGCGCGCCCACCGGCAGCCCGGAGCCGGTGAACCCGGCGGGCACGTTCACGCCCGGCCAGCCGAGCACGTTCCACGGCCAGGCGTACGGGCAGGCGGCGATGATCGCGCGGTCGGTCGCCAGCCCGCCCAGCCGGGCCAGGGCGCCGATCCGGGGCGGCGGCGTGGCCGTCGTCGGCGCGAGGATCACGTCGTACGACCGGAAGAACGCCCCGATCCGCCGGTGCAGCACCGCCTCCGCGCGCCGCGCCGCGCTGAGCGCCGCCCCGCCGAGCAGCCGGCCGAGCCGTGCCGCGCCCCGGGTGCGCGGGTCGAGCAGCGCGAGGTCGGGAGCCTCGCGGACCCGCTCGGCGATCCCGGCGGTCGCCCGGGGCACGAAGGCCAGCCCGATCTGCCCGTACGGCGGATCGGCCTCCTCGACGACGTGCCCCGCCGCGGCGAGTCTCGCGGCGAGTTCGGTGACCCGGACGCGGATCTCCGGGTCCAGCCGCGCGGGTACGGCGGTGAACGGCGGCTTCAGGGACAGGGCGACGCGCAGCCGGCCCGGATCGCGGCCGACCGCGTCCGTCACGGTCAGCGCGGGCGGCCGGTGCGGGTCGCGGTCGTGGTTGCCGCTCGCCGCGTCCAGCAGCACGGCCGCGTCGGCGACCGTCCGGGCGAGGGTGCCGTTGACCGTGATGCCCTGGAAGGACTCGCCCCAGGGCCAGGTCGAGATCCGCCCGCGCTGCGGCTTGATGCCGATCAGGTGGGTCCAGGAGGCCGGGATGCGCACCGAGCCGGCGCCGTCGGAACCGAGCGCGGCCGGGACGAGTCCGGCGGCGACGGCGGCGGCCGAACCGCCGGAGGACCCGCCGGGCGTGTACTCGGTGTCCCAGGGGTTGCGGGTCGCGCCGAACGCCGGCCCCTCGGTGAACGGCCACTGCCCCAGCTCGCACGTGTTCGTCTTGCCGACGATCACCGCGCCGGCCGCGCGCAGCCGCCGTACCGCCTCCCCGTCCGTGGCCACCGGCGGGAACTCGCCCCGGCAGCCGAACGCGGTCGGCTCGCCGGCCACGTCCATGTCGTCCTTCACCGCCACCGGCACCCCGAGCAGCGGGCGCCGAGTCCCGGCGGCCAACGCCCGGTCGGCCGCGTCCGCTTCGGCGAGCGCGGCCTCGGCCCGCACGATCCGGAAGGCGTTCAGGGTCGGCTGCGTGGCCTCGATCCGGGCCAGCGCCTCCGCCACCAGCGCGCGCGAGGTCACCTCGCCGTCGGCGAGGGCGCGCCGGGTCTCCACGAGTCCTGGGGGGCGGTCGGGTGTCATGGGGGGAGCACCTCCGGGAGACTCCGGTGACGATGTCTACCGAACGGTAACGTCGATGGGGGGACGACGTACGGCTTTGGCACGGGGGACCCCGGGCCGGTGTCGCCTCATCCCGCCAGCAGCCGCCGCAGCCACTCCACCCGGGCCGCGCGGGCCGTGCGGGACAGGGTCGCCTCCGGCACCAGGGCGTCGAAGCCGTGGCAGCCGCCCGGCCAGACGTGCAGCTCGGCCACCCCGCCGGCCTGCCAGATGCGGGACGCGTACGCGACCACCTCGTCCCGGAAGGTCTCCGCGGAACCGACGTCCAGGAAGGCCGGGGGCAGCCCGGCCAGGTCGGTGGCGCGGGCGGGGGCGGCGTAGGGGGAGACCCCGGGGCCGCCGCGGCGGTCGCCGAGCAGCGCCGTCCAGGCGGTCTCGTTGGCCGTACGGTCCCACACGCCGACGCCGGCCATCTGGCGGCTGGAGACGGTGTCGTTGCGGTCGTCCAGCATCGGGCACATCAGCAGCTGGCCGAGCGGGCGCGGGCCCCGCCGGTCGCGGGTGAGCAGCGCGAGCGCCGCGGTGAGACCGCCGCCCGCGCTGGCGCCCGCGACCACGATGCGGTCCGGGTCGCCGCCGATCTCCCGCGCGTGCCGCGCGGTCCACAGCAGACCGGCGTACGCGTCCTCGACGGGCGCCGGGTGCGGGTGCTCGGGGGCGAGCCGGTACTCCACCGACACCACCACCGCGCCGAGTTCCCGTGCCCAGGCCAGGGGCTCCGTCACCCCGGCCCGGTTGGTGCCGGCCACCAGGCCGCCGCCGTGCACGTGGTAGATCACCGGCAGCGGGGCCGGGGCGGCCGTGGGGCGGCAGACCAGGAGGGAGACGTCGGGGGCGCCGGCCGGGCCGGGCACCGTACGGTCCTCCGTCTCGAAGGCGCCGTCCAGGGGCAGGCCGAGCGCCGCCACGGCCGCGCCCTGCTGCCGGACGGCATCCAGGTCGGCCGGCGAGAAGCCGGGCGAGAGAGCGTCCCCGTACCGCTCCAGCGCGGCGGCCAGTTCCCGGTCGAACGGCGGCGGAACCAGGGACATGGGTGCTCCTTCCGTGACTCGTCCGGCCGTGGCGCGCCGCTCCGGCGTCGCCGTGGCCGGACACCCGCGCCGTGCCGGCGCTCCGTGCGCCGTCACGAGCCGTCTACCCCGTGCGGGCCGGAGGGCGATCACGCGGGGAGCGGTCAGCCGGAGAATCACCGGGAGAGTGACCAGCCGGGGAGTGGGGCAGCCGGAGAGTGAGCAGCCGGGGAGTGGAGCAGCCGGGTAGTGATCCCCCGGGGCAATGGTCGGGCGCGGACCGATCAGCCGGAGACGCCGAGGGGGCCGGAGCCTCGACGGCTCCGGCCCCCTCCGGGGATACCGGCGGCTCAGGCGGCCGCGCCCTCGCCCACGTTGCCGTGCAGGCGCGCCACGACCTCGGTCAGCTGGGCGGCGACCTCGGCGTCGTCGGCCGGGTGCGTCTCGGCGAAGCGGGTCACGGAGCCGGGGATGGCCAGCTTGATCTCCTCGATCACCTTGCCGCCGGCGATGCCCACGGCCTTGCGGGTGTCGTCCTGGGCCCACACACCGCCGTACTGGCCGAAGGCGGTGCCGATCACGGCGACCGGCTTGCCGCCGAAGGCACCGGCGCCGTACGGGCGGGACAGCCAGTCGATGGCGTTCTTCAGGACGGCCGGGATGGTGCCGTTGTACTCGGGGGAGAAGAACAGGAACGCGTCGGCGGCCAGGGCGGCCTCGCGCAGCTTGACGGCGGCGGCCGGGACGCCGCCCTCGACGTCGATGTCCTCGTTGTAGAAGGGGACGTCGGCCAGGCCCTCGAAGAGCTCGACCTCGGCGCCCTCCGGCGCGAGCTTCACGGCCGCCTCGGCGAGCTGGCGGTTGTGCGAACCGGCGCGAAGGCTGCCGACGAGCGCGAGGATGCGAACAGACATGGGAACTCCAAGGGGCTGAATCATCGCTTGTCACGATCCGGACCGGGGTCCGCTTATGTTTTCTAGCACCCTAAACGGACCGCAGTCCAGTTTTCTTCCCGATGCTTTACGCTGTCTTCATGTCCAGCGCCCTGCCGCCCTTCCCCAAGCCTCAGGAGTCCCTCGACACCCCTCCGTTGCTGGAGGTCGGCCCGGCCTCCGACGAGCCCTGCCTGCGCGCCGACGCGGCGCGGAACCGGGCCCGGCTGCTGGAGGCCGCCGCCCGGCTGATCGCGGAGCACGGCGTGGCCGGGGTCACCATGGAGGCGGTGGCCGCCGCGGCCCGGGTCGGCAAGGGCACCGTCTTCCGGCGCTTCGGCGACCGCACCGGGCTGCTGATGGCGCTCCTCGACCACTCGGCGAAGCAGCTGCAAGCCGATTTCCTGAGCGGGCCGCCGCCGCTGGGGCCGGGGGCGCCGCCGCTGGAGCGGCTGCGGGCGTTCGGCGTGGCGGTGCTCTACCGCCAGGCCGAGCAGCTGGACCTCCAGCTGGCCGCCCAGCCGGAGCCGACCCGCCGGTTCTCCCACCCGGCGCTCGGCTCCCTGCGCACGCACATCACGATGCTGCTCCGGCAGATCCTGCCGCACGCCGACTGCGACCTGCTGGCCCACACCCTGCTGGCCTCGCTCGACCCCGCGCTGATCCACCACCTGACCCGGCAGTGCGGGATGCCGATGGAGCGGCTGGAGGCCGGCTGGCTCGACCTGGTCGCCCGGGTGACGGGCACGGAACGGGCCGGCTGAGGCGGGGTACGCCGATGTCTCAGCCGCCCCGGCCGGGCCGGCTGAGACATCGGCGTACCGGGGACGCGCTCGCCCGCGGTGAGGCGGACGCCGGGCCTGCCGGGGTGCGCGGCCGGCGCGAGGCCCGGTTCGTGCGGCACGCGGGCGAGCGCGAGCCCGCCGGGCCCGCCCATGGTCGGCGCGGCGGAGGCCGCACGCCGGAGGCCCCGCCCCCTCGGCGAACGTCGAACGCTGAACCATGCCGACCCGCCCGCTCCCGGCCCCCGCCCCTCTGCCAAGATGCCGACTGTCATGGTGCAGATACCGAACACGCCCACGAGTGCGGACGTGGCCCGCCTGGCCGGCGTCTCGCGCGCGACCGTCTCCTACGTCCTCAACAACGCCAGCGCCGTTCGGATCAGCGAGGCGACCCGCCGGCGCGTGCACGAGGCCGCCCGGGAGCTGGGGTACGTCCCGCACGCCGCTGCCCGCAGCCTGCGCGCCGGACACAGCCGCATGGTGCTCATGCCCGCCCCGGCCATCCCGGTGGGCCCCCTCTACAGCGGGTTCCTGAACGAACTGCAGTGGGCGCTGGGCCGGCTCGACTACACCGTCGTCCAGTACGGCAGCGTCGGCCTCCACGGCGACGAAGCCGCCCGCGCCTGGGCGGAGTTGAGGCCCGTCGCCGTCCTGGTGCCCGGGGCCGGCCTCGGCCCGCAGGGCGTCGCCGTCCTCAAGCGGTCCGGTGCCCGGGCGGTCGTCACCCTCGGCCCGGACCGCGTCGAGGGAGCGCACGCCGTGCTCATGGACCACGACGCCGTCGGCCGCTGCGCGGGCGCCCACCTGTACGCCCGGGGCCGGCGCCGGATCGGTGTCGTCATGCCCGAGGAGCCCGGACTCGAGATCTACTCACGGCCGCGGCTCGCCGGCGTCCGCGAGGCACTGCGCGGCACCGGTGCCACCGCGACCGGGCTGCCGCTGGCCCCCACCGAGGAGGCCGCCGCGGAACTGGCCGCCCGCTGGCCGGAGTCGGGCCTGGACGCGGTGTTCGCGTACAACGACGAGTACGCCATGCTGCTGATGCGCGCGCTGCAGGACGAGGGTCTGCGCGTCCCCGAGGACGTCGCCGTGATCGGCGCCGACGACCTGATGCTCGGCCGGCTGCTGCGGCCCCGGCTCAGCACCGTCCACATCGAACTGCCCTCGGGCCGCGACCTCGCCGGACTGGTCGACCGCGCCGTGCGCGACCCCGGCGGTGAGCCCGAGGTGCACACCGTGCTGGGAGCCACGGTGGTCCAGCGGGAGTCCAGCTGACCCCGGCCCGCGGCCCCGGCGCGGACTACTGCTGTGCCTGTCCCTCCTGGGCGGCGATGCCCTTGCGGACCTCGTCCATGTCCAGCCGGCGGGCCTGCCCGATGAGGTCCGCGAGGACCGGCGCGGGCAGGGCGCCCGGCTGCGAGAAGACCGCGACCTGGTCGCGGACGATCATCAGCGTGGGAATCGACTGGATGCCGAAGGCGGCGGCCAGCTCCGGCTGCGCCTCGGTGTCCACCTTTCCGAACAGCAGGTCGGGATTGTCCGCCGCGGCCTTCTCGTAGACGGGCGCGAACTGCCGGCACGGCGGGCACCAGGGCGCCCAGAAGTCGATGAGAACGAACTCGTTCTCGCTGACCGTCTGGTCGAAGTTCTCCTTGGTCAGCTCCACGGTGCTGCTCATGGCCTGATTCCCACTTCCTGTGTAGGTGGTGTGCCGACGGCGGAAACACAGCCGCCGGGCCGCCTATTCCACGCGCGTGCGCCCGTGTTCCCCGCGCGTACCCATGTGGCCCCGGGCCACACCACCCACCACACTGACCCCATGACGGAAACGGAATCCAACGCGTACGACGTCGTGGTGCTCGGGGGCGGGCCCGTGGGGGAGAACGTCGCCGACCGCACCCGCGCGGCCGGCCTCAGCACCGCGCTCGTGGAGGGCGAACTGCTCGGCGGCGAATGCTCGTACTGGGCCTGCATGCCCAGCAAGGCCCTGCTCAGGCCGGTCATCGCCCAGGCCGACGCCCGCCGCCTGCCCGGCCTCGCCCAGGCGGTGCGGGGCCCGCTCGACACCCCGGCCGTACTGGCCCGCCGGGACGACTACACCTCCCACTGGAAGGACGACGGCCAGGTCGCCTGGCTGGAGGGCACCGGCGCCGTGCTCCACCGCGGCCACGGCCGGCTGGCCGGACCCCGTACGGTCACGGTCACCGGCCCGGACGGCACCGTCACCACGCTCACCGCCCGGCACGCCGTCGCCGTCTGCACCGGCACCCGCGCCCGGCTGCCCGACCTGCCCGGCCTCGCCGAGGTCAGGCCGTGGACCAGCCGTGAGGCCACCAGCGGCAAGGCGGCGCCCGGCCGGCTGATCGTGGTCGGCGGCGGGGTCGTCGCCACCGAGATGGCCACGGCCTGGCAGGCGCTCGGCTCCCGGGTCACCCTCCTGGTCCGCGGCAAGGGCCTGCTGAACCGGATGGAACCCTTCGCCGGCGAACTGGTCGCCGAGGCCCTCACCGAGGCGGGCGCCGACATCCGCACCGGCACCTCCGTCGAGTCCGTGACCCGGGAGAACGGCACCGTCGTCGCCGTCACCGGCACCGGCGAGCGGATCGAGGCCGACGAGATCCTGTTCGCCACCGGGCGGGTCCCGGCCACCGACGACCTCGGCCTGGAGACCGTCGGCCTGGAACCCGGCTCCTGGCTGGACGTCGACGACAGCCTCCGCGTCACCGGCACCGACTGGCTGTACGCGGTCGGCGACGTCAACCACCGGGCCCTCCTCACCCACCAGGGCAAGTACCAGGCGCGGGTCGCCGGTGCCGCGATCGCCGCCCGCGCGGCCGGCGGTCCCCTGCTGGAGGAGCCGTGGGGCGCGCACGCGGCCACCGCCGACCACGACGCCGTACCGCAGGTCGTCTTCACCGATCCGGAGGCCGCCGCGGTCGGCCTCTCCCTCGCCGAGGCGGAGCAGGCCGGCCACCGCGTCCGCGCCGTGGACGTCGAGTTCTCCTCCGTCGCGGGCGCGGGCCTGTACGGCGACGGCTACAAGGGCCGCGCCCGCATGGTCGTGGACCTGGAGGAGGAGATCCTGCGCGGGGTCACCTTCGTCGGCCCCGGCGTCGGCGAGCTCATCCACTCGGCCACCATCGCGGTCGCGGGCCGGGTCCCGGTCGGCCGGCTGTGGCACGCGGTCCCGTCGTACCCCACGCTGAGCGAGGTGTGGCTGCGGCTGCTGGAGGCGTACCGGGACAACTGACCGACCGGGACAACCGACAGACCGGTCAGGGAAGTTCGAAGCCGAGGGCCTCGGCCGCCGCCTCCGGTGCGGGCTGGGCCCACAGGGCCGCCACCGCCTCGTTGGTCGACAGGGAGCGCGGCTCCGCGCGGTCCAGGTACAGCGTGCCGTCGAGGTGGTCGGTCTCGTGCTGGACGATCCGGGCCGGCCAGCCGGTGAACACCTCGTCCAGCGCGCGGCCGTGCTCGTCCTGGCCGCGCAGCCGCACCTCGGCGTGCCGGGCCACCACCGCCTGCCAGCCCGGCACGCTCAGGCAGCCCTCGAAGAACGCGGCCCGGGCGGCGCCGACCGGCTCGTACACCGGGTTGACCAGCACCCGGAACGGCTGCGGGACGCGGCCCCGGACCACGGCGACCTCCTCGGGTACCGGTGCCGGGTCCTCGATGACCGCGATCCGCAGCGGGATCCCGACCTGGGGCGCGGCCAGGCCGACGCCGGGGGCCGCGCGCATGGTGACGCGCAGGGCCTCGATGAACCGGGCCAGCAGCGCGGGGCCGAGCTGACCGTCGTACGGCTCGGTGCCGCGCCGCAGGACGGGCCGGCCGGCCGCGACGATGGGCAAGGGACCGCCGGCGGCGAGGAGTTCCTCGACGCGCTCGGCGAGCGGTGAGTCTTCACGGGGAGGTGCCATCGCGTCAGCATGCCACGCGCCCCCACCGCTCCCTGTGGCACAGCTCACCAACACCCCGGGGAACTCAGCCCTTTCGCGGTCCGACCACTGGAGCGCCGTCACCATCCCTGCCGACGGTCCGTCCTGGCCCCGAACCCCGGAGAAGCCCGCCGATGACCACCGCTCCCCCGACCGCCCCGGCCGAGGCGTCCCGCCCCGCCGCCCGCAGCCGCTGGGCACCCCTGCGTCCCCTCGTGCTGCGCCTGCACTTCTACGCCGGTGTGCTCGTCGCGCCGTTCCTGCTCGTCGCAGCCGTCACCGGCCTGCTGTACGCGGGCTCCTTCCAGGCCGAGAAGCTCGTGTACGGCCATGAGCTGACCGTTCCGGCCGGGGAGCGGGAACTGCCGCTCTCCGCCCAGGTGGCCGCCGCCCGCAAGGCCCACCCCGAGGGCACCGTCGCGGCCGTCCGCCCCTCGCCCGAGGCCGGTGCCACCACGCGGGTGCTGCTCGCCGGTGTCGAGGGCGTCGACCCCGAGCAGACCCTCGCCGTGTTCGTCGACCCGTACACCGGCACGGTCCGCGGGGCGCGGGAACAGTTCGGTTCCACCGGCGCGCTGCCGCTGCGCACCTGGATCGACCGGCTGCACGGCAATCTGCACCTGGGAGAGACCGGACGGCTCTACAGCGAGCTGGCCGCCAGCTGGCTGTGGGTCGTCGCGGGCGGCGGCCTCGTGCTGTGGTTCTCCCGGCGCCGCGCCCTGCGCGGGGTGCGCGGCACCAGCGGCCGCCGCCGCACGCTCGGCCTGCACGGCACGGTCGGCGTCTGGACCGCCGCCGGCTTCCTGTTCCTGTCCGCTACCGGCCTGACCTGGTCCGCGTACGCGGGCGCGAACATCGACGAGTTGCGCACCTCCCTCGGCCAGGCCACCCCGTCCGTCTCGGCGGCCGTGTCCGGCGGTGAACACGCAGGGCATGGCGCGGCGGCGGGCGGCGGCACGGCCGAGCACGGCGTGGGTCTGGACAAGGTGCTCGCCGCGGCCCGGGCGGAGGGGCTGGGCGACCCGGTGGAGATCGTGCCGCCCGCGGACGCCGGCAGCGCCTACGTCGTCAAGCAGATCCAGCGTGCCTGGCCCACCAAGGCGGACTCCGTCGCCGTCGACCCGGCCACCGGACAGGTCACCGACGAGCTGCGGTTCGCCGACTACCCGTTGCTCGCCAAGCTCACCCGCTGGGGCATCGACCTGCACACCGGTGTCCTGTTCGGCCTGGTCAACCAGATCGCCCTCGCGCTCCTCGCGGTCGCCCTGATCCTGCTCGTCGTCTGGGGCTACCGCATGTGGTGGCAGCGCGGCCGGGGCTCCGCCTTCGGCCGGCCGGTCCCGCGCGGCGCCTGGGCGCAGGTGCCGCCCCACTTCCTGGTGCCGGCCCTCGCCGCGATCGCCGTGCTCGGCTGGTTCCTGCCCCTGCTGGGCATCCCGCTGGCCGCTTTCCTCGGTGTGGACGTCCTCCTCGGCGAGATCGCGCACCGGCGGGGCCGGCGCACCTACGGAGGAGCCGGTGGCGTGCGGTAGCGCGGCACGGCAGGCCGACACCCGAGAAGGCCAGGTCCCCGCACCGGACGCCGTGAAGCGCGGCCCGGCGCGGGGCGCGGGCCCGGTACCCGGAGGGCCGGGCCCCGGGCCCGGGGACTGCCCGAGCCGGGCGTGTCACTCCGGCGGGAAGTCGCCCGCGAGTGCCGAGGCGATCCGCAGGTGCGGCTCCGCCTCCTCGTGCCGGGCCTGCCGCTGGAGCGTGCGGCCCAGCATCAGCCGGGCGTAGTGCTCCACCGGGTCGCGCTCCACGATGACGCGCAGCTCGGCCTCGGCGCGGCGCAGCTGGGCCGAGTGGTAGTAGGCGCGGGCCAGCAGCAGCCGGGGTCCGGTCTGCTCCGGCACCTCCTCGACCAGCCCGGCCAGCACCCGGGCCGCGCCCGCGTAGTCCTTCGCGTCGAAGAACTTGCGCGCGCGCTCCCAGCGCTCGGCGGGGCTGCCGTGGTCGTAGTACGTGGTCTGCTTCTGCGTCTCCACTCGTGACCTCCTTCGGCGGCCACAACGGAGCATGGTGATTGAAAATTCCACTACTGGGCTACGAGGTGTTCGGGCGCTGCCGCAGGGCGATCCGGGACGCCGCCGTCCGCGTGATCCCGGGGCGTCCGGGGCGCCAGGTGGCGACGAGCGCCGCGGCCAGCAGGAGCTCGGCGATGTCGCCGCCGTAGTACATGATCTCCGCACCGCCCTCGACCTCGGGGACCGGAGCGTGCACGGCCAGCCAGAAACCGCCGTACATCAGCTGCGCGACGACCGCGTGCACGGCGATGGCACACCCCAGGAAGACCAGCCGGACCCGCACACCCGGCCGGGCCGGGGCCGGGTCCGGCCCGGCGATGGAGTGCGCGAACAGGCAGCCCGACAGCAGGAAGTGCGCGTGCAGCAGCCAGTGTCCGGCCGGGTGGGCCGCGGCGGCGCCGTACAGCGGGGTGAAGTACAGGACCGGAAGGCTGCCGGCGGACAGCGCCAGAGCGACGGCCGGATGGGTGAGCAGGCGGGCCGGAGAGCTGTGCAGCACGGCGGTGAGGCGGCGGGCACCGGCCGCGGGAAGGGTGCGCAGCAGCAGGGTGACCGGGGCCCCGAGGACCAGGCCGAGCGGCGCGTACATGCCGATGAGCATGTGCTGGGCCATGTGGCCGCGGAAGTCGCGGTGCGCGAAGGGCGCGAGAGGCGGCAGCAGTGCCACCGCCGCCAGGGCCGCACCCGCGCAGAAGGCGGCGGCCCGCCAGGCGCTCCAGCCCCGGCCCGGGTTGCGGCGGCGCGCCCGGTGGGCGAGGAGCAGGTAGCCCCCCGCGGCCGCCAGCAGCGCCAGCGCCGGCAGCAGCACCCCCGGCACACCTCCGTCCCCCTGCTGGTGCGTGTGGTGGTGGCCCATCAGCCGGCGTCCCCGTCCCGTCCGGCGCCGCGGGCCGCCGGGTCCAGGGGCCGCGCGCCGCGCCGCAGGAGCAGGCCGCCGGCCACCAGCAGCGCGCCGAGGAGCAGGAAGCCGAGGTCCCACCAGAGCTGCTGCGGCCCGCCGTGCACGTGGTGGATCCCCAGGACGTGGTGGTCGAGCACGCCCTCGACGAGGTTGAACAGGCCCCAGCCGGCCAGGATCCAGCCCCACAGCACCCGGGAGGCCCACACCCGCCGCCGGCCCGTGGTCACCCGGGCGTACAGCACGGCGAGCCCGGCCAGGACGGCGAGCCAGCACACGGTGTGGAAGACGCCGTCCCACACGGTGTTCATCCGCAGCCCGGAGACGCTGTGCGGGTCGTAGTACTTCACGCCGATGCGGTCGTGGTCGGTGCTGGTGAGCATGTGGTGCCATTGCAGGAGCTGGTGCAGCAGGATGCCGTCCAGGAACCCGCCGAGCCCCACTCCCAGCAGGATCCCGGGCAGTTGAAGGCTGGCGGGCGCGGTCTCGGCCCTGGTGTCACGCACGGTGGTCGCCATCGCTCCTCGTCTCGGTCGGTTCCTCGGTCGGTGCCTGAGTCGATCGGTTCCGGCTGCGGCTGCCGTACCGAGAGCTACCAGTTCCCCGGT
The DNA here is from genome assembly GCF_040632975.1 of Streptomyces sp. NPDC013455. Taxonomy (NCBI): domain Bacteria; kingdom Bacillati; phylum Actinomycetota; class Actinomycetes; order Kitasatosporales; family Streptomycetaceae; genus Streptomyces; species Streptomyces sp. NPDC013455. The sequence continues at coordinate 309,928 of NZ_JBEYCX010000004.1, read as the reverse complement.
TCCACCGCTGCGGCACGCTCGGCCATGTGCGCGGTGCGCTCGGACACGCGTTCTGGCAGGCGAAAGGCTGATAAGCCATAACTTGCACGGTTTGCGCTGCGTTTCACCGGGTGCGGGCGAGTGCCCGCGACCGTATCTGGAAGGACAGGGAACCGATGAAACGGGTTACCCGAAACAGTGTGATCGCCGTCGCCGCCGCCTCCGGTGCCATGGCCGTCGCGGGACCGGTGCACGCCGACTCCGCCGCGGACGCCGCCGCGGCCGGCTCACCCGGGCTCATCTCCGGCAACGGCATCCAGTTGCCGGTGCACGTCCCGGTGAACGTGTGCGGGAACACCGTGAACGTGGCGGGACTGCTCAACCCCGCCATGGGCAACCGCTGCGCCAACGCGGGCGGGCACGCCCACGGCAAGGACGGCGCCCACGGCAAGGACGGCGCCCACGGCAAGGACGGCTCCTCGGCGGCAGGGGCCACGGCCGACGCCGCGGTCACGGACTCGCCGGGCCTGATCTCCGGCAACGGCGTCCAGCTCCCGGTCGATCTGCCCGTGAACGTCAGCGGGAACACGGTCAACGTGGTGGGCATCGGCAACCCCGTCTTCGGCAACGAGTCCGTGAACACCTCGGACCGGCCGGACGAGCCCGGCCGGTCCACCCCGCCCCGTGAGGAACCGCCCACCCGCGTCACTCCGCCGGTCCACTCCGAGCCGCCGGCTCCGCCCCGGCCGCACCACCCGCCCAAGGCCCGCCCCACGCCCGAGCCGGCCCCCGTCGTCGTACGGCAGCGCCCGCACGCCACGCTCGCGAACACCGGGGCGGACAGCACCTGGACGACCGCCCTGGCGAGCGTGGCCTCGCTGATGGGCGGCACGATGCTCTACCGGCGCTTCCGCTCCGGGATCCCCAGCCGGGAAGGGTGAACCCGGCCGCCCGGTCCGCACCCGGGGGACGCACCCCCGCGCCCGGGACGCACCCCCGCGCCCGGGGGACGCACCCCCGACCGGCCGGCCACGGCCCGCGGTCACCCAGGGCCGTGGCCGGTCGCCCGCCCCACGGCGGCGCCGGCAACCGGCGCGACACCGTGAGCGTCCGCCCGCGCGGTCCGCTCACCACCCCGTGAACAGCAGGTGGTTCAGCGCCAGGGCGAGGGCCGCCTGGGCGGCGAGCCAGGCGCGGGGGCGGGGCAGCAGCGCGCAGGCCGGGAGCAGCCACAGCGCGAAGGGCAGCCAGATCCGTTCCGTCTCCGCCTTGCTCATGCCGGACAGATCGGCCACCAGCAGGGCGGCCAGGGCCGCCGCCACGAGGAACGCGAGCCGCACCTCGGCCGCGGGGGCCGTGCGATGGCCGGTGGGCCGGGTCGCGGGCGGGGGAGCCGCGCGGTGTCCGGCGGGCCCGGCCTCGGTCGCGGAGGACGTCCGGCGGCCGGGCCGGGCCCCGGTCGGCGGAGCCGTGCGGTGGCCCGTGGGCCGGGGCACGGGTGTGGGGGCCGGCCGGGGGAGGGTGAGTGCCGTGACGGTGCGTCGCAGACCCGCCGCCGTGGCCACGCCGGTGATCAGCACCGCGCAGGCCAGGTTGGCCCACACCCAGTAGCCGTAGGGGCGCGTGCCGCCGACGCCCTGGTGGTAGCGGGTGACCAGCAGCCGGTAGCCCTCCCACCAGTCGAACCCGGCGAGCGTGAACACCGCAGGGAACACCGCCGTTCCGGCCAGGAGCAGGGCCGGGACAGCCGGTCGCTCCCGGACCCGGCGGCGGCCCGCCACCAGCACCGCCGCCCCGATGACCGCGAAGAGCGTGAGGCCGTAGGAGAGGTAGCAGGTCAGGCCGGCCAGCAGGCCGCTGCCCGCCGCCCAGGCCGGGGACCGTCCGGTCACCGCGAGGGCCAGCAGGGCCACGGACCAGGCGGCGACCGCCGCGAAGTAGCCGTCGGCCGAGGTACCCACCCACACGGCGGCCGGGGCCAGCACCAGGAACGGCGCCGCCCGCCGGGCCGGGCGCTCGCCGGCCAGCGCCCGCACCGCCACCAGCACCGCCACGCAGGCGGTCGCCCCCACGGTGATGCACAGGGCGCCGGCCCAGCCGCCGCCGCGCAGTCCGGCCCGGTCCAGGAGGACGAAGGTGAGCGTGGCCGCCGGCGGATGCCCGGCGATGTGGGCGGGCCACGGATCCGGGGACCCGCTCACGATGTGCTGCGTGAAGTCGCGCAGGGCGGCCGGTACGTCGTGGAAGCGGCCGATGACCGTGAGGTACTCGTTGCGGGTGGTGAGCCGGCCGGCCACGCCCCGCCGCCAGCCGTCGACCAGCGCGAGCGACCACGTCCAGGCCAGGGCCGACGCCCAGGCCGCGAGCAGCAGCCCCCGCCACGGCAGCCGGGCGGCGGCCGCCGGGCCGTAGGCCACCACCGCGCCGGCCACCAAGGCGGCGGCCGCCGTGCCCGGGCCCAGGTGCGGATCCCAGTCGGCGAACAGCGGGGGCCAGTGGACGAAGAGCGTGCGGCGGGTGTCCTGGATGTGCCGCCCGACGAGCACGGCGACGAGGACGAGCAGGGCGGCGGCGGCAGCGGCACAGAGGTCGCCGCGCAGTCCGGCGTACCGGTCACGGAGGGGAGCCTGGGTCACACCGGAACGCTAGGGCGGCGACCGGGGGGAAGGAACGGACCGGCGGGGCGACGTCAGCGTTTCGTCATGGCTCGCGCGCCCCCGCACCGGGTCGCCGCGGCCTACCGTCAGACCATGCGAGACCACCACCCGCGGCTCCCCTCCTCACCCGGCTTCTGGCGCAGCCCGCTGCGCGGCACCCGCTTCACCTCGGTCCTCGGCCTCGTGCTGCTCGTGGGCATCACGGTGCTGTTCGTGACCGGCCTGGTGTCGTACGCCGCCTACAACCCGGGCCTGGCACGGGTGAACGACCAGACGCCGGACAAGGGAGTCCTCGGCTTCTACCTGTTCGCCTGGCCGACGGACCCGCACTGGCTGTACCGGCTCACCCAGGGCCTGCACGTCACCCTCGGCATCACCCTGATCCCGGTCCTGCTGGCCAAGCTGTGGTCGGTGGTGCCGAGGCTGTTCACGCTCCCGCCGGCCCGCTCGCTCGCGCACGCCCTGGAACGGCTCTCCCTGCTGCTGCTCGTCGGCGGCGGACTGTTCGAGTTCACCACCGGCGTCCTCAACGTCCAGCTCGACTACGTCTTCCCGGGCTCCTTCTACCCGCTGCACTTCTACGGCGCCTGGGTGTTCTTCGCCGCGTTCACGGCGCACGCCGTGCTGAAGGTGCCGACCGCCGTCCGGGCCGTGCGGCGGCGGCGCCGGGAGGAGGGCGGCCTGGTGTCACCCCGGCCCGACGCGCCGACCGTCTCGCGGCGCGGCGCGCTGCGCTTCGTCGGTGGCGCCTCGCTGCTGCTCCTCGCCACGACCGTGGGGCAGAGCATCGGGGGCGTGTGGCGCCGTACCGCCCTCCTCGCCCCGCACGGCGGAGCCGACCCCGGCGGCGGGCCGAACGGCTTCCAGATCAACAAGACGGCCGCGTACGCCGGCGTCGGCACGGCGGAGACCGCGCCGGAGGCGTGGCGGCTCGTGGTCACCGGACGTGCCGGGACCGTCCGCCTGACCCGCGCCGATCTGCTCCGGCTGCCGCTGCACAGCTCGGCGCTGCCCATCGCCTGCGTCGAGGGCTGGTCGACCGACGACCAGTGGTGGCGCGGGGTGCGGCTGCGCGACCTCGCCGCGCTGGTCGGCCACGACGGCGACCCGCCGGATCTGTTCACGGAGTCGCTCCAGCGGCACGGTGCCTTCCGCCGTGCCGCCCTGCGCGCGAACCAGGTGGCCGACCCGCGCTCCCTGCTCGCCCTGTACGTCAACGGCGAGGAACTGTCCCCCGACCACGGCTACCCGGCACGGATCATCGTGCCCGCGGCGCCCGGTGTGCTCAACACCAAGTGGGTGGCCAGGCTGACCTTCGGAGACCTGTGATGCGCCCCCGCCCGCCGCTCGGCAACCCCTTCGAGATCCTCCTGCTGGCCTGCTCGTTCGCGCTCGCCGCCTATGCCGGGCTACGGCTGTTCGCCGGCGACTGGAGCGGCGTGGCGCTGTGGCTGGTGGGGGCGGCGCTGCTGCACGACCTCGTGCTGCTGCCGCTGTACTCGCTCGCCGACCGGGCGGCCCTGCGCGGCCTCGGCGCCGTCGGCCGCCGGGAGTGGGCCATGTACGTCCGGGTCCCGGCCGCCCTGTCCGGGCTGCTGCTGCTCGTGTGGTTCCCGCTGATCAGCGGCATGGTGGACCGGCGCTACCGGTCCGCCACCGGCCTGCCGGCGGACGGCTTCCCCGCCCGCTGGCTGCTGATCACCGCGGTCCTCTTCGGCGGCTCGGCGCTGCTGCTGGCCGTGCGGGTCGCCCGCTCGGGCGGCCGGGCACCGGGGAGGCTGCGCAGGGCGGCGAAGCGGCGCCCGCCGGCCGCCCACTGACCGACGCTCCGCCAGCCCGCCCGGCCCGCGTACCGCAGCAGGGCCGGGGTGCCGAGCCGGGCCCACGGGAAGGCGCCGCCGCCCGCCCGCGCGCCGGTGTGGTCGACGACCTCCACCTCGGACAGCTCGTCGACGTCCACCGCGGCCGTCTCGGCGATCAGCAGGCCGCCGGGGCTGAGGAGCCGCGCCACCCGGTCCAGCAGGGCGCCCGGGTCGCCGCCGATGCCGATGTTGCCGTCCATGAGCAGGACGGTGCCCCAGTGCCCCTCGCCGGGCAGCGGCTCGAACACCGAGCGCCGCAGCGCCCGGCCCCCTCCCGTGGCCGGGTCCGGTCCGGGCGGGCCGGACCCCAGCCGCCGCACGGTACGGTCGACGGCGGCCTCGCTGACGTCGATGCCGAGGACGGTACGGCCCCGGGCGGCGAGTTCCGCCACCAGTCGGCCCGGACCGCAGCCGACGTCGAGGACGGCACCCTCGCAGCGGTCCAGCACCGTCCGGTCGGCCGGGTCCGCCCGCGCGCACCAGCGCTCGACCTCCAGGGGCAGCAGCCAGCCGTCGGCGCGGCGCAGGAACAGCGGGCCGCGCCCGGTGCGCAGGGCGGCGGCATAGGGATCGGCCACGGCCCAGGCGACGGCCCGGGGTGCGCTCACCGTCCGGTCCCGGTGTGCGCGGCGCACCCGGCCAGCCGGGCGGCGAACCGGCCGTGCGGCGCCAGGGCGGCGACCGCCACCGCGTCGGCGGCGGTGTCCACGTCCCGCAGCCGGGGCAGATCGCGCACCCGCAGCCCGGCGGCCACCAGCCGCCGCCGCTGCACCGCGCCCGTGCCGGCCGTGGACATGGGCACGCCCCGCAGCAGCGCCGGGTCCGGGGCGGCCAGCCCCAGGGCCCAGAAGCCGCCGTCCTCCGCGGGGCCGAAGTACGCCTCGCACCCGGCGAAGTCCACGGTGAGCAGGTCCGGGGTCACCTGCGGGGTGTCCATGCCGATGAGCAGGGCGGGGCCCTCGCACCGCGCGAACGCGTCGGCCAGCCGCAGGTCCAGACCGCCCGTGCACTGCGGTACGACGTCGAAGCCGGGCGGCAGCCAGGGGCCGGGGCGGCCGTCGAGCACCAGGACGCGCCGGGTGGCGGGCGCGGCCGCCACGGCGTGCAGGGTGTCGGCGAGCGCCGCCTCCGCGAGCGCCGCCGCCTGGACGGGGGTGAAGGGCGGGGTGAGCCGCGTCTTGACCCGACCCGGCAGCGGTTCCTTGGCGATGACGAGCAGCGTGGTCACCGTACGGCCCCGCCGCCGGCCGGAGGCTCGGCCAGGACACGGCTCATGTCCCGCACCGCCTGCCAGGTGCCCCGCCAGGTGCCCGTCACCTTGGAGGCGCCGGTGCGCGGCAGGTACGGCACGTCGTGCTCCGCGATCCGCCAGCCCGCGTCGGCCGCGCGCACCACCATCTGGAGCGGATAGCCGCTGCGCCGGTCGCTGAGACCGAGCGCGAGCAGCGGCTCCCGGCGGGCGGCGCGCAGCGGACCGAGGTCGTGCAGGCGCAGCCCGGTACGGCGGCGCAGCAGCCGCGCGAGCGCGAGGTTGCCGGCCCGGGCGTGCGCGGGCCAGGCACCCCGGCCCCGCGCCCGCCGCCGCCCCAGGACCAGGTCGGCCTCTCCGTCGAGCACTTCACGCACGAACGGGACGAGGAGCGCGGGGTCGAGGGAGGCGTCGCAGTCGCAGAAGCAGACGACGTCGGCGGTGGCCGCGGTCAGCCCGGCGTGGCAGGCGGCGCCGAAACCGCGCCGCGGCTCGTGGACGACGGTCGCACCGTGGGCGCGGGCGATGTCCGCCGAGCCGTCGGTGGAGCCGTTGTCGACCACGAGGGCGCGCCAGCCCGCCGGGATCCGGGCGAGTACCCAGGGCAGGGCCTCGGCCTCGTCGAGGCAGGGCAGCACCACGTCCACGCCCGCCGGTGATGATGGAGTCGAGGGGGTCACGCCGTTCACCTTACGAACGGGAAGCGGACATAACGGACTCTCGCTCCTTACGAAACGCGGACGTCGGGGCCCGGGTGCGGTCCGGGGAGCGACAGCCGTCACGGCCCGGTGCGAGGCTGGTGGACATGCAGCAGCCGCACGTGCCCACGAGGGCGAGCGCCATGGACGGAACCGCCGGGCCCCAGCCGCTCGACGCGCCCGCGCCCGGCCCCGGTCCCGGCCCCGGTTCCGGTTCCGGTTCCGGTTCCGGTTCCGCCGGACCGGCTTCCCCGTCGGCCCCCAGCCGGTCCGTCACCGGTCCGTCCGTCTCCGGCCCGTCCGTCTCCGGTCCGTCCGCCTCCGGTCCGTCCGCCTCGGTTCCGTCCGTCTCCGGTCCGTCCGTCTCGGTTCCGTCCGTCTCCGGCCCGTCCGCCTCGGTTCCGTCCGTCCGCGGCCCGTCGGAGTCCGGCCGGTCCGCCTCCGGGCGGTCCGCCCGCGGCCCGTCGGCATCCGGCCCGTCCGGCCTCGGCCACCCCGCCCCCGGTCGGCCGGGCCCCGGTGCCGCCCGTGTCCTGGTCGTGGACGACGACGCGACCGTCGCGGAGGTCGTCGCCGGATACCTCGGCCGGGCCGGGTACCTCGTGGACCGCGCCGACGACGGCCCCTCCGCCCTCGGCCGCGCCGCCGCACACTGGCCGGACCTGGTCGTGCTCGACCTGATGCTGCCCGGCATGGACGGCCTGGAGGTCTGCCGGCGGCTGCGCGCCCGCGCCTCGGTGCCCGTCGTCATGCTCACCGCCCGCGGCGACGAGGACGACCGCATCCTGGGCCTGGAGGTCGGTGCGGACGACTATGTGACCAAGCCGTTCAGCCCCCGCGAACTCGTCCTGCGGGTCCAGTCGGTGCTCCGCCGCGCCCGCCCCGGCACCGGCACCCGCCCGCTGGCCGCGGCCGGTCTCACCGTCGACCCCGGGGCCCGCCGCGCCACCAAGAACGGCGCCGAACTCGCCCTCACCCTGCGCGAGTTCGACCTGCTCGCCTTCCTCATGGGGAACCCGGGGCGGGCGTACGGCAGGGAGGACCTGATGCGCGAGGTGTGGGGCTGGGACTTCGGGGACCTCTCCACCGTGACGGTGCACATCCGCCGGCTGCGCGGCAAGGTGGAGGACGACCCCGGCCGGCCGCGCCTGATCCAGACGGTGTGGGGTGTCGGCTACCGCTTCGACCCCGGCGGCCGGGCGGAGGCGGGCTGACGTGCGCGACATCCTCCTCATCGCCGGGTACGCCTTCGCCGGGGCCGCGGCCACGGGCCTCGCGGGCGCCGCCGCGCTGCGGCTGCTGCGGCGCCGCTCGCTCACCGCCTCCCTCACCGTGGTCGCGGCGGTCGGCGTGGCCGGGGTCCTCGCGGGCACCCTCGCGGTCGCCTGGGCGATGTTCCTGTCCCCGCACGACCTGACCGTGGTGACGACGGTCGTCGCGATGGCCGCGGTGGTCTCCCTGGCGACCGCCCTGCTGCTGGGCCGCTGGGTCGTCGCCCGCAGCCACGAACTGGCCATGGCGGCCCGGTCCTTCGGCGAGGCCGGCGACTTCGCCGCCCCGGCCGCCCCCGCCACCGCCGAACTCGCCGAGGTGAGCCGTGAGCTGGCGGCCACCAGTGCGAGACTCGCCGAATCCCGCGAGCGCGAACGCGTGCTGGAGACCTCGCGCCGGGAACTCGTCGCCTGGATCTCCCACGACCTGCGCACCCCGCTCGCCGGACTGCGCGCCATGTCGGAGGCGCTGGAGGACGGCGTCGCCGACGACCCCGACCGCTACCTGCGGCAGATCCGCACCGAGGTGGAGCGCCTCAACGACATGGTCGGCGACCTCTTCGAACTCTCCCGCATCCACGCCGGCACCCTCCCCCTGGCCCCGTCCCGGATCTCCCTCTACGACCTCGTCGGCGACGCCCTGGCCGGCGCCGACCCGCTCGCCCGCGCCCACGGCGTACGGCTGGTCGGGGACGGGGTGGAGCCCGTCCCGGTCGAGGTCGACGCCAAGGAGATGAGCCGCGTCCTGGGCAACCTGCTGGTCAACGCCATCCGCCGGACCCCCGCCGACGGCACCGTCGCCGTCGCCGCCGAGCGGTCGGCCGACCGTGTGGTCCTGTCGGTGACGGACGGCTGCGGCGGCATCCCGGAGGAGGATCTGCCGCGCGTCTTCGACACCGGCTGGCGCGGCACCGACGCCCGCACCCCGCCGGCCGGGGCGGGCCTCGGCCTCGCCATCGTGCGCGGGATCGTCGAGGCCCACCAGGGCCGGGCCACCGTCCGCAACATCCCCGGCGGCTGCCGCTTCGAGGTCACGCTGCCCGCCGTCCCGTAGCCGGCCTCACGCGTGGCCGGCGAACTCCCGCACGCCCTCGGCGAAGGCGACCTCCGGCCGCCAGCCCAGCTCGGCCCGCAGCCGCGAGGAGTCGGCCGTGATGTGCCGTACGTCCCCGAGCCGGTACTCCCCGGTGACCACGGGCGCGGGCCCGCCGTGGGCGTCGGCCAGCGCACGGGCCATCTCCCCGACGGTGTGCGGCTCCCCGCTCCCGGTGTTGTACGCGGTGAGCACCCCCGGCGCGGATCCCGCCTCCAGCGCCACCGCGTTGGCCGCGGCCACGTCCCGCACGTGCACGAAGTCCCGGCGCTGCCGCCCGTCCTCGAACACGCGGGGCGCCTCACCCCGGGCCAGGGCGGAGCGGAAGAAGGAGGCGACACCGGCATAAGGGGTGTCGCGGGGCATCCGGGGGCCGTACACGTTGTGGTAGCGCAGCGAGACGGCCGACCCGCCCGTCGCGCGCGCCCACGCGGCGGCCAGGTGTTCCTGCGCCAGCTTGGTCGTGGCGTACACGTTGCGCGGGTCGGCCGGCGCGTCCTCGTCGACCAGCCCCGGGACGAGGTCGTCCCCGCACACCGGACACCTCGGCTCGAACCGCCCCGCGTCCAGGTCGGCCACGGCCCGCGGTCCCGGCCGTACCACCCCGTCGCGCGGGCAGGCGTAGCGCCCCTCCCCGTAGACGACCATCGACCCGGCCAGCACGAGGTGCCGTACGCCGGCCTCGGCCATGGCGGTGAGCAGGACGGCGGTGCCGAGGTCGTTGCGGGAGACGTACTCCGCCGCGTCCCCGAAGCCCGTCCCGAGTCCGACCATCGCGGCCTGGTGGCACACGGCGTCCACGCCGGCCACGGCCCGGCCGACCGCCGCGGGATCGCGCACGTCGGCGCCCGGATCCGTACGCACGTCGAAGACGACCGCCTCGTGGCCGCGCGCCGCCAGCGCGGCCACGACATGAGAGCCGATGAACCCGGCACCGCCGGTGACCAGTACACGCATACGGCCACGCTAGGCCCGCCGGGACGCCGGACCATGCGGGAGCGGCCGGTACGTCACGACTCCGTAAGACACGGGTTCGCGGCCCGCCCCGTGTTTACCAGGCGACGGGGAGGCGCACCGGGAAGCGGCGGATGGTTCCGGTGTCCCACTCGATGTCGTCGGGGGAGACGGCGAGGCGCAGCCGGGGGAAGCGGGTCAGCAGGCCGGTGACCGCGCTCTCCAGCTCCGCCCGGGCGAGTGGCGCGGCGAGGCAGTGGTGCCCGCCCCAGCCGAACGTCATGTGCGGGCGCACCGGCCGTTCGAGGTCGAGCCGGTGCGGATCGGGGAAGACGGCCGGGTCGCGGTTGGCCGCCAGGTAGGACACGTGCACGTAGTCGCCGGCCCTGATCGCCGTTCCCTCGATCTCCGCGTCCTCCAGGGCGATCCGGGGGATGCCGACGCCCTTGCGGAAGGGGATGAACCGCAGCAGCTCCTCCAGCGCGCCCGGGAACCGTCCGGGGTCGCGGGCGAACGCGGCGCACTCCTCGGGCCGGCTCAGCAGCACATAGGCGATGTTGCTGATCTGGCAGGTCGCGGTGTCGTTGCCGCTGAGGATGAGGGTGACGGCCAGGACCGCCAGCTCGTCGTCGCTGAGCGGTTCCTCGCCCGGCGGCACCGGGGCGGTGGCCATCGTGCTGAGCAGGTCCTCGCCCGGTGTGCTCCGCCGGGCGGGGATCAGCCCGGCGAAGTAGGCCCGCAGCTGGGCCTTGGCGTCGGCCGCGTCCTGGCGGGCGTCCGGGGAGGTGGCCAGCAGCCGCATGGTGCACGCCCGCAGCTCGTCGCGGTCGGCCTCGGGTACGGCGAGGAGCTCACAGATCGTCAGGTGGGGCAACGGGACCGACAGATGGGTCACCAGATCCGCGGGCGCCCCGGCCTCGGCCATCGTCGAGAGCAGCCTGGCCACCACCCGGTCCACCGCCGGCCGCATGCCCGCCACCCGCTCCCGGGTGAACGCCTGGGCCGTCACGTGCCGCAACCGGGTGACGTGCGGCGGGTCCGTCACGTTGATCGACTCGGGTGACACGATGGGCTCCGGCGTCATCCTCGGATAGTCGCGCCCGACGATCGCCGCCCGGCTGAACCGCGGGTCGCACGTCACCTGACGCACGCCGGCGAAACTGGTCACCAGCCACGCCTCGGCCTCGCCGTAGGGCAGCCGGATCCGGCTGACCGGCCCGCGCTGTGCCAAGGAGGCCAGGGACGGGTCGAATTCCAGCGCGTCGGCGAAGTCGAAGGGGCATTCGGGCGCTGCCGTGTCGGGGGACGACATACAGCCTCCTTTGTGCGCCGCTGGGCGCGTCACTTCCGAGGAGCCGTGGCGAGGGCGTCACCCCCACTTCTGAGGGTGGTCACCATGACTCAATATGGGGGAGACCGGCACACTGCGCAGAACAGGAGCCTCAGGCAACGACCTGCCGGCGCACGTGGGCCGACCGGGGCCGGGTCGGTCCGGTTGGTCCGGTCGGTCGGTAGGGGCGCGCGCTGGAGGCGGCGCCGCGCGACGGAGTTCATCGGTCGTGCGGGCCGACTCGTCGGCCGTGGGGGTGAGGGTGTTCCGGGGCGCGGACGGAGAGGCGGGCCCGGTGGCGTCCTGGGACGCGTTCCGGGCCCGGTGGGGGTTCGGGTGTGCCTCCTGGTGGGGGGCGGTGGGGACGGGGTGCGGCCGGCAGGTCCGGGGCCGTTCCGGGGTCCCGGTCGGCGGTGCCGGGGTGACCGGCCGGCCGGCACGCGATCCGGTCAGGCGCGGCCGAGCGGGTAGGACGTCGCCATGCCGCCGCCCGACGGGGACGACTCGGCCGCGCGGGCGGCCGCGCTGGCGGCCAGGGCCAGCAGGAGGGCCAGCGCGCCGGTGATGATGTTGTTCACGATCGTCTTCGTCGTACTGACGTCGCCCGCCACCACCCAGGGCGCGATGATGGCCCACAGACCCAGGGCGCAGCATGCCCACGCCATGCTGTGGGTGCGTTCGTAGGCGCGTCCGAACCCGCCGCTCATCAGGACCGCGTAGGCGATACCGGTGACCAGGTTGGTGATGGCCAGTGTCGACAGGTTGTTGAAGCCGGTGATCCAGGGCGATGCCGCCAGGTACAGGCCGGTGAGCAGCGCCATCGTCTCGATGGCCTGGCCCTGGGGCGTGCTCGTGGTGCGTTCCGCCAGCTCGTGGCGGAGGCGCATGTCGACGATGTCGGGGTGCGTCTCCATGGACGGCCTGGGCGAGGTTGTCATCGTCTTTCCCTTCAAGGGGCGAGGTCTGACGGGAACCCGGGTTCCCCTAACGCGTTATTTATCCCTTTTTAGCTCTTTCACCCGTTTAGCGGCTTTTTGTATCGGCGCCGTCCCGCCGTTTGCCATCGGAACCGACGGGGACCCGAGGCGCACGAGGACGACGTCCCAGGGACAGCACGCGAGAGGAACGGTCGGGGCCGATGACTACGGCAACTGAGAGTCGCCTGGCGCGACGTGTGAACGGGTTGCTGCGCCGGATGCACCGGGACTACTCGGCCGGCCACGACAGGCCCCTGGGCGGCTACCTCGCGGCCATGGCGGGCTTCGGAGCGTACGCGGCGCTCTGGACCACGGCCGTACGGCGCAGTGGGCGACCCCTCCCGGAACGGCCCGAACCGTGGGACGTGGCGCTGACGTCCCTGGCCACCTTCCGCCTCAGCCGGCTGCTGAGCAAGGCGTCGGTGACCAGTCCGCTGCGCGCCCCCTTCACCCGCTACGTCGGCCCGCAGGGCCCGGCGGAGCTGCACGAGGAGGCGCAGCCCGAGGCGGGCAAGGAGACCGTGGGCGAGCTGGTGACCTGCCCCTTCTGCATGAGCGTCTGGGTGGCCTCGACACTGACCGGCGGCCAGTTGCTGTGGCCGCGCGCGACCCGCGCCGCCATGGGCACGCTCGCCGCCCTGGCCGGAGCGGACGCGCTCCAGCTGCTGCACAGCGCGTTGGTGGACAAGACGACGGGCGGCTGATCCGCGGATGCTCGGCGGGCGGGTCCCGACGGCCCCCGCAGACGTGTCCGGCACGTCGTCGAGGTGATCCGAGCGGTCCGGGCAGAGCCACGTCGAAGAGCATCGGGAAGAGCCATGCCGAAGAGCATCAGGGATCAGACGGTCGACCAGTTGGGCGGTCGGGGGAGCGTGCTGGCGCGGCAGCGCCGCGACCACGCGGAGATCGAGCGCCTCATGGAGCGCTACCTGAGCGGTACCGGGCAGGATCGGGAACACGCCTGGGAGGACGTCGTCCAGCTGGTCTTCAGCCACGCTTTCGCGGAGGAGACCGTGCTGTGGCCGGCCGTGCGGCGCTTCGTACCGGACGGCGAGGAGCTGACCGCCCGGGTCGAGGAGGAGCACCAGCAGATCAACGATCTCGTGGCCGACGTCGAACGGCTCTCCCCCGGTGACCCGGAACGCGAGGAGAAGGTGCGACGGGCGTTCGCACTCATCCGGCAGGACATCAGGGACGAGGAAGACCTCCTGCTCCCGCGGCTGCAGGACGCGACGGACGCCGCGCTGCGGCGGCGCCTGGGCGCCGCATGGGAGACGGTCCGCCGCACCGCGCCCACGCATCCGCACCCGGTGGTTCCCCGGCGTCCCCCGGTCAACGCGCTGCTGGGCGTGCCTCTGAGTCTCTACGACCGGATACGGGACGTGATCGGTCGCGCGAGCCCCGGACGAAGCGGCGGCGGGCGTTCCGGCCCGTGACGGCCACGGTCGTCCGACCGGAGGCGACGGTCTCCGCAGGGGCGGGCCGGCGGTTCCGGAGACGACGCAGCGGCGGATGAGGGAGGCGATGCCGCGGCGGCCTCCGGCTCACCCGCCGTCCGGCCCCTCCCGACACCGCCACCCGGCCCGCCCACCCGCTGCTTGAGCCCCCTGAGCTCTGCCGCCGGCTCGCGCACTCGGGCCAACAGCGGGCGCGGCCGCGGGCGCGAGGCGGTGGAATGGCGTTGCCGCCGCAGGGCGCGCGGGCCGGCACCGGCGCGTCGGCAGTCGGTGCGGCAGCGACGAGCACCGCAGGAAGGGGATCCGGGCGGGACGGGGACGCGCGATTCACCCGCGCCGGGGCATGCGGGACATGATCCCTCCCCGGGCGGACGAGCCGCCGGCAGGCGAAGGAGACGCGGAGATGGCAGAGCCGGAGCACCCGGACACCGACGGGGAAAGGTCCCCGGCGGCCACTGACGGGCCGGCCAGGGTGCTCGAGATGATCGGGACCGGCGCCTACCTCGTGGACGAGCGGGGCCGCATCGTCGGGGCCAACACCCGCGCCACCGAACTGCTGGCCCGGCCCGCGCGGGACCTCCTCGGCCGCGACGCGCACGACCTGCTGCACCGGGACGCCCACGGCCACCCCGTACCGAGGACGCGATGCAGCATGCGGCATGCTTTCCACGCCGGGCGCACCGCCCAGGCGGACGACGGCCACTTCGCACGCGGGGACGGCTCCGTGCTGCCCGTCTCCTGGCTGATCACCCCCTACGGTGCCGACGACCGCGGACCGTGCACGCTGGTCCTCTTCCACGCCCGGCGCCCGTCGGCGACCGGATCGCGACCCGGGCCGGCGGCCACCCGGCTGACGGAGCTCGAACGACTCGCGATGCTGGCGGAGACCACCACGCGGCTGACCTCCACCCTGGACGTCGACGAGGCGCTGCGCCGGCTCGTGGCCCTGGTCGTGCCCCGGCTGGCGGACTGGGCCGTCATCGATCTGATCTCCGAGCGCGACGAGGTCTGGCGTACCGTCGTCGTCCAAGCGGAGGGCGACACCAACACCCTGGTCGAGCACGAGGAGCTCCAGGGGCCGATGCCACCGGTCCCGGAAGAGTCCTCGATGCCGCTGTCGCGGGCCCTGCGCGGGGTCGCCTCCACCCTGGCCGGACCGCAGACCTACCAGGGGCCACCGGATTCCGGCATCGCGGTCGAACAGCGCCGCCTGTTCGACGCCACCGGCATCCACTCCGCGGCGATCGCCCCCATCCGCAGCACCCGCGAGGTCCTCGGGGCCCTCACGCTGGGACGCGCCGAGCAGCCGGACGACTTCGCCACCGCCGACCTCCCGCTGCTGGAGGACATCGCCCGCCGCGCCGGCCTCGCCCTGGACAACGCCCGTCTCTACCAGCGCCAGCGCAAGGTCGCCGAGACCATGCAGAACCACCTGCTGCCCCAGATGCCGCGCGTGGCCGGGCTCCAGATGACGGTGCGCTACCTGCCGGCCCCCGACGCCTCGCAGGTCGGCGGCGACTGGTACGACGCCTTCACCCTCCGCGACGGAGCGACCGCCCTGGCCGTCGGGGACGTCGTCGGTCACGACCTGGAGGCCGCGGCCGGCATGGCCCAGGTCCGCAACATGCTGCGCGCCTACGCGTGGTCCCAGCAGGAACCCCCGAGCCGGATCGTCGAACGGCTCGACGAGGCGGTCATGCACATCACCGACGTCACCATGGCGACCATGATCTTCGCCCGGGTGGAGGAGGCCGACGACGGCCACTGGACACTGTGGTGGACCAACGCCGGCCACCCGCCACCCCTGCTGATCACCCAGGACGGCCTGGCCGACTACCTGACGGACGGCCACGGCATCCTGCTGGGGGCCGGCGTGCGCTCGTCCCGCTCCGACGCCACCGTCACGCTGCCGCCCGGATCGACCCTGGTCCTCTACACCGACGGCTTGATCGAAGAACCGGGCCGTACGCTCGACGAGGGCCTGGACCGGCTGCGCCGGCACGCCGCCGCCCTCGCCCACCGGCCCCTGGCGGCCTTCACCGACCAGCTCCTGCGGCGGGTCCGTCCCGTCGACAACGACGACGACGTCGCCCTCCTCGCCCTGCGGGCACCCTCTCGCCCCCGGCCCGGACGGCCGGATCACGAGCGCGCCCGGTGACCGGGCGCGCCGCACGTGTCCGGCCGTTACGTGTGGGCGGACCGGGTTCAGCGGTCCGCTGGGACACGGTCACTCCTTGCCGCGCCCGACGGTGACGGGGCAGTGGGCGTGGTGCGGGCATCGGGAGTGCGCCGCCGGATGAACCGAGGTCGAGCCCGCCGGCGGGCGGCTGCGCGCTGCCGGAGCGCGGGAGGCACGGTGGCGGGCCGCGTCAGTGAGGCGTCCCGCCGGCCAAGTGGGGCAGGCTGAGGAACGTGGCGGCTTTGCGGGCCAGGACGGCGGTGAAGTGTTCACGCGCGTCGGGGCGCAGTCGTGCCAGGGTGACCATGCCGGTGATGACGGCGTCGGCCACCTCGTCCTGGACGTCCGCCCACGTGTGACTGTGGCCCTTTCGCGGATTCGTGCCCCGGGCGCCGATGACGGCCTGTGCGGCCTCGCCCACCTCCTCGGCGAGCTTGAGGACTTGCAGGGTCCATTGCTCCTCCGGCCGCAGTCCGTTCTCGGTGTCGAGAGCGCCGAACGTGTCGGCCAGACGCCGGATCGTGTCCCACCCGTCGGTGGTGGCGGCCGGCGCCTGACGACCACGGTCTCGCGGGGGCAACGCGGTTCTGCGCATGAGCGCGGGGTCGCTGACGAACCCCAGTTCCTCGTACAGGGGCCTGGACGCGTCACTGGCGTGCAGTTCGAAGAGGGTGACGCCCTCCTGCTCCAGATCGTCGAGGAGTGCGGTGAGGGCGGCCCTGGCGTAGCCACGGCGTCGGTGGCCGGGCCGGGTGGCCACCGCCTGGACGCGTGCGGACAGTCCCTTCGGGTAGCGCGGTGCGGGCAGGACGGGGCCGACCAGGGCCAGGGCGCACGAGGCGACTTGGTCCCCCGGTGCGTCCACGACGTAGGCCCGGGCATCGCCACCGGGCTGGAGCCGTCCGGCCAGCTGGTCCCGGCACAGGGACAGCCAGGCCGGGTCGAGCGGTTCGGAGAGGATCAGCTCGGATCGCAGCCGAGCGATGGCTTCGGCGTCGGCAGGTGTCGCACGGCGTGGAGTGGTCACGAATCCGTCCTTGTCGAGGTCGCGGTGCGGCGGTCCGTGCGATCCTGCCCGTCCAGGACCCGGCCACACGAAGACAGGGGCGCGCCGTGCGGGGGGAGCCTGATCCCGGCCGGGATGCCGGTGTCCGAGCCAGGTCACATCACGTCGACTTGAGATCGGCCGCCCGGCCGTCCTCGCCGGTGTCCCACCGGGTCGGAGCGAGTGCCCGCTCCGACGGAGGAGTGCGACGCATCTTCGTGAACGCCGCGGTGGACGCGGGTCAGATGACGTCGAGCAGGTCGGTCACCGGCCGGCGGGGGCTCGCCGGGCCCTCAGGGCCGTAGCCGAGCCGGATCACCATCTGCACGTGCCCCATGGCCGAGACGGGGTCGCGGACCGCCCACCTGGTCTCCGGCCACTCCAGGGGCTGGGACGTGACCGAAGCGACGAGTCCGTCGCCGGTGGCCCGGAGCAGGACCCGCTCCAGTGCCTGACCGGCGCGCAGCCAGTCCACCGGCTCGTCGCGGGCCGTACCGAGCAGAGCGATGTTCGGGTTCGTCTCGAACGGTGCCCGACCGCGCCCCGGCATGGGACGGCCGACGGCGAAGTCGCGTACCGGGGCGGAGGTACCGCGTTGTCGCGGGCCGAACGCCTCGCCGGGGATGCCCTCGCCCGCCCCGGCCGTACCCGACGGCTCCGGGCGCGTCCACCGCGCCGTCTCCCCGCGCACCCCGGGGTCGACCGCTTCCCTGCCCTCGGCGTCCCGCACCAGGTCCAGGATCGACTGCACGTGCCAGGCACCGGGGAACAACAGCTGTGCGCCCTCGCCGCCGGCCGCCTCACACAGCCCCTCCCTCACGTCCGCGGGGACCGCCTCGTCGCGGAAGGGCAGACGGCTGGAGTGACGACGCCGGATCGCGGGGGCCAACCGGGCGAGCACCGCGTCGGACGGTCCCCCACCGCACAGGTGCACCTCGGCGAGGAGTTCCGGGTAGGCGGACTCGGGCAGCAGCCGGACGAGCGGCGCCAGGCCCGCCGCCGCGGCGGACACGCGCAGGTTGAGCAGCGCGGCGCCGCACCCCGTGTGCAGTCCGCGGTTCTCCGGGTCGGTTCGCGGCAGTGCGCGCTCCGGATCGGCGTAGAGGCGCAGGACGCCGACGTCCCGCAGGTAGCGGAAGGTCCACGGCTGCGCGTTGTGCAGCGAGGGCGCCGCGGCGGCGTCCGCCACGAGCGCGGTGACGGTGTCCACGTCGGGGGGCTGTGCGGTCACGGTGCTGTCCCTTCGTGGGGCGGCGCGGGGGACGCCGCCGTCAACTCCATGGAAGGCCCGGCCCCGCCGGACCGCCAGGGGCCATTGGTCCCCACGGCGCGGGCCGGCCGACCCCCTCCTGCCCGCGGCCGGGCGCCGTGACCTGCGTCCCCACCGCCTACACGTCGGTCGGCGCCGGCACCGCCTACACGTCGGTCGGCGCCGGCACCGCCTACACGTCGGTCGGTGCCGGCGCCGCGTACACGTCGGTCGGTGCCGGCGCCGCGTACACGTCGGCCGGTGCCGGCCGCGGACCAGCACAGAGGGCCGGTCGGCCCCGGACCGGGCCGTGTGGCCTCTGATGCGGGCGGCGCCAGCGCCGGCACGCTGGACTCGGGCACTTCGCACCGGAAGGTGGAGACCATGTCCCGTACCGTCACCGTGGGCCTCGACGACTCGCCCGAGAGCCGTGCCGCGGCCGAGTGGGCGGCGCGCGAAGCGCTGCTGCGCGGCCTGCCCCTGAGGATCGTGCACGTGCAGGAGCCGACGCCCCGCTACGTGGCCCGCACCCCCCTGCTGGATCTCGACGGCTACCGGCACTGGGCCGAGCGGCTGGCACGCGAGTCAGCGGACGGCATCCGGCTCCGCCACCCGGGCGTCGAAGTGACGACGGAGCAGCTCACGGGGACCGTGGCCGACGTCCTGGCCGAGGCGGCGGGTTTCGCCGAGCTGCTGGTGCTGGGTTCGCGGGGCCTCGGCGGGCTCGCCGGATTCCTGGTCGGTTCGGTGAGCCTGGGCGTCGTGGCGCGCGCCGAGCGCCCGGTGGTGCTGGTGCGGGCGGGCGAGCAGGCCGCCGACGAGCACCGGATGGACCCGGCGGGGGTGCCGTCCGCCGCGGCGCCCTACCGTCCGGTCGTACTCGGCCTCGACGTCGGCGAGCCGGACGACACCCTGCTGGGCTTCGCCTTCGACGCGGCCGCTCGCCGCAGAGCGGCCCTGCGGGTGGTCCACGCCTGGGTGGAGCCGCCGACCTCCTTCCACGGCTTCGCCACGGACGCGGCATGCCACGACTCACTCGCACGCGGGCAGGCCACGCTCCTGGGCAAGGTGCTGCGGCCCTGGCGGGAGAAGTTCCCCGATGTCGAGGTCATGGAGGCGAGCCGTTGCGGGAACGCCGCACAGGTCCTCGTCAGCGTGTCGCGTGATGCCTCGCTCGTGGTCGTCGGCCGGCGCGTCCGCACCGGCTCGTTCGGGGCCCATATCGGGCACGTCACCCACTCCGCCCTCCACCACATCGCCGCTCCCGTCGCAGTCGTCGCACACGCCTGACCGGCAGACCGGCCATGGGGCCCAACGGCCCCACGCGTTGGCCCGACCGGCTCATGACGTGCCGGAAGCTCGGTGGCAGCGTGAGCAGCGGAGACTCCCGGAGCGACAGGCGGCGGCCCGTCTGCTCCCGGCGGCCTCCGGGAGGTGAGTCACCGTGATGTTCTGGTACGGCCACGACGTCGGCGGATGGGGCTGGTTCGCCATGTCCATGGGCATGATCCTCTTCTGGGCCCTGATCATCGTCGCCGGTGTTCTCCTGTACCGCTCACTGGCCAGGACGGGCGAGAACGGCGACCGTGCCGGCAGCGGGCTCCGGGGTACCGCCCCCGAGCAGGTACTCGCCGAACGCTTCGCCCGCGGCGAGATCGACGAGGATGAGTACCGGCGCCGGCTGACCGTCCTGCGGGAAGGCAGCCGCGACGGCCCAGGGCCCGGCCGGCGCTGAGCCGGAGCGCTGGGCGGCCGACTGCCGTACGGCAGGGCCGGCCGTGGGCCGCGCCGCAGGAGACGGCCGCCGCGCCGTCCGTCCCCGGGCCCCGAGCGCTGCCGGCCCCGGGCCGCCGCGGCTGTTCTCGGGCCTTGGGCGGCGCTGCCGGCCCCGGGCCCGCGCGGCTGTTCTCGGGCCTTGAGCGGCGCTGCCGGCCGGCAGCGGGTGCGGTCGGCCCCGGGCCGGCAGTGGGTGCGGTCGGCGTTCGGGCAGGCCCCGCCGTTCGGGCCGCGGGCGTTCAGGCCGCGGGCGTGCCGGGGACCGGCGTCCACTCCGGGGCCAGCACCGACCAGATCTCCTCGTCGTGCCGCTCGCCCCGGTACAGGTGGCTCTCCCGCAGCACGGCCTCCCTGCGCATGCCGAGCCGGCGGGCGACGGCGATGCTGGGCGCGTTGCCCGCCGACACCCACCACTCCACGCGGTGGACGCCCCGCGTGCGGATCGCCCAGTCGATCAGCAGCCGTGCCGCCCGGGTCACCAGACCCCGGCCCACCGCGGCGGGCTCCAGCCAGCAGCCCGCCTCCGCCGTGCCCTGGGGCACGTCCAGTCGGCGCAGGATCACCGCGCCGACCAGCGTGCCGTCGAGCCGGATCGCCCGGATGAGCCCCGCGTCGGCCGCCTCCTTCCGGGCGTACGCCTCCAGGAAGGCCCGGCTGGAGGACAGGTCCGTGACCACGTCGGGCAGCCCGTTGAACCGCCCGATGAACTCCCGGCCCCGGTCCACGTGGGCGAGGAACTCCGCGGCCTGCCAGGGCTGGAGAGGACACAGCTCGGCACCGTCGTCACCGAGAGGGGTCGCGAACATGGTCACCTTCGGGTGAGGGGGTGGGACATCTGGTACGCCAGCCTACGGTCGGCCCCCTCCCCGATGGCCGTGAGGGCCTCGTCCAGTTCCATGAACCACGCCCAGCGCTCCCGCCCGTCCGCACCGGCAAGCCGCGCCACCACCAGATCCTCCAGCTCCGGGACCCGCTTGTTCTTCCAGACCTTGTCGGCGAGGCTCACCAGCAGGTCCTCGACGCCGGCCGCCGCGGACCAGGACGCATGGGTGCCGGCGAACCGGGCGAGCCGGTCCGGCACCCCGTGGGCCAGCAGCAACTCCCGCCCGGCCGCCTCGTGCCGCGCGCCGGGGCCGGACAGCTCCGCCGGGTGCAGTGCCTTGCCGATGTCGTGCGTGGCGGCGCCGAACAGCACCGCGTCGGCGTCGAACTCCAGCGCCGGGCAATGCTGTCGGACCCACTCCGCCAGCTGCGCCGCGACATCGTGCACCGCCCGGAGGTGGGCCACGAGCCGGGGCGGGGCGGCCACCTGTTCCAGCAGTACGGCGGCCCGTCGGGGCAGCGGGCGCAGGGGCGGATCGTCGGTGTCGTCCGTCGCGCAGGACGCTGTGTCTCCGGCTGTCACCGTGCCAGAGTAATCACCGGCGCACGGCGGACGGCCGGCTGACGGGAGCGCGGATGGAATCGGTGCACACGGCCCTGCTGCTCGGCACGGGTGTGTTCTGGACGGCGGCCTATGTGCTGCTCATCCGCACCGGGGTGCGGGAGCGGACGTTCGGGATGCCGGTCGTCGCCTTCGCCACCAACCTCAGCTGGGAGTTCATGTTCGCGTTCGTGCGGCCCCCGTCCGGCGTCATGCACGTCGTCAACATCGTCTGGTTCTGCTTCGACCTGGCCATCGGCTACACGGTCGTGCGCCACGGCCGCCCGGAATTCCCGTACCTGCCCGACCGGTTCTTCCTGCCCGCCCTCGCCGTGCTGCTCGCCCTCGCCTACCCGGGGATGCACTACGCCTCCGAGCAGTTCGACGACGGCGCCGGCACCATCACCGCGTTCGGCAGCAACCTGGCGATGTCGGCCATGTTCCTCGCCATGCTCGCCGCCCGCCGGGGCACCCGCGGCCAGTCGGCCGGCATCGCGCTGGCCAAACTGCTGGGCACGGCCTGCGCCTCGCTGGCGATGCTGACGACCGCCGATCCGGCGCCCCGCTACGAAAGCGCCCTCATGTACTACCTCTACGGCGCCTGCTTCCTGCTCGACCTCGCCTATCTCGCCGCCCTGCACGCCGTGCGCCGTGCGGAGGTCCGGGCCTGACATCGTTGTCCGCGCCCGGCGCGTTGGCGGGGCCGACGCGCCGGGCCGACGATGGGAACGAAGGGTACGGCCGCCGCCGTGGCGCCGGTGCCGCCGGAGGCAACCGGGAGACGGAGGCCGGCCCCGGCCGCGGTCGGCGGCTGGAAGGGAGGACACCGTCATGCTGGAAGTGAAGACGGTCGAAAAGCCGGACGAACGGCGCGACTTCCCCCGCGGTCACCTCGAAGCCCTCCACCTGACCGGACTCGACTTCGCGGTGGCCACCTTCGAACCTGGCTGGCGCTGGTCGGAGTGCGTGGCACCGCTCGCGGGCACGGAGAGCTGCATGGTGCACCACAACGGGTTCATGGTGCAGGGACGGCTGCGCATCCGCATGGACGACGGTGGCGAGAGCGAGGTCGGCCCGGGTGACGTCTTCGTCTGCCCGCCCGGTCACGACGCCTGGGTGGTCGGTGACGAGCAGGTCGTGGTCTACGACTTCGCGGGAGGTATGGCACAGGACTACGCCAAGCCCCGGGGAAGCTGAATCACGCACGGGTGCCCCGCGGTGCGCGCCACCGCGGGGCACCCGCGCGGTGAGCCGGTCCCGGCCGGTGGAGCGGCGCCCGGCCGGACGGTGACGACGGCCTTGCCGCGCGCGTGTTCCTCCTCCGGGTACCGGGTCGCCGCGCACGGGGTGCCGGTCGCACGCGTTCGGCCCGGCCGCCCGGCCACGTCCGCGGCGGGCGCGCTCACCCGCGCCGGCACCTCCGCGTCCACGGGCTTCGGCCGGTCCTGCGAAGGCGCGCGGCGGTCCTCACCAGGTGCCGGTGACGGCCGCCTCCTCGGCCGCCGCGACGGCCTGCGCGTGGCCGAACAGGCCGGGCAGGCCGCCGGTGTGCACGAACACGGTCCGCTCGCCCGGCCGTACCTCGCCGTCCCGGACGGCGGCGGCCAGACCGGCCAGGGCGCGGCCCGTGTACACCGGGTCCAGGATGATCCCCTCCGTGCGCGCAGCCGTGCGCAGCGCTTCGGCGGCCGCCGGTGTCAGCGTCGCGTACCCGTCGCCCACCTGGTCCCGGCGCACCCGCAGCCGGTCCGCCGTGACCGTCTCCGCGGTGAGCGGAGCGGCGAACCGGGCGACCGCGGCCGCCGGGTCGGCCAGCGCGCCCACGTCGACGCCGAGCACCGACCCGGTGCCGAGGGCCGCGACCAGCCCCGCCATGGTGCCGCCCGAGCCGAGCGCGACCACCGCGGTGCGCACCTGCGGCACCTGCGCCCGCAGCTCCTCACCGCACCGCACGTACCCCCGCGCACCCAGCGTGCTGGACCCGCCGAACGGGATCAGGGCCGGCCGGGAGCCCTGCTCCCGCAACCGGGCGCAGACCTCGGCCGCCGCCGCGTCCAGGCCCGCCCGGTCCACCTCTCCCGCCCAGTGCAGCCGGGCCCCGAGCAGACCGTCCAGGGCGAGGTTCCCGGACCGCGACACGCCCGGCGAGCCGCGCAGCACGAGGACGACGTCCAGCCCGAGCCGGGCGCCCGCGGCGGCGGTCAGCCGGGCGTGGTTGCTCTGCGGCGCACCGGTCGTCACCAGCGTGTCGGCGCCCTCGGCGAGGGCCGCGCCCGCCGCCCATTCCAGCTTGCGGATCTTGTTCCCGCCGCCGCCCAGGCCGGTCAGGTCGTCCCGTTTCACCCACAGGTCGTCCGGGCCGAGCCCCAACGCGGCGGCCAGCCGGGGCGCCGGTTCGACGGGGGTGGGGAACGTGCCGAGCGGTACGGGCGCGTGGCTCATCGCGGACCTCCTGGTGCGGGGACGACGGACCAGTCGATCACGGCCGGCCCTCCCGCGTCACACCGGGAGCAGACCGGCGATCAGCGCGCCGAGCTGCCGGGCCGTCCGGCACTCGTGCATCTCCACCACGTCGGCGTAGGCGGGCGCCGCCGAGTCACCGGTGCCCCACTGGGCGCGCGGCTCGGGGTTCAGCCAGTACACGCGCCGGGCGCGGCGGGCGATGTCGCGTACGGCGGGCAGGTTGGGGTCGCTCATGTTGGTTCGCGCGTCCCCGAGCACGAACACCGTGGTGCGCGCGCCGACCGCGCCGCCGTAGCGCTCGGTGAACTCGCCCAGCGCCATGCCGTAGTCGCTGCTGCCGTGCCAGCCGGTGAGCGTGGCCTCGGCCCGGATCCGGGCGCCGAGTCCGTCCGGGTCGGCGCGGCCGTGGTCGAGCAGGCCGGTCACCTCGTCGAGCCGGTTGACGAAGGCGAACACGCGGACCTTGCCGAACTGGTCGTGCAGGGCCTGCACGAGGAGCATGGTGAAGTCCGAGAAACCCGAGACCGAGCCGGACACATCGCAGAGCAGGACCAGTTCGGGGCGGACCGGACGGCGCCGGCGCAGCACCGGCCGCATCGGCACCCCGCCCGTGGACAGCGAGGAGCGCAGCGTGCGGCGCAGGTCGACGCTGCCGCGCGCGGCCCGGCGGCGGCGTGCGGCGAGCCGCGTGGCGAGCTTGCGCGCGAGCGGCTGAACCGTCCTGCGCAGCTCGGTCAGCTGCTCGCGGTTGGCGAACAGGAAGTCCACCCGGTCGGCGGTGGGCCGTACGCCCCGCCGCGCGATCTCGTCCCGGCCGCGGCGCTCGGCGACCCGGCGCCGGGCCTCCGCCCCCACCATGCGCCGGAACTCCTCGATGCGGCGCCGGATCTCGTCGTCCAGCAGCCGGTCCGCGAAGGCCGGCCCGCCGCCGTCCCGGGCCCGCACGCCGTCGCGCACCCGGGCCAGCAGGGTCTGCGGGCGCAGCCGGTCCAGCGTCTGGTACGCCGACCAGCCGTCCGAGCCCGGTGAACTCCCGTACCCGCCCAGGCCGTCCACCGCCTGGGCGGCCAACCGGGCCAGCAGCGCCCGGTCGTCGGCGGCCAGCGCCTCGGCGAGCCGGTCGCGCAGGCTCTCGCGGTCCCGGGACGTACTCTCCGGGCCGCCCACACCGCTCGGGAAGTAGAGGTCGAAGACCGAGTCGAACAGGGCCCGTTGGCCGGGTCCGTGCAGCAGCGTCGCGGCCAGTCCCTCGCGCAGCCGCTCCCGGTCCGCGAGCCCCAGCGCCGCCACGGCGCGGGCGGCGTCCACGGTCTCGCCGGTGCCGATCCGCACGCCGTGCGCGCGCAGCGCCCCGACCAGGCCGGTGATCCGGTCG
The DNA here is from genome assembly GCF_040632975.1 of Streptomyces sp. NPDC013455. Classification (NCBI taxonomy): domain Bacteria; kingdom Bacillati; phylum Actinomycetota; class Actinomycetes; order Kitasatosporales; family Streptomycetaceae; genus Streptomyces; species Streptomyces sp. NPDC013455. Next base: position 284,891 of record NZ_JBEYCX010000004.1, on the reverse strand, counting down.
GCGACGGCGGTCACAGCGCGTCCAGGTCCAGCTTGGCCGCCGCCTTCCGGATGTCGTCCTGGTGCTTGAGGATCACCCCGAGGGTGTCGCGTACGACGGTCTCGTCCAGCGTGCCGGCGCCCAGGGCCAGCAGGGTGCGCGCCCAGTCGATGGTCTCCGCGACGGACGGCGCCTTGCGCAGGTCCATCGCGCGCAGCGCGCCGGCCACCCGGACCACCGACTCGGCCAGCGCGTCGCCGAGGCCCGGCACCTTCAGCCGTACGATCCGCCGCTCCAGTTCCTCCTCGGGGAAGTCGATGTGCAGGAACAGGCAGCGGCGGCGCAGCGCCTCGGACAGCTCGCGGCCGGCGTTGGAGGTGAGGACGACGAACGGGCGGCGGGTCGCGGTGACCGTGCCCAGCTCCGGGACCGTGATCTGGAAGTCGCTGAGTACCTCCAGCAGCAGGCCCTCCATCTCGATGTCGGCCTTGTCGGTCTCGTCGATGAGCAGCACCGTCGGCTCGTCGCCGCGGATGGCGGTGAGCAACGGGCGGGGGAGCAGGAACTCCTCACCGAAGATGTCGGTGCGGGTCTCGTCCCAGCTCTCGTCGCGGCCCGCGCTGATCCGCAGTAGCTGCTTGGCGTGGTTCCACTCGTACAGCGCCCGGGACTCGTCCACGCCCTCGTAGCACTGGAGCCGTACCAGCCGGGCCCCGGCCACCTCGGCGACCGCCTTGGCCAGTTCCGTCTTGCCCACCCCGGCGGGGCCCTCCACCAGCAGCGGCTTGCCCAGCCGGTCCGCCAGGAAGACGGTCGTGGCGACGGCGGGCGAGGCGAGGTAGCCGGTCTCGGCGAGGCGGGCGGAGACGTCGTCGACGGATGTGAACAACGGGGCCTCCGGCGGGTCGGGAGCAGGTACCGGGGTCCTATCTAAGCGCTTGTTCACCCTCCGCGCCATCGTATACACCGATCGGTTTCTGCCGGGCGGCGGCGCGGTAGTCTCGCCGTATGGCCACCACCGAGAAGGCGTCCCCCCGCGACCGGCTCCTCGACGCCACCGCCAGGCTCGCCTACCGCGACGGCGTCTCCGTCGGCATCGAGGCGCTGTGCCGGGCGGCGGGCGTCTCGAAGCGGTCGATGTACCAGCTGTTCGACGGCAAGGACGCGATGCTCGCCGCGAGCCTGGAGCGGAGCATCCCGTGGTACGAGGCCCAGCTGGCGCACCCCCACCCGGAGACCGCGACTCCGCGCGAGCGCATCCTGCACGTCTTCGAGCGGCTGGCACGGGCCTCCCTGGACGCCGACTACCACGGCTGCCCCTACCTGGCCGTGCTGGTCGAACTGAAGGACCCCGAGCACCCCGCGAGCGCGGTCGCCCGCGGGGTCAAGGAGCGGCTCGCCGCCCACTTCCGCGCCGACGCCGAACAGGGCGGCGCCCGCGACCCCGAACTGCTCGCCCGCCAGCTCCTGCTGGTCTTCGACGGCGCCAGCGCCCGGGCCGGCGCCGGGGTGGAACGCCTCGACGACGGACTCGCCACGGCCATGGTGACCACCCTGCTGGACGCGGCGGGCATGCGCTGACGCCCCCGAGAGCGCGGGCGGCCCCCGCGACCGCCATCGCGGTGTCCCCGTCCCCGCGGCACGCCCGCCGCCCTGGCGTCTCCCCGCCCCCGCGCGCCATCCCGGGGAACACCCCGTACGGGTCATCCCGGCGTGCCGGGACGACCGCCCGCCCGGTGCAATGGAGCCGTGACCGCGCCCCCGGACGACTGCCTCGCACGCAACGAATGGATCTGCGGCGCCTACCTGAGCACCCGCCGCCAGATCCTGCTCGACGCGGTCCTCCAGCATCTCCAGCTGACCCTGCTGTCGGTGCTGATCGGCCTGGTGATCGCCCTGCCGCTGGCGGTGGCGGCCCGCCGCTGGGGCTGGGCGGCCGGTCCGGTCCTCGCCGTGACCACGGTCCTCTACACCATCCCGTCGCTGGCGATGTTCTCCCTGCTCCTGCCCCTCTACGGCCTCTCGGCCACCCTGGTCGTGGCCGGACTCGTGCTGTACTCGCTCACCCTGCTGGTGCGCAACATCCTCGCGGGGCTGCGAGCGGTCCCGGAGGAGACCCGGCAGGCCGCGCGCGGCCTCGGCTACGGCCCCGTCCGCCTGCTCCTCGCCGTCGAACTGCCCCTCGCCCTGCCCGCCGCGATGGCCGGCCTGCGGATCGCCACCGTCTCGGCGGTCTCCCTGGTCACGGTCGGCGCGATCGTCGGACACGGGGGCCTCGGCAACCTCATCTACGCGGGCATGAACACCTACTTCAAGGCCCAGGTGCTCACCGCCTCCGTGCTGTGCGTGCTGATCGCCGTCGCCGCCGACCTGCTCCTGCTGGGCGTGCAGCGGCTCATCACCCCCTGGACCAGGGCGACCGGCACATGAGCACCCTCACCGCCGCCTGGGACTGGCTCGCCGACCCCGCGCACTGGTCCGGCGAGGACGGCGTCCGGCACCGGCTGCTCCAGCACCTGGCCCTCACCGTCGTCTGCCTGCTCGTCAGCTGTCTGATCGCCCTGCCCGTGGCCCTCGTCCTCGGGCACCTCGGCAAGGGCGGTGCGCTCGCCGTGAACATCTCCAACGTCGGCCGGGCCGTGCCCACCTTCGCCGTGCTCGTCCTGCTCCTGCTGACCCCGGTCGGGACCTGGGGCGAGGGCCCCACGGTGGTCGCCCTGGTGCTGTTCGCCGTGCCACCGCTGCTCACCAACGCCTACGTCGGCATGCGCGAGGTCGACCGCGGCGTCGTCCAGGCCGCCCGGGGCATGGGGATGACCGGCCGGCAGCTGCTGTTCCGCGTGGAACTGCCCCTGTCGCTCCCGCTGCTGCTGAACGGGGTGCGGATCGCCGCCGTCCAGCTCGTCGCCACCGCCACCATCGCCGCGCTCGCGGGCGGCGGCGGCCTCGGCCGGATCATCACGGCGGGCTTCAACCTCGCGAGCACCCCCCAGGTGGTCGCGGGCGCGCTGCTCGTCGCGGTCCTCGCCCTGCTGGTCGAGGGCCTCTTCGAGGCCGCCGAGCGGCTGGCCCCGGCCTGGGTCCGAGGTGGCCGATGAGCGGCCGTACGGCACTCGTGGCGGTCGTGCTCCTCGCGCTCGGCGCCTGCTCCACCGGCCCGTCCCTGGAAGACCGCGGCCAGGTCACCGCACCGCGCGGCGACCGCCACCGGCTGACCATCGGCTCGGCCGGCTTCACCGAGAGCGACCTGCTCGCCCACCTCTACGCCCAGCTCCTCGACCACGCCGGCTACCGCACGTCCATCCTCACGGTCGCCAACCGGGAACTGTACGAACCGGCACTGGAATCCGGGCAGATCGACGTCGTACCGGAGTACGCGGCCACCTTCGCCGACTGGCTCGCCGCCAAGACCCACGGCGCCGACGCGCCCCCGGCCGGCTCGCCCGACCTCACCGCCACCATGCGGGCCCTGCGCGCCCTCGCCGCACCCCGCGGCCTCACCGTGCTGCCGCCGGGCCGGGCCGTCGACCAGAACGCCTTCGCGGTGAGCACCGCCTACGCCCGCCGGCACGGCCTGCGCACCCTCAGCGACCTCGGTGCCGCAGGACTGAAGGTGCGGCTCGCGGCGGGCGACGAGTGCGTTCGGCGGCCGTACTGCGCACCGGGCCTGCGGAAGGTGTACGGCATCGACATCACCGGCATCGATCCCAAGGGCGTCGGCACCACCCAGGCCAAACGGGCCGTTCAGGAGGGCCGGGACCAGATGGTGCTGACCACCACGACCGACGCCACCCTCGACTCCTTCGGCCTGGTCCTGCTGGCCGACGACCGGCGTCTCCAGAACGCCGACCACGTCGTGCCCGTCGTCAACCGCGCCCGCGCCGGCGGCGCCGGTGTGGCCGAGGCGCTCGGCAGGCTCGGCGACGTCCTCACCACCGGCGACCTGGCCGCGATGAACCGCCAGGTCGACAGCTGGCGCCGGCTCCCGGCCGACGTGGCCCGCGCCTACCTGCGGGACAAGGGCCTGCTGGCGTAGCCCGCCTCAGGCGTCCGACACCGAGTCGAACACCACCTGCCCCCGCGACACACCGCGGGCGTCCGCGTCCACCGAGCGGCGCAGCGCCTCGTGCAGCTTCGCCGGGGTCAGCACCCCCAGGAACCGCGCCCCGTCCAGCACGGCGACCCACCCGGCGTCGTGCTGCAGCATCACCCCGAACGCCTGCTTCAGCGGCGCGCCGACCGGCACCCACGCGGTCATCCGGTGGGCGAGGTCCCCGACCGTGCGGCCGGCCGCCAGCTCCCCGACGCCGACCCAGCCGTGCAGGTCACCGTCCGCGTCCAGCACCACCGCCCACCGCGCGCCCTCGGCCCGCAGCCGCCCGGCGGCCCGTTCGGCCGGTTCGTCCGGCCGGGCCACGGGCGGCTGCTCCAGGTCCTCCGGCTCGATCGCGGTGACCGACAGCCGCTTCAGCCCGCGGTCGGCGCCCACGAAGGAGGCGACGTACGGCGTCGCGGGCGCCCCGAGCACCGCGCCGGGCGTGTCGAACTGCTCGACGCGGCCCTGCCCGTACACGGCGATGCGGTCGCCGAGCCGGACGGCCTCCTCGATGTCGTGCGTGACCAGCAGCACCGTCTTGCGCACGGCGGCCTGCATCCGCAGGAACTCGTCCTGCAGCTGCTCGCGCACCACCGGGTCGACCGCGCCGAACGGCTCGTCCATCAGCAGCACCGGCGGATCCGCGGCCAGCGCCCGCGCCACCCCGACCCGCTGCCGCTGCCCGCCGGACAACTGCTGCGGATAGCGCGGCCCGTACGTCCTCGGATCGAGGCCCACCATCTCCAGCAGCTCGGCCGCCCTGGCCCGCGCCCGCGCCCGTTTCCAGCCGAGCAGCGCGGGCACGGTCGCGGTGTTGTCCAGGACGGTGCGGTGCGGGAAGAGCCCCACCTGCTGGATGACGTAGCCGATCCGGCGGCGCAGCCGCACCGGGTCGACGGCCGCGATGTCCTCACCGCCCAGCAGGATCCGGCCGGAGGTGGGCTCGATGAGCCGGTTCACCATCATCATGGTCGTCGTCTTGCCGCACCCGGACGGCCCCACCAGCGTGACCAGTTCCCCCTCCGCCACCTCGAAGGAGAGGTCGTCCACGGCCGTCGTACCGTCCGGATACCGCTTGGTGACCTGCTCGAACCGGATCATTCCCCCACGCTACGGCAGGACACCGCGCGCCTCATCCCGCCGTGCCCCGACCGGCGGACGCCGCCGGGGAGCCGCCACCCGGGCGACGGCGGCCGCCACGACGTCCCCGCGGGGTCAGCCGAGCAGGATCACCTCCAGGGTGCGGGGGCCGTGCACGCCCTCCACCCGGTCCAGTTCGATGTCGCTCGTGGCCGACGGCCCCGAGATCCAGGTCGACGGGCGAGCCGGGTCGAGGCGTTCCAGGGCCTCGGGGACCGACGGGACGACCTGGTCGGGGACGCGGACGACACAGATGTGGTGGTCCGGGACGAGCGAGATACGGCGGCGGCCCTGGTCCGGGGAGCCGTCGAGAACGATGGTGCCGGTCTCGGCGATCGCCACGGCGCAGCCCGTCACCACGCTGTCGACCCGGTCCAGCCGCCGGGCGGTGTCCGCCGCCCGGTCCTGGATCCGCACCGGACCGGCGGCCGACAGCCACCACGGCGGCAGTCCCGGCGGGACCAGCACCTCCCGGGCGCCGCGCGCGGCCAGCAGCCGCATGACGAGCGGCGGCAGCTCCGCCGCGTCGGCGCGGTGCACGACCGCCCGGTAGTCGGCCAGGTTCTCCGCCAGCAGCTCCACCGTCTGCCCGGCGGTCCGCTCGCCGTGTGCGCGCAGGTAGTCCCGCGGCACCGCCTCCTCGTAGGGCCGCTCGTCCGGCGTGACGTCGGCGAGCGCGCGCCGCACCCGCCCCAGCACCCGTTCCCTGCCGTTCACCGACCGCCGTCCTTCCCGCCCCGCGTGCGCCGCCACCAGTCCCGGAAGGGCTCCGGCGGCACGGCAGGCAGGTCCCGGCTCCCGCTCCACGCCCGGCCCGGACCCGGCAGGGTACGGGGGTGCAGCCGGCGGGTCCGGGAAGCCAGCCGCTGGCCCGCCCGCAGGGCACCCGGGTGCGTGAACGCCCAGCGCGCCGCCCGCATGGCCGCCCGCTCGGCCGCGTGCCCCTTGGCCGGCCGGAGCACCACCTTGTTGCCCTGCCGCACCGCCGGACCGCCCTCGGCCACCCGCTCGCGCAGGTGCACCAGCACCTCCGGGATGTCGATGGCGACCGGGCAGACCTCGTAGCAGGCCCCGCACAGACTGGAGGCGTACGGCAGCGAGGCGTCGATCTCGCTGTCCGTACCCCGCAGCTGGGGACTGAGGATGGCACCGATCGGGCCCGGGTAGACCGAGCCGTAGGCGTGCCCGCCCGCCCGCTCGTACACCGGGCACACGTTCAGACAGGCCGAGCAGCGGATGCAGCGCAGCGCCTGCCGGCCGACCCGGTCGGCGAGGGTGTCGGTACGGCCGTTGTCGAGCAGCACCAGGTGGAAGGCGCGCGGCCCGTCCTCGTCCGTGGTGCCCGTCCACATGCTGGTGTACGGGTTCATCCGCTCGGCCGTGGAGGAGCGGGGCAGGGTCTGGAGGAAGACCTCCAGGTCCCGCCAGGTCGGCACCACCTTCTCGATGCCGACGACCGAGATGAGCGTCTCGGGCAGGGTCAGGCACATCCGGCCGTTGCCCTCGGACTCGACGACGACCAGGGTGCCGGTCTCGGCGACCATGAAGTTGGCGCCGGAGATCCCGACCCTGGCGCGCAGGAACTTCTCCCGCAGGTGCAGCCGGGCCGCCTCGGCGAGTTCGGCGGGCGTGTCCGAGAGCCCCTCCGGGGCCGGGCGGCCCCACGCGCCCATCTCGGTGCGGAAGATGTCCCGGATCTCGCCCCGGTTGCGGTGGATGGCCGGGACGAGGATGTGCGAGGGCCGGTCCCCGCCCAACTGCACGATCAGCTCGGCGAGGTCGGTCTCGTAGGCGCGGATGCCCTCCGCCTCCAGGGCCTCGTTGAGGCCGATCTCCTGCGTGGCCATCGACTTGACCTTCACGACCTCCGACTCGCCGGTCTCCTTGACCAGCCGGGTCACGATCCGGTTGGCCTCGTCGGCGTCGGCGGCCCAGTGCACCGTGCCGCCGGCCGCGGTGACCGACTCCTCCAACCGCACCAGGTACCGGTCGAGATGGCGCAGGGTGTGGTCCTTGATCCGGCGGCCCGCCTCCCGCAGCGCCGCCCAGTCGGACAACTCGCCCACCGCTTTCGCCCGTTTGGCGCGGATGGTGTGCGTGGCGTGGCGCAGATTGCCGCGCAGGGTGGGGTTGTGGACGGCGTCGTGCGCCGCCCGCGGGAAGGCCGGCATGCCGACGAACGTTCCGCTCACGCCGCCTCCTCCTCCGTGCTCGCCAGGATCTCCGCGATGTGCACCGGCCGCATGTCCACCGCGAGCCGGGTCAGGGTGCCGCCGATGTGCAGCAGGCAGGAGTTGTCGGCCGCGCACAGCACCTCGGCGCCGGTCGACTCCGCGTTGCGCACCTTGTCCGCGCCCATCGCCGCCGACACCTCGGCGTTCTTCAGCGCGAACGTGCCGCCGAACCCGCAGCACTCCTCCGCGCCCGGCAGCTCCACGAGTTCCAGCCCCCTGACCGCTTCGAGCAGCCGGCGCGGCCGGTCGCCGAGACGGAGACCGCGCAGCCCGTGGCAGGTCGGGTGATAGGTGACCCGGTGCGGGTAGCAGGCGCCGACGTCGGTCACCCCGAGCACGTCCACCAGGAACTCCGTCAGCTCGTACGTCTTCGGCACCACCGGCGCCAGCGTCCGGGCGAGGGTGTCCCCGCGCCCCTCGGCCCGCGCCCGTTCCCCCATCCGCGGATACAGCTCCCGCACCATCGCCCCGCACGACCCGGACGGGGTCACGATCGCCTCGTACGCGCCGAAGACGTCGGAGAAGTGCCGGGCCAGCGGCTCCGCCTGACGGCGGTAGCCGGTGTTGTAGTGCGCCTGCCCGCAACAGGTCTGCGCCATCGGGAAGTCGACCTCGACGCCCAGCCGCGTCAGCAGCTTCACCACCGCCCTGCCGGTGTCCGGATACAGCGTGTCGTTGACGCAGGTCAGGAACAGGGCGACACGCATCGCGGCTCCTCGGTGTGGGTCATCGGACGAGTGCAGGGTAGTCGGCCGTCCCGGCCGCGGGCAGAGCCCGGCTCACCGCGCGGCGAGCCGGTCCTGGGCCGCGCGCCACCGGGCGGTGTCGCCCCGGGGCGTGTACCGGGTGAGCGGCTGGGTGCGGGTCAGCAGCCGGCGCAGGGCGGGGAGATCGCCGGCGAGTCCGTGCGCCCGGGCCTGCACGAGGACGTTGCCGAGCGCCGCCGCCTCGGTCGGGCCGGCCACCACCGGCAGGCCGCAGGCGTCCGCCGTCAGCTGGCACAGCAGCGCGTTGCGGGTGCCGCCGCCGACGAGGTGCACCACGTCCACCGGATGGTCGGCCAGCCGCTGCGCGTCCGCGACGGCCCGCCGGTGGGCGAGGGCCAGCGAGTCGAGGATGCACCGGGTGATCTCGGCCCGCGTCTCCGGCACCGGCTGCCCCGACGCCCGGCACGCCTGCGCGATCCGCTCAGGCATCCGCCCCGGCGCCAGGAACGTCCCGTCCCCGGCGTCCACCACCGACCGCAGCGTCGGCACGCCGGCCGCCTCCCGCAGCAGCAGCCCCAGGTCCGGCTCGCCCCAGGCCCGTACGCACTCCTGGAGCAGCCACAGCCCCATGATGTTGCGCAGGTAGCGGACGGTCCCGTCCAGGCCCAGCTCGTTGGTGAAGTTCGCGGCCCGGCTCTCCTCGCCGAGCACCGGCGCGGACAGTTCCAGGCCGGCCAGCGACCAGGTGCCGGTGCAGATGTAGGCGAAGCGCCCGCCGGTCGCCGGGACGGCGGCCACCGCCGAGGCGGTGTCGTGCGAGGCGACGGCCGTCACCGGCACCGGACCCGTCAGGCCCGTCTCCGCCAGCACCTCCGGTCGCAGCAGGCCGGCCGGGTCCCCCGGCTGCCGCAGCGGTGCGAACAGGTCCAGGTCGATGCCCAGCCGCTCGGCGACCCCGTACGACCAGGTCCGCGTCCGGGGATCGAGGAGCTGGGTGGTGGAGGCGTTGGTCAGCTCGGTGCCCTGTTCGCCGGTGAGCCAGTACGTCAGCAGGTCCGGGACGAGCAACACCCGTACGGCATGCGCGAACTGCGCGGTCGAGCGGGCGGCCGTGAGCTGGTGGAGGGTGTTGAACGGCGCGTGCTGGATGCCCGTCGCGGCGTACAGCTCGGCCGCCGGCACGGTCGCCCACACCTTCTCGGCGACGTCGTCGGTGCGGGCGTCGCGGTAGTGCACCGGGTTGCCGAGCAGGGCCCCGTCGGCGTCCAGCAGGCCGAAGTCGACGGCCCAGCCGTCGATGCCCACGGAGTCCACCCGGCCCGCCGCCCGCAGCCCGTCCAGGACACCGCCGTACAGCGCGAGGATGTCCCAGCGCAGTCCCTCCGGCACCCGCACCGGCCGGTTCGGGAAGCGGTGCGCCTCGCTCAGCTCCACCGAGTCCGCGCTCACCCGCCCCACCATCACCCGCCCGCTGGAGGCCCCGAGGTCGACCGCGGCGTACGACTTCACACCGGCGCTCATCGCAGGAAGGCGGCCGCCACACCCGCGTCGACCGGGACGTGCAGCCCGGTGGTGTGCGTGAGGTCCCCGCCGGTCAGCGCGAACACCGCGTTCGCCACGTGCTCGGGCAGCACCTCCCGCTTGAGGAGGGTCCGCTGCGCGTAGAACTCGCCCAGTTTCTCCTCCGGGACCCCGTACACCGCGGCCCTGCGCGCCCCCCAGCCGCCGGCGAAGATACCGGAGCCGCGTACCACCCCGTCCGGGTTGACGCCGTTGACCCGGATGCCGTGCTCGCCCAACTCGGCCGCCAGGAGCCGTACCTGGTGGGCCTGGTCGGCCTTGGCCGCGGAGTAGGCGATGTTGTTCGGGCCGGCGAAGACGGCGTTCTTCGAGGCGACGTACACGATGTCGCCGCCCAGCCCCTGGGCGGTCATCACCCGGGCGGCCTCACGCGAGACGAGGAAGGACCCGCGGGCCATGATGTCGTGCTGGAGGTCCCAGTCCTCGGCCGACGTCTCCAGCAGCGGCCTGGACAGGGAGATCCCGGCGTTGTTGACGACGAGGTCGACCCCGCCGAAGGCGAGCACGGCCGATTCGAACGCGGCGGCGATCTGCTCCTCGGACGTGACGTCGACCGTGACGGCGACGGCCGTGTCCGGCCCGCCCAGCTCCTCGGCGACCGCCGCGGCGCCCTCGGCGTTCACGTCGGCGACGACGACACACGCCCCCTCCGCCGCCAGGCGGTGCGCGATGGCCCTGCCGATACCGCTGCCGGCGCCCGTCACGAACGCCACCCGTGCGGCGAGCGGCTTCGGGCCGGGCATCCGCCGGAGCTTGGCCTCCTCCAGCGACCAGTACTCGATGCGGAACTTCTCGGCCTCCTCGATCGGCGCGTACGACGACACCGCCTCGGCCCCGCGCATGACGTTGACGGCGTTGACGTAGAACTCGCCCGCCACCCGGGCGGTCTGCTTGTCCTTGCCGAAGCTGAACATGCCGACGCCGGGGACGAGCACCACGGCCGGGTCGGCGCCGCGCATGGCGGGGGAGTCGGGCCGCGCGTGCCGCCGGTAGTAGGCGGCGTACTCCTCGCGGTAGGCGGCGTGCAGTTCCCTCAGCCGGGCGACGGCCTCCTCCAGCGGTGCGGCCGGCGGCAGGTCCAGGACGAGCGGCCGTACCTTCGTGCGCAGGAAGTGGTCGGGGCAGGAGGTGCCCAGGGCGGCCAGCCGGGGGTGTGCGGCGCGGGCGAGGAAGTCGAGGACGACGTCGGAGTCGGTGAAGTGCCCGACCTGCGGCCGGTCCTGGGACGCCAGCGCCCGCACGTACGGCGCGAGGGCCGCCGCCCGCTCCCTGCGCTCGGCCTCGGGCAGGGCCGCGTACCCCTCGACGACCGGCCCGAAGGGCTCCGCCTTCCCCTTCTCCGCGAGGAACTCCTCGGCGGTGCGGATGATGTACAGCGAGTTCCGCTCGCACTCCTCGGACGAGTCGCCCCAGGCGGTGATCCCGTGCCCGCCCAGCACGCACCCCACGGCCCGCGGATGGGCCTCCCTGACCGCGGCGATGTCCAGCCCCAGCTGGAACCCGGGCCGCCGCCACGGCACCCACACCACCCTGTCCCCGAAGCACTCGGCGGTCAGCTCCTCCCCGTCGGCCGCGCAGGCGAGCGCGATACCGGAGTCCGGGTGCAGGTGATCCACGTGGGGGGCGCCCACCAGCCCGTGCATGGCGGTGTCGATGGACGGCGCGGCCCCGCCGCTGCCGTGCAGGCAGTACGCGAACGCGGCGGCCATCTCGTCCTCGCGCTCGACCCCCGGGTAGACGTCCACGAGCGCCCGCAGCCGGTCCAGCCGCAGCACGGCCAGCCCGCCCTCGGTGAGCGTGCCGAGGTCACCACCGGACCCCTTCACCCACATCAGCTCCACCTCCCCGCCGGTGACCGGGTCGGTGGCGGTGCCTTTGGCGGAGGCGTTCCCGCCGGCGTAGTTGGTGTTGCGGGGATCGGAGCCGAGCCGGTGGGAGCGGTCGAGGAGCGCGGCGACTTCGGGATGGGTGGTCATGACTGCCGTTCTTTCCGGGAGAGGGGGACGTGGTGGAGGGGCGCGGGGATTCGCGCGACCGGCCGGACAGGGCCTGGCGCGGGCACGTGCGCCGGCCGAAGAGGGCCCGCACCCCGCGACGGAACGGGAACCCGGCGGACGCTCACGCCCCCCAGCCGGCCTGCTCCCCGCCGACCCGCTCGGCGGCGATCCTCTCCGCCCACCCGGACCGGGCGTACGCGGCCATCGGATCGGGATCCAGCCCCAGCTCTTCGCGTATCTCCGCCAGAAGCCCCCGCACGTCGGTGTTGTACGCGTCCATCAGCACCGCGTTGGCTCCCAGCACGTCCTCCGCACTCTGGGCCGCGGCCAGCGCCTCACGGTCGACCAGCAGAGCCTTCGCCGTGGCCTCCTGGACGTTCATCACCGAGCGGATGACCGCCGGGATCTTCGGCTCGATGTTGTGGCACTGGTCGAGCATGAAGGCGGTCCCGGAGCCGAACCCGCCGCCCCGGATCACCTCGTACATGATCCGGAACAGCTGGAACGGATCCGCCGCCCCCACCATCAGGTCGTCGTCGGCGTAGAACCGCGAGTTGAAGTCGAACCCCCCGAGCTTCCCCTCCCGCAGCAGGGTCGCCACGATGAACTCGATGTTGGTGCCCGGCGCGTGGTGCCCGGTGTCGACGACCACCCGGGCCTTGTCGCCGAGCTTGAGGCAGTGGGCGTAGGCGGTTCCCCAGTCCGGGACGTCGGTGGTGTAGAACGCCGGCTCGAAGAACTTGTACTCCAGCAGCATCCGCTGCCCGTCGCCGAGCCGTTCGTACACTTCGGCCAGTCCCTCCGCCAGCCGGTCCTGCCGGGCGCGGACGTCGTCCTGCCCCGGGTAGTTCGTACCGTCGGCGAACCACAGTTTCAGGTCCCGGGACCCGGTGGCGTCCATGATGTCGACGCACCGCAGCAGGTGGTCGACGGCCTTGCGGCGCACCGCGGCGTCCGGGTGGCAGACGCTGCCCAGCTTGTAGGCGTCGTCCTGGAAGGTGTTGGAGTTGACGGCACCGAGCCGCACACCCCGCTCCTCGGCGTACTTCGCGAGCGCGCCGTAGTCGTCCACCGTGTCCCAGGGGATGTGCAGGGCGACCGTTGGCGCGATGCCGGTGAAGGCGTGCACCTGCGCCGCGTCCTGGAGCTTCTCCCACGGTGAGCGCGGCACCCCGGGCTGCGCGAAGACCTTGAAGCGGGTGCCGGAGTTCCCGTACGCCCACGACGGCGTCTCGACGGCCTGGGTCTTGAGCGCGGCCTTCACCGCGGCGAGGTCGGTCACTGCAGGGCTCCTGTGGTGTCGGCCGGAACGACTGAGCATGTGAAACGATTCAGAACGGCAAGCTAGGGGCCGCCTGAAAGGGTGTCAAGCGGTCCGGCCGGCTCATCTTTCCGTCGCCCCGCGCCGAAACTCGTCGATCGCACGTTTCTCGATACGCACCCATTGACGTGACATGACTGCGGTGCCTACCGTCCCGGCCATCCACTTGAAACCTTTCACGACATCGGCGCGGCCCGCGGCCCTGCCGTTCGATGTCGCTGAGGAGCCCTCATGACGCACGGGCCGCGCAGACCGCGACCAACCAGAACACCTGGATCGGCTACATGGAGGACGAGCTGAAGGGCCCCCGGTACGAGGACGTGAAACTCGTCGAGGTCGCCTACGGCAACGACGACGCCCAGCAGTCCTTCCGGCAGACCCAGGGCCTGCTCCGGGAACACCCGGACCTGCGGGGGGATCATCTCCCCGACCACCGTCGGCATCAAGGCCGCCGCCCAGTACCTGCCGGGCTCGAAGTACAAGGGCAGGGTCAAGCTCACCGGGCTCGGCAGGCCGAACGACATGCGCAGGTACGTCGAGAACGGCACCGTCGAGGCCTTCGGGCTGTGGGACCCGGCGAAACTCGGCGGCCTGGCCGCCCGCGCCGCGGTCGCGCCGGCCTCCGGGCAGATCAGCGGCAAGAGGGGCGAGGCCTTCGAAGCCGGCGCCACGACGTACACCCTCGGCGAGGACGGCGTTGTCACCCTGGGCAAGCCGACGGTGTTCGACGCCCGGAACATCGACGAGTTCGCCTTCCAGGCGACGGACGAAGGGGATCACCGGTGCAACGCGTGTGTTTTCTGCTGAAGGTACGGGCCGACCGGCTCGCCGAGTACCGTGAGCGGCACTCCGACGTCTGGCCGGAGATGCGGGACGCCCTGAAGGCGACCGGCTGGCACAACTACTCGCTGTTCCTGCGGGAGGACGGCCTGCTGGTCGGCTACCTGGAGACGGAGGACTTCGCCGCCGCCCGGGCGGGCATGGAGGCCACCGAGGTCAACGCCCGCTGGCAGGAGGAGATGGCGCCGTTCTTCGAGTCCCTGGACGGCACCCGGCCCGACGAGGCCATGCGGCCGCTCACCGAAGTGTTCCACCTCGCCTGATCACGCGGAGCCGGACATGAGACGACACACCCAGCCGGCCGGCGCCCCCGCCGGTACCGCCCGCGCGGCCGTCCCGGGCCCGTCGGTCACGAGCAGGGGGACCACGCCACTCGACCCGCGGGCCCTCTACTTCGTCTCCTACGACGGCCTGGTCAACACCAACTCCTTCCAGAAGAACGGCCTGCTGACCCACCAGGGCCACCAGTACGCCGCCTGGTACACCGCCAGCCGCCACGCGGTCGTCGCCCGCCGGGCCCTCGGCGCCGCCACCTGGTCGACGGTCACCCTGCCGCACCGGCTCAAGGCCGACGACTCCCACAACGTCGTCTGCATGGGCGTCTCCCCGGCCGACGGCCGCCTCCACCTGATCATGGACTCCCACAGCGACGGCTTCTTCTACGTCAAGTCGGCCGCCGCTCTCCTGGCCGACCCGGCCGGCACGGCGTGGACCCCCTCCGCGTTCGGCCCCGTACGGACGACGCTCGACGGACTGGCGCTCACCGAGCGGTTCACCTACCCGCAGTTCCTCGTCACCCCCGAGGGCCGGCTCCAGCTCGGCTACCGCGCCGGCGTCTCCGGTGACGGCCGCAACGGCCTCGCCGAGTACGACGGTTCGCACTGGACCGCGCTGGGGGAGTGGACCTCCGCGAGCGGCACCTACACCAGCGCGCACGGCTCCAGCACCGCCCGGAACATGTACCTGCACGGCATCGACTACGACACGCGGGGCCGGCTGCACGCCATGTTCACCTGGCGGGAGCGGGACCCGGCCGTCATCCGCGGCGCCGGCGGCCTCACCAACCACGACACCGGCTACGTCTGGTCCGACGACCGGGGCCGGACCTGGCGCAACGACGCGGGCACCGTCGTCGGCACCACCGGAAGCCCCGACAAGGTGTCCGTCGGCGACGGCGGGCTCGTCGTGGACCCGCTGGCCCCGGGCCACTCCCTGATGAACCAGGAGAGCCAGTGCACCGACTCCGCCGGCCTCCCGCACGCGGTCATCAGCTACGTCCCCGGCCGCTCCGGCCGGTGCACCACGGACCACGTCGCCGACCGCACCGCCCACGCCCGCGCCTTCCACCTGCGCAAGACCGCCTCCGGCGGCTGGCGGAAGACCGAGATTCCCGTCCCCCTCGGCACCAGCCGGCGCACCAAGCTGGTCCTGGACCGGTACGACAACGCCTACGCCGTCCTCCCGTTCGGCCGGATCGCCGCGGCCTCACGGGAGTCCGGCCACACCGACTGGACGCTCCTGTCCGACGGCGGCGGACTGCACGCCTTCGGGGAGGTGGTGGTCGACGAGACCCGGATCCGGGCGGACAACGTCCTGTCGTTCCTGTACCAGGAGAAATCCACCGGCACCACGCCCTCGGCGCTGCACGTGGCCGACTTCGCCCTGCCGGCGTGACGGTAATGTGAAGGTCGTCCCGCCGCATCGCCGTGTTCTGGAGGTCCGAAACCCGATGGCCCAGTCGGTGGGTATCAAGGATGTAGCCCGTGCCGCCGGAGTGTCCGTGGGCACGGTCTCCAACGTCATCAACCGCCCGGACACCGTCGCCGGCGAGACCCGCGCCCGGGTGCTGTCCGCCATCGACCGGCTCGGCTACGTCCGCAGCGAGTCCGCGCGCCAGCTGCGCGCGGGCCGCAGCCGGATCATGGGGCTGCTCGTGCTCGACATGGGCAACCCGTTCTTCGTGGACGTCGCGCGCGGCGCCGAACGGGCGGCGCGGGAGGCGGGGCTCGGCGTGATGGTCTGCAACAGCGCGCAGGACGCGTCCGAGGAGGCGGAGTACCTGTCGCTCTTCGCCGAGCAGCGGGTGCGCGGTGTGCTGCTCACCCCGGCCGACGCCACCGGCCGCAACATCGCGGCCTTCCGCCGGCACGGCATCCCGTTCGTGCTGGTCGACCGGGTCGCCGAGGGCACCACCGAGTGTTCCGTCTCCGTGGACGACGTCGCGGGCGGCGCCCTCGCCGTGCGCCACCTGGTGGACGCCGGGCACCGCTCGATCGCCTACGTCAGCGGCCCGCCCGGCCTCAACCAGGTCCGCGACCGGCGCACCGGCGCGCTGACCGCGCTCGCCGAGGCCGGGCTCGGCCCCGAGGCGCTGCGCGAGCTGCCCACCGAACGCCTCGACGTGGCCGCCGGCCGGGACGCGGGCGCCCGCCTGCTCGGCCTGGCCGACCGCCCCACCGCCGTCTTCTGCGCCAACGACCCGCTCGCCCTCGGCGTCCTCCAGGCCATGTACGCGGCGGGCGTGACCGTCCCGGACGAGCTGGCGATCGTCGGCTACGACGACATCGAGTTCGCCGCCGCGGCCGCCGTACCCCTCACCTCCGTGCGCCAGCCCGCCGTCACCCTGGGCACCCTCGCCGCCGAACTGCTCCTGGAGGAGACCGAGCGGGACGAGCGGAAGCAGGCCCACGAGCACCGGCGGGTGGTGCTCCAGCCGGAGCTGGTGGTGCGCCGCTCCAGCCTGGTCGCGCGCTGACCGGGAGTTCAGTAAGAAACCATGATCCCGGGGCTCGGCAGGCGTCCGGTCATGTGCTGAACTGGGACGCGTCCGTACCGTCGTCACGGGAGACCCGTTGAGCCTCAGCTACCGCCAGCCCGGCGTCGTCCTCACCGACCGCCACTTCACCGTGCCCCTCGACCACGCCGACCCGGGAGGCGAGAGCGTCGAGCTGTACGCGCGCGAGGTGGTGGCGAGCGAGAAGGCCGGGCAGGACCTGCCCTGGCTGGTGTACCTCCAGGGCGGGCCCGGATTCGGAGCGAATCGTTTCGTCGGACGTCAGGCATGGCTCGACCGGGCGCTGAACGACTACCGCGTCCTCCTGCTCGACCAGCGCGGCACCGGCCGCTCCACCCCCGCCACCCGGCAGACGCTCCCGCTGCGCGGCGGCCCCGCCGCACAGGCCGACTACCTCACCCGCTTCCGGGCCGACTCGATCGTCCGCGACTGCGAGGCCATCCGCCCCCAGGTCACCGGCGGCGCCCCGTGGACGGTGCTCGGCCAGAGCTTCGGCGGCTTCTGCACGGTGTCGTACCTCTCCCTCGCGCCCGAGGGCATCGACACCGCGGTCATCACCGGCGGCCTGCCCTCCCTGCACGCCCACGCCGACGACGTCTACCGGGCCGCCTACCCGCGCATCGAGCGCAAGGTCGCCGCGCACTACGCCCGCTACCCGCAGGACGTGGAGCGGGCCCGCCGGATCGCCGACCACCTCCTCACCCACGACGTGGTCCTGCCCAACGGCTACCGCTTCACGGTGGAGGCCTTCCAGTCCCTGGGCCAGATGCTCGGCACGAGCGACGGCAGCCACCGCCTGCACCACCTGCTGGAGGACGCCTTCGTCCGCACGCCCGGCGGCACCGAACTGTCGGACGCCTTCCAGGAGCAGGCGCAGGCCCTGCTGTCGTACGCCGGCCACCCCCTCTACGCCGTGGTGCACGAGGCGATCTACGGCCAGGACGCCCGTCCCACGGCCTGGGCCGCCGAACGCGTCCGCGCCGAGTTCCCGCAGTTCGACGCGGCCAAGGCGCTCACCGGTGACGGTCCCGTGCTCTTCACCGGGGAGACCGTCCACCCGTGGATGTTCGACACCGACCCGGCCCTGCGGCCCCTGCGCGAGACGGCCGAGCTGCTCGCCGCCCGCACCGACTGGGGCCCGCTGTACGACCCGGCCCGCCTCGCCGCCAACGAGGTCCCCGTCGTCGCGGCGGTCTACCACGACGACATGTACGTCGACGCCGCCCACTCCCTGGACACCGCGCGCGCCGTCCGCGGCCTGCGCACCTGGGTCACCGACGAGTTCGAGCACGACGGCCTGCGCGCCGGCGCGCCCCGCGTCCTGGACCGGCTGCTGGCGATGGCGCGTGACGAGGTGTGAGGCGCGCGGCGCCGTGGCCGCACGGCGTGCGGGGCCGACTGGGCAGGTCAGTAGGGTTGGACCATGCCGGACCAGATAACCGACCTCGCCGACCTGCGCGGTGACTGCGCCCAGTGCTTCGGGCTGTGCTGTGTCGCCCTGCCCTTCGCCCGCTCCGCCGACTTCGCCCTGGACAAGCCCGCGGGCCGGCCCTGCCCGAACCTCGGCGGCGACCACCGCTGCGGCATCCACGCCGACCTGCGCACCAGCGGGTTCACCGGCTGCACGGTCTACGACTGCTTCGGCGCCGGGCAGAAGGTCTCGCAGCTCACCTTCGGCGGGCAGGACTGGCGGACCGGCCCCAAGGAGCACGCCCGCCGGATGTTCGACGTGTTCCCCGTCGTCCGGCAGCTGCACGAGCTGCTGTGGTACCTGACGGAGGCGCTGGGGCTGCCCGCCGCCCGGCCGGTCCACCCCGAGCTGCGGCAGGCGCTGGAGCGGACCGAGCGGCTCACCCGGCAGACGCCCGAGGAACTGGCCGGCCTGGACGTGGCCGCGCACCGGCAGGAGGTCAACGTGCTCCTGCTGCGCACCAGCGAGCTGGTCCGGGCCGGTGCGGGCGGCGAGGGCGGGGGGAAGGGCAAGGGCAAGGGGAAGGGCAAGGGCAAGGACCGCCGGGGCGCTGATCTCATCGGCGCCCGGCTGAGGGGCGCCGACTTGCGCGGGGCGAGCCTGCGCGGTGCCTGCCTCATCGCCGCCGACCTCACCGGTGCCGATCTGCGCGGTGCGGACCTGATCGGCGCCGACCTGCGCGACACCGATCTGACCGACGCGGACCTCACCGGCGCGTTCTTCCTCACCCAGCCGCAGCTGACCGCCGCGCGGGGCAGCGCCGGCACCAGGCTGCCGGAGTCGGTCACCCGGCCGGCGCACTGGACAGCCGGCGCTCAGGCGCTGTCTCCCCGGTCAAGCCGGGCGCGACGTGACACCCCCTAGGGGGTGTCTCGCCGGGCGCGCGCCCGCACCGCCGGCGGTGTCCGGCGGTGCCGGCCGTCGTTCCAGTCGCAGCCGCAGCCCCTCCGGCATCAGTGTCAGGCGTTCGGCGACCCTCAGGCGGTAGCCGGGGTCGGTGTGCAGCTCGTAGCGGCGCAGCAGCAGGCCGAGGACCAGGGTCGCCTCGTGCAGGGCGAACTGGCGGCCGATGCAGGCCCGCGCGCCGGTGCCGAACGGCTTGAAGGTGTGCGGCGGCCGGGCCCGTACGGCCGCCGCGGTGAAGCGGTCCGGGTCGAACCGCTCGGCGTCCTCGCCCCACACCTCCGGCTCGCGGTGCAGCATCGGCGTCAGCACCAGCGCCCACGCGCCCCGGCGCATGGGGTGCTCACCGGCGAGCACCGTGTCCCGCCGGGCCTCCCGGGCGAAGGCGGGCGCGGTCGGCCACAGCCGCAGTGACTCGTCCAGCACGCGGCGGACGAGGCGCAGCCTGGCTATCTGTTCGTAGCCGGGCCGCGGGGTGCCGCCCCAGACGCGGTCCACCTCGGCGCGGGCCCGGGCGGCGATCTCCGGGTGCCGGGCGAGGTGGTACAGGGCGAAGGACAGCGCGCCCGAGGTGGTTTCGTGCCCGGCCACCAGGAACGTGATCACCTGCTTGCGGACGTTCTCCGCGGACAGCTTCTCCCCGGTCTCCGGGTGTGCCGTGGCCAGCATGCGGTCCAGCAGGTCACCCTCGCCGCCGCCGGACTCGCGCCGGGCCGCGACCAGGGCGTCGACCGTGTGGTTCAGGCAGGCCATGTCGGCCGCGTTGCGCCGGGCGGCGGCGCGCAGCAGCAGCGGGGCCAGTGGACCGGGCACGCTGTTCAGCCGCTGCGCGTAGGTCAGGGTGCCGACCATCGCCGTGACGAAGGGGTGCGGCCGTTCCCGCTCGAAGGAGCCGAAGTCGTGCCCGAATCCGGTCCGCGCAATAGTCTCCAGGGTCAGCCGGGTCATGTCGCCGGGCACGTCCACCGTCCGCCCGGCCGCCTGCCGGCGGTCCCAGTGGTCGGTGAGCCGGCCGGCGACGTCCAGCATCATCCCGTGGTAACCCTCCATGGCCTCCCGGCTGAATCCGGGGGCCAGGACGTCGTGCGCCAGCTGCCAGTTGGGCTCGTGGTTGTAGGCGGTGAACAGGCCGTCCCCGGCCACCGGCCGCAGGTTGGCCACGCCCAGTCCGACGTGCTTGGCGAACCGGGCCTCGTCGGCGAGGTCGGCGACGAGCCGTGCCCCCCACACGAACACGAATTCCTTGCCGAAGGCCCGGCGCCGGAAGATCGGACCCAGCTCGCGCGCGAAGCGCATCGAGTCCTGGAGCGGGGTGTGCCGGTCGGCGCCGAGCACATCGCCGAGCAGCGGCAGCCGGCGCGGCGGATGCGGGATGCGGTGCAGCTCGGGCCAGCCCTGCTCGGCGCTCCTGAAACCCTTCGGCAGCCCGGACCCCGTGGTCCCCGTCGTCTCCGCCATGACGCGATCTCCCTTGATCCAGCGGCTGGTTGAAGCTGTGACGCGCGCATGTTGTACGTGGGTTCAATAAGGTGTTCCAGTGTGGTCCCGTTGTTGAATCCGCGTCAAGTAAAGTGACGCCATGCCCGCGAACCAGGGGGAACGCGCCCGGCGCAGACTGAGCACCGGGGAACGCCGTGAGCAGTTGCTGTCGGTCGGCGCGAAGCTGTTCTCGGAGAGCCCCTACGACGACGTGTGGATCGAGCAGGTCGCCGAGATCGCCGGGGTCTCGCGGGGGCTGCTGTACCACTACTTCCCGACCAAGCGGGACTTCTTCGCCGCCGTCGTGGAGCGGGAGAGCGCGCGCATGCTGCGCATGACGGCCGCCGTCCCCGGGGTGCCGGTGCGCGAGCAGCTCACCGCGGGCCTCGACACCTACCTCGGTTACGTCGAGGCCCACGCCCACGGCTTCCGGGCCTTCCACCGCGCCGACGCGGCCGGCGACCAGGCCGTGCGCCGGGTCTACCGGCAGGCCCTGGCCGCGCAGGAGCGGCAGATCCTGGCCGCGCTCGCGGCCGACCCCGAGTTCGGACCGGTCTTCGGGGCGGCTCCCGAGGTGCGCCTGGCCGTGCGCGGCTGGCTCGCCTTCACCACCGCCGTCTGTCTCGAATGGCTGCGCGGCGAGGGGGAGCCGACCCGGGAACAGGTGCGTGACCTGTGTGCCCGCGCCCTCCTGGGTGTCCTCGCGTAACTGCGTCCACCGGTGTGGCGTGGTTGGCGTGCGCCCCGATCTCCGATAGGTTAGGCAAGGCTTACCTAAGGAGGTCTCGGGATGGGTGACACGCAGGACTGGACGGCCGTACCCGGCGCGGCGGAACGGGCACGCTCGGTGCTGGCCGCCGCGTGGTCGTGCGCGGTGACCGCGGACGGCGTGCGCGAGGAGTACGTCGGCGCCCACTCGGTGACCGAGGACGGCGAGGTCCGGCTGACGGTGCCCGACGACAGCGGCCTGCTCGCGGCGGCCCTGTGCGCCCCGCGCCAGGAGCCCTCCGCCCTGCTGGAGTTCGCCGACGTCGCCCCCGTACCGGTGCGCAACCGCATCCGGGCCCGCCTCTGGCTCTCCGGCTGGTTCGCCCCGTCCGCGGGCGCCCTGGTCCTCCGGCCCACCCGGGTGGTGCTCCGGCAGTCCTCCGGGCCCGTGGTCGTCGACCTCGACGAGTTCACCGCCGCCCGGCCCGACCCGCTCGCCGGCGCCGAGTCCCGGCTGCTCACCCACCTCGCCGACGCCCACCCGGACGCCGTCGAGCGGCTGACCCGCCTGGTGCGGCCCGAGAGCCTGCACGCCGCGACCCGGGTGGCGCCGCTCGCCGTCGACCGGCACGGACTCACCCTGCGCATCGAACGCAGCCGCGCCCACGGTGACGTACGGCTGCCCTTCCACACTCCCGCCGACGACGTCGCCCAGCTCACCGAGCGCATGCACGTCCTGCTGGCGCAGGCCAGTGCCGCCGCCTGCCCCCGGGCGCTACAGCGGCAGCGCGCAGACGGCGACGGGTGACGCGAACGGCTCGCCCGTGGGCCGCAGTTCGCCCCGGTCCGCGTCGACGTGGAAGACGGTGACCGTGCCGGAGCGCTGGTTGGCCGCGAACAGCAGCCGGCCGTCCGGCGAGAACGCGATCTGCCGGGGGAATTCCCCGCCCACCGGCACCGTGCCGAGCAGCCGCAGCCGGGCCCCGTCGGCCTCGACGGCGTACCGCGCCAGGCTGTCGTGGCCCCGGTTGGCGAGGAAGGCGAACCGGCCGTTCGCCGTCACCAGGATCTGCGCCGGATAGTTCGTGCCGCTCGCCCCCGTCGGCTGCGGCTCGCCGACGCTCAGCCGGCCGGAGTCCGGGTCGTAGGCGCAGACGGCCACCGTGTCGTCCACCTCGTTGGCGAGGTACGCGTACCGGCCGCCCGGATGGAAGGTCAGGTGGCGCGGTCCGGCGCCCGGCCGGGTGTGCGCCCGCGCCACCTCCGTGAGCGTGCCCTTCGCCTGGTCGAGGCGGTAGGTGTAGACGGTGTCGGTGCCGAGGTCCACGGCGAGGACGTGCCCGCCGTCCGGACTCGTGACGACCTGGTGGGCGTGCGGGCCCTGCTGACCGGGGCCGGGGCCCGGGGAGGTGTGCGTGACCAGGTCGGTCCGCTCGCCCAGGGCGCCCGAGGCACCGACCGGGTGCACGGCGACACTGCCCGAGCCGTAGTTCGCGCTGAGCAGCCAGCGTCCGCCGGGATGCACCGACAGGTGGCAGGGGGCCGCGCCGCCGGTGCTCCGGGTGCCGAGGACCCGCCGGTCCGCGAGGCGGACGGCCGTCACCCCGCCGTCCTGCCGCTCGTCCACCGCGTACAGCGTGCGGCCGTCCGGGTGCACGGCGAGGTACGACGGGTCGGGGACCCCAAGGAGCGTGCCCGACCCCGTGATCCGGCCCGTCCGCGGGTCGTACCCGGCGAGGCCGATGCCGGTGCCGCCGCCGTCGGCGGAGGTGTAGGTGCCCACGTACAGCGGGCGCGGTCCGGAGGGCTCCCGGGGCGGGACGGCGGGCGCCTGCGGCCGGCTCCGCGGGGCGCCGGCCCCGGCCGGCGGGGCAGCCGGCGACGGCACCGCCACCACCGCCGCCGTACCGGCCACGGCCCCGACGAAGCGGCGCCTGGTCCAGCCGCCCCCAGGCTCCCGGCCGCCCCGGGGCCGGGCCGAGCCCCGCCCCGCCGCCCCTGCCTCCATGTCCATGCCGCACCCCAGGTCGTCGGTCGCGCCGGTCGTGACAGTCACCTTGGCGCGCGCACACCGCCAAGGGCAAGCCGGGCAACGGAGGTTGCGCAGCGTGCAACGGCCAGGGGCCCGGGGCCGGGGCGCCGGGGGCGGCGCGGAGAAGGCGGCAGGAGGCTCACCATTCACCGTCCTCCACCGGCTCGCCCGGCGCGTCCTTCAGCGGTGTCACCTGGCCGGGGGCCGGCGGCTGCCACGGGTCCAGGTCGTCCCCGAGCCACTGGCCGGCCGGCTGGACCGCCTCCAGGGTGTCCGTGGGGGCGAGGTCGTCGGCGTCCGCGTCGTAGTAGTCGTACCAGGGCAGGCCCGCCCGGGTGTACGCCGCCCGGTCCACCGGTGACGGCGGGGGCGCCTCGCCGGTGATCCGGCGCCACTCGGGAGGCGTGACCAGGTGCACGAACACGCGCCCGGCCGGCTGCTCGGCCCAGTCCCCGAGCGGCCGGTCGTCCCGGTACACCTCCTGCCGCATCGAACCGCCCACACCCAGTCCCATGGCCGCCGCTCGCCGTGGGGCGGCAGCCGGGGGCGGGGAAGCGCCGAAGGCGGCGGGCGGGGCCGCCGCCGGCGGCGGACCGCCGGGGGCCGCGGCGGCCGGCGGCGGCGGTGCGCCGTAGCCGCCGAACGCGCCGGCCGGCCCGGGCTGCCGCGCTCGCCGGCGCTCCCGCTCCCGGCGCCGCCACCCGGCCAGGACGTCCTCCTTCAGCGGGAACGACTGGAGCTGGACCCCGCCCCACACCTCCTCGCCGGTGACCTGCCCCTCCACGGTCGCGCCCAGCCCCAGCGGTACGGCCACGAACTGGCGGACCGTGCCCTTGCCCGAGTTGATGCCGTCCAGCCACGGCTGGCGGGGCAGCACCACATAGTTCTGCGGGCGGCGGGACAGCCGGTCGCGCCACGGCTCGCCGGACACCGCGCACACCTTGCCCACGCCGACCTGGAGCGCGGCCGGCTCCGCCGTACCGGCGAAACTCAGCCACATCGCCTCGCGCAGGTACACCGGCAGCATGACGCCGCCGCGCGCCCGCCACTGCTCCGGCACCCGGTCGGCGTGATCGGCCACCCGGCGGACCGGGAACTCGCCCAGTCCGGGCGGCAGCGGGTGCGTGCCGCTCTCCGGCAGCCGCAGCGTGCGCACGAACCGCACCGCCACCCCGCCCGGCAGCCGCAGTGTGTTGCCGTCGATCCGGACCCCGGTGCCGGTCATCCGCCCGCCCCCTCGCTCCCGCGCCGGCCGACCCGGCGGCTCCCGTCACCGATAACGCCCGCCGAACCCCGCGTGGTTCCGCCACAGCTCCTCCTGGACGCCGAGGCGGTCGCGCAGCCGGGCCAGCCGGGGCCGCCTGGTCCGCTGCCCGCGGGAGACCCGGTCCAGCTCCTCCAGCAGCCGGCGGGCGCGGTGCTCGGTGTTCAGCTCGTCGATGATCCTGGTCGTCTCGGTCAGGACGGCCCCGAGCAACTGCCAGTGCGTCCAGTCCTTGCGGACCTCCTCGCGCAGCAGTTCGGCCAGCCGGTCCCGGGTGCCGGCCGCCGTGTGCAGCTCGGCGGTCAGCCGGGCCTCGGCGGACTCGGCGTTCTCGCTCAGGTGGGTGGTCACCAGCACGCCGAAACTGACGATGGCGTCGGCGATCTCCGACAGCAGCTGCTCCACGGTCGCCCCCACCCGGGGCGGGAACAGCTCCTCGGACCCACGGGCCTTCGCCAGGTCCGTGAAGGAGCGGGCCAGCACCCGCAGCACCACCGTGCAGATCTCCAGCGTGTCCAGGCCGGTGCGCAGCACCACCCGGTGCAGCAGCCCCTCCTTGACCCGCGGATTGAGCCGCAGGCTGTCCTCGGCCTGCCGCAGCGCCGCGTCCACCTGCACGATGTCGTGGTCGAGCCGGCGCGCCTCGTGCAGCCGCTCGGCCGCCCGTTCCCACGGGATCCGGCCGGCGGCCTCCTCACCCATCCGCAGCATCAGCTGCCGCACCCGCCGGGCCAGGTCCTCGATCGACCGGCCGGCCTCGTCCACCCACACCGGCGGCGGGAGCAGCAGGTTGCACGCGGTCCCGACGACCGCGCCGATCAGCGTCTCCACGATCCGCGCCCACGCGGTGAACCCGACCGTGGTGACACCGAGCACCAGCATCGCGCTGATCGCCACCTCGGCCACGTACTCGTCGACGCGCACCAGGTGCCCGACGGCCAGCGAGGCGACGATCAGCAGCGCCAGGCTCCACCAGGTCAGGCCCACCAGCACGCTGAACGCGATGGCGACCAGCACCCCCGCGACCACCGAGTTCACCCGGCGGATGCCGTTGGTGAGCGTGGCGTAGAAGGTCACCTGGACGACCAGGAGCGCGGTCAGCGGCGCGGTGAGAGGGGCGGGTTCGGGACTCAGCCGGAGCGCGATGACATAGGCGACCGTCGCGGCCGCGGCCGAGCGCAGCGTCTGGACGACAACGGGCTGCCGGCGGCGCGCCGCCAGGCGCCGGAGCCCCATGGACCACTTCTGTACGTCGAGCATCCCTTGGCCTGTTCCCGCTCCTCGGGTACGTCGAACGTGACCAAGCGTGGACGGTTTCTGGCCGTTTCTGTCCGGACTACTCGTAGAGCTTGTCGATGAAGGCAGCCAGGTTGCCCCTCGTACGGGTGATCTGCTCCTCCAGGGTCAGGCTCTCCTCGAACCGGCCACCGGACTCCGGGACCTTCTTGCCGCGCACGTACAGCGAACACGCCAGGTCCGTGCACATGTACAGCCCGACCGAGTTCCCCTCGCGGCCCGCCGCCCCCGCCTTGCGCGCGGTCATCAGCGAGACCCCGCCACCGGGGTGCGTGGTCAGGCAGACCGAGCACATGCTGCGGTGCAGGAAACCGCGCTGCGAGGCCGGGAAGCGCAGGGCGACACCGGCGAGCCGGCCCTCGCGTTCGGTGACCAGATAACTGCGGTCCGGGGCCCCCGGATCCCGCCAGCCGAGGAAGTCCAGATCGTCCCACGGGCGCTCACCCAGGTCCCGGGGGACCGCGAGCCGCTTGGCCTCGCCCTTGGAGCAGTTGACGAAGGAGGCGCGGATGTCCTGCTCGGTGAGCGGTCTCATGGGAGGGGTCCTTCCGGGTACGACGAGTCGAGCGAGCCTAGAGGGTCTAGGTGTCCGGCTAGCGTAATTAGCAAGATGGGGGAGGGGTCAACGGATTTTCCTGCAGCGGAGCACGCCCGGTCAGGGGCTTGCGTCGGCGCAGGGCCCGCCGCCCGTGCCGCCGCTACCCCTCGGCCGGACTCGGACGCGGGGGCCACACGCCCGGGGTCAGGACGCCCAGGACGTACGCACGGGCGATCAGTTCGGTGCGGTTGGCCGCGCCCCAGCGGGCCGTCAGGCGCCGCAGGTGGTAGGTGACGCCGTCCTGGCTGAGACCCAGTTCACGGGCGGCGCGGGCGGTGGTGGCGCCGCCGGCCAGCAGGGCCAGTACCCGCCGCTCCACCTCGGTGGTCCGCACCGGCTCCGGCGCGGGCTCCGGCCCCGGCCCCGGCCGCTCGCCCAGCAGCCGCAGCATGACCAGCAGCGCCGGGGTCGCCCCCACGCTGTCGCTCACCGGATCCGCGGTCAGCTCCCCGTACCGCTCGGCCCCGCCGGGCGCCCGCCAGCACACCGACACCTGGTAGCGGGAGCGGTGCCGCAGCCGCAGCGCCTCGGCGATGCGCTCCACCTGGGTGGCCTCCTGCGGCCGGAACAGCTCCAGCACCTGCCGGCCGCGCAGCCGTCCCGGGGTCGTACCGCACTCCGCGGCCATGGCCGGGTTGGCCAGCACCACCTCCCCGTGCACATCGCACACCGCCACCGGCACCGACACCCGGTCGAACAAGGTGAGCGCACGGTTGCGCCACACCACCGCGTCGGCCCGCTCCGCTTCCATCACACCTCCCGGCCCCCTCCGCCATCCAAGAGGAAGAAGCAGGTCAGCGGCAACTTCGAGGCGTACGGCCCGGCCGGCACCCGCGGACGCCGGCGACGCAAGTCCCGCCGCGCACTTTCCACTGCACGATCGTGTAGTGCGGCGGCGCGGGGCCGCGCCGGCCGTCGACCACCCTGGAACGCAGTAGTCCGCTACCGCGAAAGGCAGTTCTCGCGTCATGCCCCCCACCGCACTGCACCCCGAGCCGGCCGGCACCCTGCCCGGCGTCCCCGTCGTCGACATCACCGCCACCGGTCCAGGACAGACCCCCATCCAGCAGGTCATGGAGCTGATGCGGGCTCACGGCCCCGTACTGGTGCGCCGGCTGCACGGCCGCGAGGCGATGTTCGTCGCCGACGCGGACCTGGTCGCCGACCTGGCCGACGAGGACCGGTTCGCCAAACACGTCGGACCCGCCCTGGAGAACGTACGGGAGTTCGCCGCCGACGGCCTGTTCACCGCGTACAACGACGAGCCCAACTGGGCGAAGGCGCACGACATCCTGATGCCCGCCTTCGCGCTCGGCTCGATGCGCACCTACCACCCCGTGATGCTGAAGGTGGCCCGGCGGCTCATCGACGCCTGGGACCGCGCGGCGCGGACCGGACACCCCGTCGACGTGCCCGGCGACATGACCCGCATGACGCTCGACACCATCGGACTGGCCGGATTCGGCTACGACTTCGGCTCCTTCGCGCGCGAGGAGCCGCATCCCTTCGTGGAGGCGATGGTCCGCTGCCTGGAGTGGAGCATGACCCGCCTGGCCCGTGATCCCGGCGAGGACCACGCGGCGGCCGACGCGGCCTTCCGGCGGGACGCCGGCTACCTGGCCGGGGTCGTCGACGACGTCATCGCCGCCCGCACGGGCACCGACCAGAGCGCCGCCGAGGACCTGCTCGGGCTGATGCTCGGCGCCGAGCACCCCGCCGACGGCACCACCCTGGACCCGGCCAACATCCGCAACCAGGTCATCACCTTCCTGATCGCCGGCCACGAGACCACCTCCGGCGCGATGTCCTTCGCGCTGTACTACCTCGCCAAGCACCCCGCCGTACTCCGGCTCGTGCAGCGCGAGACCGACGCGCTGTGGGGCGACACCCCCGACCCCGAGCCGGCGTACGGCGACATCGGCCGTCTCACCTACACCCGGCAGGTACTCAACGAGGCGCTGCGGCTGTGGCCGACGGCGGCCGCCTTCAGCAGGCACGCCCGCGAGGACACCGTGCTCGGCGGCCGGATCCCGCTGCGCGCCGGCCAGGCCGTCACCGTGCTCGCGCCGATGCTGCACCGGCAGCCCGTGTGGGGCGACAACCCGGAGCTGTTCGACCCCGAGAGGTTCACCCCCGAGGCCGAGGCGGCCCGCCCGGTACACGCCTTCAAGCCTTTCGGCACCGGTGAACGTGCCTGCATCGGACGGCAGTTCGCCCTGCACGAGGCGACCATGCTGCTCGCCCTGCTGGTGCACCGCTACCGGCTGCACGACCACGCCGGCTACCGGCTGACCGTCAAGGAGACCCTCACCCTCAAGCCGGAGGGGTTCACCCTCACGCTGACCCCGCGCACCCCCGCCGACCGCGTGCACGCCCCGCTGCCCGGCACCGTCCCCGCCCCGGCCGCGGGGACCCCGGCGCCGGACGCCCTGCCGGCCCGGGTCCGCCCCGGCACCCGCGCCCTCTTCCTGCACGGCAGCAACTACGGCACCTGCCGGGAGTTCGCCGCCCGGCTCGCCGACGAGGCGGCCGCCGTCGGCTGCGCCACCGAGGTCGCCGCCCTGGACGCCTACGCGGCCGGCCTGCCCACCGACCGTCCCGTCGTCATCACCGCCGCCTCCTACAACGGCCGCCCCACCGACGACGCCGTCGCCTTCTCCGCCTGGCTGGACGGCACCCCCGACCTGACCGGCGTGACCTACGCCGTCCTGGGCGTCGGCGACCGCAACTGGGCCGCCACCTACCAGCAGGTCCCCACCCGCGTCGACGCCCGCCTCGCCGAGCTCGGCGCCACCCGCCTCACCGGCCGCGCCGCCGCCGACGCCTCCGGCGATCTCACCGGTGCCGTGGGGGAGTTCACGACCCGGCTGCGCACCGCGCTGCTGACGCAGTACGGCGACCCGGACGCCACGGACGCCGACGCCACGGATGCCACGCCCCGCACCGCGGCCGGACCCGGCCGTGCCTACGAGGTCCGCACGCTGACCGGCGGCCCGCTGGACGCCGCCGCCGAACGGTACGGCCTCGTCCCGATGACGGTCACCGAGGCGTACGACCTGACCGCGCCGGACCACCCGCGCACCAAGCGGTTCCTGCGCATCGCGCTGCCCGAGGGCGTCACCTACCGCACCGCCGACCACCTGACCGTGCTGCCCGCCAACGCCCCGGAGCTCGTGGACCGTGCCGTCGCCGCGTTCGGTCTCGACGCCGACGCACTCCTGGACATCCGCGCCACCCGCCCGCGCCGTGACGGCCTCGCGGTGGACCGGCCGCTGACCGTACGCCGGTTGCTGACGCGGCACGTCGAACTGCAGGAGCGGCCCACGGCCCGGCAGCTGGCCCTGCTCGCCGACGCCAACCCGTGCCCGCCCGAACGCGCCGCCCTCGCCGCCCTGCCCGGTGACGACCCGCGGACCCTGGTGGAGCTGGCCGAGGACCACCCCGCCCTGCGCGGCGCCCTCGACTGGCCGCTCCTGCTCGACCTGCTGACCCCGCTGCGGCCCCGCCACTACTCCCTGTCCTCCTCGCCGGCCGCGGACCCGCGCCACGCGGACCTCATGGTCTCGGTGCTCGACGCGCCCGCCCGCTCCGGCCGGGGCCGCTACCGGGGCACCGGCTCGGGCCACCTCGCCTCCCTCCGTCCCGGCGACACCGTGTACGCCCGCGTCCAGCCCTGCCGCGAGGTCTTCCGGATCGACGGCTCGGCACCGGTCGTGATGGTCGCCGCGGGCACCGGGCTGGCCCCGTTCCGGGGGGCCGTCGCCGACCGCCTCGCCGCCCGCCGCGCGGGCGCGCACCTCCCGCCCGGACTGCTCTACTTCGGCTGCGACGCCCCCGACGCCGACTTCCTGCACGCCGAGGAGTTGCGGGCCGCCGAGCGGGCCGGAGCGGTGTCGCTGCGCCCGGCCTTCAGCGCCGCGCCCGAGAACGGGGCCGCCTTCGTCCAGCACCGCATCGCCGCCGAGGCCGACGAGGTGTGGCGGCTGCTGACCGCCGGCGCCCGGGTGTACGTCTGCGGTGACGGCACCCGCATGGCCCCCGGGGTCCGCGCGGCCTTCCGTACCCTGTACCGGGACCGCACCCCCGGCGCCGACGAGGCCGCGGCCGAGCGGTGGCTCGACGCGCTGGTGGCGGACGGGCGTTACGTGGAGGACGTGTACGCGGCGGGCTGAGCCGCCGGGGAGGGGGCGCGGTGGGGCACGCGACGCAAGCGGCCCCGCCGCGCCGCCGGCCGCGAGCGGCGGTTCCGCTTAGCTCAGAGCGTGAACTAAGGCTTGGGGAATCTCGCGCGCCGACTGCCCGAAGGGGTATGTTGCAGGTCGGGCATGGTTCGTGAAGGGAGCCACATGGCGGGGCGCAACGGTCGCACGGTTCGCGACCTGAGACGGGGCAACCGCACGGCGGTGCTCCAGCGGCTGTACTTCGACGGTCCGCTCAGCCGGTTCGAGCTGGGCCCGGCCACCGGGCTCAGCTCCGGCTCGGTCAGCAACGTCGTCGCGGATCTCATCGCCGACGGACTGGTCGAGGAGGCCGGAAGCGTCGACTCCGACGGCGGCCGGCCCCGCACCCTGCTGCGGGTCGCCCCGCACAGCGGCCAGATGATCGGCGTCGACGTCGGCGAGACCCGGGTCCGCGTCGAGCTGTTCGACCTCGCCCTCACCGAACTCGCGCGCGTGGAGCGCCCGCTGACCCCGCGGGGCTACGACGCCGAGGTCATCGCGGGCCATATCCGTGAGGGCGTCGCCGAGGTCCTCACCGCCGAGGCCGCCGCGCCCGGCCGGCTGCTGGGCGTCGGTGTCGGCGTCCCCGGCATCGTCGAGCACACCCCGGACCGCGGGGCCGTCGTCCACGGGCAGACGATCGGCTGGGACGCGGTCCCGCTGGAGCGGCTGCTGCGCTCCTCCTCCCGCCTCCCCGAGGAGGTGCCGTACCTCATCGACAACGGCGCCAAGACGCTCGGTCAGGCCGAGATGTGGTTCGGCGCCGGGCGCGGTGCCCGCAACGCGGTGGTCGTGCTCTTCGGCTCCGGTGTCGGCGCCTGCCTCGTCACCCCCGAGGTGGAGCACGGGCGGGCCGTCGAGTGGGGCCACCTGACGGTACGGGTGCGCGGGCGGCGCTGCCGCTGCGGTGCCCCCGGCTGCCTGGAGGCGTACGCGGGGGCAGAGTCGCTGCTGGCGCGCTGGCGCGAGGAGGGCGGGCGGCCGCCCGAGGACGCCGACGAGGAGACCGCGCTCACCGCGATGCTGGCCGCCGCCTACCCGGCCGACGGCGGGGCGCCCGACCCGGTGGCGCTGGCGGTCTTGGAGGAGACCGCCGAGTACCTCGGCGCCGGCCTCTCCGACCTGATCAACCTCTTCCAGCCGGAGCGCATCCTCATCGGCGGCTGGGCAGGGCTCCAGCTCGGCACGCGCTTCCTGCCCGCGGTACGCCGGCACGCGGCGACGTACGCCCTGCGCCACCCGGCCGACAAGGTGACCATCGACCTCGGCCGGCTCGGCCCGGACGCGGTCACCGTCGGCGCCGCCATCCTGCCGCTGGCCGACTTCTTCGCCAGCGGCGGCCGCCGCCCCGAACCGGCCGCCCAGGACCCCCTGCCGGCCTGGCGGACGGCCCTCGAGGAACGGACCCCGCACTAGACGTCACCGGGCCGGCTTGGGCCGTGCCGTCGGCGTCGCCCCCCGGGGCCCGGTATCAGGCCGACGGCTCGTCCGGGGCCGGGTGTCCGGGGTGGACCGTGCCGGAGCGCGGGGCGCCGCGGGGGCCGGTGCCGGACTCGTCGGTGTCCGGGGTGGTGTCCTCGTCCGCCTCGTCGTCGGGCGCGGAACCGGGCGTGACGTCCCAGCGGTCGTCCCCGGCACCGGCCTGCTGGTCGGGCAGGTCCCTCGGTACCGGCCGCTCCTCGGGGCCGGGTTCGTCCTGGTGGCGCTCGGCCATCATGCTTCTCCGCTCCTCGTATGTTCCCGGCCGGCCCGCTCGGCCGGCCGCCGGACCACTCGGCCGATCAGCCGACCTTGCGGCCCCGCATGGGCTCGGTCTCCATCCCGCCGCCCTTCTGCATGCCGTCCAGGAACTCCTTGAAGACCTCGGTCGCCGTGCGCCGGGGCTGCCAGCCCAGCTCGGCACGGGCCCGCCCGCTGTCCATCAGCGGCAGCCGCAGCACGGCGTCGAACAGGTGCGGGGAGGCGGGCAGCAGGTGCAGCCCCCAGGCGGCGGCGATCGCCGACCGGGCCGCCGCCCGCGGCAGCCTCACCGGCCGGGCGCCGAGCAGTTCGGCGAGCACACCGGCGTCGAGCGGGGGATCGGCGGTCAGGTTGAAGGCACCCCGGGTGGAATCCGCGTACAGGGCGAGCCGGTAGGCCTCGGCGGCGTCGTCGGTGTGCAGCGCCTGCACCCGCAGTCCCGGGATGTCCGGCAGGAACGGCAGCAGCTCCGGCCGGGCCAGCGGACCGGGCAGGAAGCGCCCGCCGAAGATCCGCCGCTGCTCGCTCGCCGACTCCCACTTGAACAGGAACGCCGGCCGCATGCGGACGACCCGCACCTCGGGGTGGTCGCGCTCGAACACGTCCAGCGTGCGCTCCAGGTAGGCCTTCTCCCGGCAGTAGGCGGCGTCGGGCCAGCCGTGCGTCGGCCAGGACTCGTCGACCGGGCGGTCCTTGGGTCCCGGCGAGTACGCCCCGACGGAGGAGGCGTGCACCAGCACCGGTACCCGTGCCGCGGCGACCGCCTCGAAGACCCGGATGGAGCCGAGCACGTTGGTCCGCCAGGTGGTGGCCGGATCGTGCGTCGGCTGGAACGCCCAGGCCAGATGGATCACGGCGTCGGCTCCCTCGAACCGCTCGGCGAGGTTCGCCTGGTCCGAGGCCAGGTCGACCGCGGACCACTCGGTCTTCGGCGGCGCCCACTCGGGCGTCCGCCGGGCCAGTCCCCGTACCGACTTGATCCCGGGGTCCTCCGAGAGCAGACGCACCACGCTCGTCCCGACATTGCCGGTGGCGCCTGTCACGACGACCCTGCTGCCCGCTGAGCTGCTCACCTTCGGCTCCTTCCGGTCCTCGCCGCGGAGGCTGCGACCGGCCGGGTACCCGGGGCCCGAGCCGGCACACGCGCCGGCACCGCCGCCCGCGGCACGGGAAAGCCCCGGCCGTGACGGGGGACTCACGGCCGGGGCGGTCGGATGGTGGGCGCGGACGGCGGCCGCCTCGCGGCGAAAGGCTCCACAGGGCTTCAGCCGAACGATCGTCCCTGAGGGCTGGATGTGAGGCCCGGGGACACTGTCCCGTCCGCACCCACGGTTAGTTCAACTGGCAACCACTCAGGGGTGTTCCGGTGTGCCCTGTGACCTGCGACACCTCGGTGACGCTCAGGCCAGCGGGCTCCCGGAGAGCCGTTCCAGCAGGTCGGCGGGGTCGGCGTAGACCGCTTCCGCCCCGGCCTCCGCCAGATCGGCCCGCGGTATCCCGCCGCACAGCAGGCCGACACAGCGCACCCCGGCCTTGCTGCCCGCCTGCATGTCCCACACGGTGTCCCCGACGAACACGGCACGCGACGCCGGGACCCCGGCCAGCTCCAGGGCGTGCTGCACGGGCTCCGGGGCGGGCTTGCCCTCCCGCACGTCGTCGGCGCTGGCCGTGTCCGTGATCGCGTCGTCCGCGTCGATGGCCCGGCGCAGCGCGCCCAGCTCGGCGCCGCTCGCCGAGGTGGCCAGCACCACGGTCCAGCCGTCCCGGCGCAGCCGGCGCAGCAGTTCCCCGGCGCCCGGCAGGGCGGGCAGCCGGTCGAAGTACTGGCCGTACAGCGTCGTGTGCGCGTCGCTCAGCCCGGCGTCCTGCTCCGGGTCGCGGTCCTCGCCCAGCAGGTGCGCGATCAGGTCCGTGGAGCCGAGGCCGACGGCCCGGTGGACGGCGTGCATGGGCACGTCGTGACCCGCCTGGCGGAACGCCTCCCACCAGGTCACGACGTGCAGGTGATTGGTGTCGACGAGCGTTCCGTCGACGTCGAAGACGGCGGCACGGTCCATCCGCGATCCCTTCTCCCGTATCCGAGGGCCCCCGGCACCACCCGGGTCCGCGCCCTGCTCACGCCATGCCCCGGCCTCTCCCGCCTCACCGCCCGGGCCGGGTACCACGCCCCGTTCCCGCCACGCGTGCCGGCACACGCCCCTCCCGCGTCCACGCCAGCAGCTCGTCGGCCGACCACGTGGTCACCACCCGCTCGGCGGGCACCCCGCACTCCTCCGCGCGGGCACAGCCGAGGATCTGCCAGTCCAGCTGGCCCGGAGCGTGCGCGTCGGTGTCGATCGAGAACAGCACCCCGGCCGCCACGGCCGCCCGCAGCAGCCGCCGGGGCGGGTCCAGCCGCTCGGGCCGGCTGTTGATCTCCACCGCCGTGCCCGACTCGGCGCACGCGGCGAACACCTCGTCCGCGTCGAACAGCGATTCCGGGCGCCCCCGGCCCGTCACCAGGCGCCCGGTGCAGTGCCCGAGGACGTCGGCGTGCGGATCGCGCACCGCGGCCACCATCCGGCGGGTCATGGACCGCGCGTCCATCCGCAGCTTGGAGTGGACCGACACCACGACCACGTCGAGCTGCTCCAGCAGCTCCGGTTCCTGGTCCAGCGAGCCGTCCTCCAGGATGTCGCACTCGATGCCGGTGAGCAGCCGGAACGGCGCCCACCGCGCGTTCAGGTCCGCCACCACCGCGAGCTGCTCGCGCAGCCGCGCGGGGGACAGCCCGCGGGCCACGGTCAGCCGCGGGGAGTGGTCGGTGAGCACCGTCCACTCGTGGCCCAGCTCGGCCGCCGCCCGCCCCATCTCCTCGATCGGGCTGCCCCCGTCGGACCAGTCCGAGTGCGTGTGGCAGTCCCCGCGGATCAGTGCCCGCAGCCCGGCGCCGGGCCCCTCGGGGCCGCCGGACGCGTCGGCCTCCGCCTCCAGCTTGCGCAGGTACCCGGGCTCCTCACCGGCGAGGGCCTCGCACACGACCTGGGCGGTGCGGGGTCCGACCCCCTTGAGCGACTCCAGCGTCCCGGCGGCGGCACGCTCGGCGATCTCCCCCTCGGGCAGCGAGCCGAGCACCCGGGCGGCGGTCCGGAAGGCCCGTACCCGGTAGGTGGGCGCGAGCGCCCGCTCCAGCAGAAAGGCGATCCGCTCCAGGGCGGCGACGGGTTCCATGCACTCAAGGTTCACACCGGGCGCCCCGGAAAGGCGCGGGGAACCACGCGCCCGGCTCCCGCCCCGCCCGCACGGGCCCCCGCAGGCGCGGGGAACCGCGCGACGGCCCCCGCCCCGCGGCCCGCGGGACGGCGCCACCCGGTTTGCCGCCACCACCCACGGGTACTGCGGTGCATCGTCCACGTACGCAGCGTGAGGAGGTACGCGATGCCCGACCCAGCAGCGCGACGAACGGCGTTGGTCACCGGCGCGGACTCCGGCATCGGCCGCGCCACAGCCGTACGGCTGGCCGAGGCGGGCCTCGACGTCGGCATCACCTGGCACTCCGACGAGAAGGGCGCGGAAAAGACGGCGGCGGAGGTCCGCGCCCACGGCCGCCGGGCCGAGGTGGCGCGGCTGGACCTGACCCGGCTGCCCGAGGCCGCCGACACCGTGGACAAGCTCTGCGCCGCACTGGGCCGGATCGACGTGTTCGTGAACAACGCCGGTACGGGCACCATGACCCCCTACCTCGACCTGACCCTGGCGGACGTGCGCCGGGTCCTGGACGTCGACCTCGTCGGTCCCTTCCTGTGCGGGCAGCGGGCCGCGCGGCGCATGATCGCGCAGGGCGACGGCGGCCGGATCGTCAACGTCACCTCCGTGCACGAGCACCAGCCCCGGGTCGGTGCGGCCCCCTACTGCGCGGCCAAGGGCGGGCTGGGGCTGCTCACCCAGGTGATGGCCCTGGAGCTGGCCGAGCACGGCATCACGGTGAACGCGGTCGCGCCGGGCGAGATCGCCACCCCGATGACCGGCCAGGAGGACACCGACGTGCACACCGAGCACCGGCCCGGCGTGCCGCTCGGGCGGCCCGGCGACGCCCGCGAGGTGGCCGCCGTGATCGCCTTCCTGGCGAGCCCGGACGCCTCGTACGTCACCGGTGCCTCCTGGACCGTCGACGGCGGCATGCTCCGCATGGGCCCGCAGGCCGGCTCCCACCTGACCAGCGATGACTGGCGCCGGCCCTGAGTCCGTGCGGCTGCGGACCAGTTCCTGCGACCGCCCCGGCTTCCGGCGCATCCGGTCCGGCCGGGGCTTCCGCTACGTCGACGTCGGCGGCGA
This sequence comes from Streptomyces sp. NPDC013455, assembly GCF_040632975.1. Classification (NCBI taxonomy): domain Bacteria; kingdom Bacillati; phylum Actinomycetota; class Actinomycetes; order Kitasatosporales; family Streptomycetaceae; genus Streptomyces; species Streptomyces sp. NPDC013455. The sequence goes on along the minus strand of NZ_JBEYCX010000004.1, from coordinate 248,177 downwards.
GCCCCTCACCGACGCCGAGCAGCTCGCCCGGATCCGCGCCCTGACCATCCCGCCCGCCTGGCGGGACGTGTGGATCTGCCCCTGGCCCAACGGCCATCTCCAGGCCGTCGGCACCGACGACGCCGGACGCCGCCAGTACCTGTACCACGAGCGGTTCCGGGCCCAGCAGGAGCTGGCCAAGCACCAGCACGTGCGGCAGGTCGCCCGGACGCTGCCGGAGCTGCGCGCGAAAGTGGCCGCCGACCTGGACGGGCGCGGGCTGAGCCGGCCGCGGGTCACCGCCTGCGCGGTCCGCCTGCTCGACCTCGGCTTCTTCCGCATCGGCAGCGACCGGCACACCCGCACCAGCGAGACGTACGGCCTGACGACCATGCTCCGCGAGCACGTCGTGTGCGGGCGCGGCGAGATCATGTTCAGCTACCCGGCCAAGGGCGGCACCGAGATGGTCCGGGCGCTGGTCGACGAGCAGGCCCACGCGGTGGCCCGCGCCCTGCTGAGCCGCCCGCGCGGCGGGGACCGCTTCCTCGCCTACTGGGACCGCCGCGCCTGGCACGACCTGCACGGCGACGACCTGAACGAGGCGCTGCGCCGGCTGTCCGGCACCGATGTCACCGCCAAGGACTTCCGCACCTGGCACGCCACCGTACTGGCCGCCGTGGCGCTCTCGGTGGCCACCGGGGGCGCCCGGGACACCGAGGCCGCCCGGCGCCGGCAGATCGCCCGGGCCGTCCGCGAGGTGAGCCACTACCTGGGCAACACGCCCGCGGTGTGCCGGTCGTCCTACATCGACCCGAAGGTGTTCGAGCTGTTCGAGCAGGGGGTGACCGTCGCCCCCGTGCTCACCCGGCTGGGCGAACACGGGGACTTCGGCCGTCCCGCGACGCAAGGAGCCGTCGAGGCGGCCGTTCTCGATCTCCTGGACGGCTCCGGTGGATGACCCGTCGGGGCGGCTCGCGTTCTACCCTCGATGGCATGACCGAACAAGCAGCTCCGCACATCTCCCATCCGCGGGTCCTGGTCCACGGCGTGTGCCCGGGCAAGCCGGGCGAGCCGCCGTTCCGGATCATGGAGATCGACGGTCAGGTGGTCGGTGAGGCCAGGACCGTCACCGACGTGCTGGAGGCGGCCGCCGCCTTCGGCATCACCATCCACGACCTGGACGACCCGGACGTGGTCCGCTTCGTGGGCGGGGACAAGTACACCTGGACGCCGCGCCCGCACTGAGCCGACGGCTCAGCCGACCGTCCACTTCTGGTTGGCGCCGCCCGTGCAGGTCCAGATCTGGAGCCTGGTCCCGTTGGCCGAGCTGTTGCCGGTGACGTCGAGGCACTTGTCCGCCTGCGGGTTGACGATGTCGTGCGCCCCGGTCACCGTCCACTTCTGGTTGGGTCCGCCGGTGCAGTCCCACAGCTGGACGGTCGTGCCGTCGGCCGTGCCGTTGCCGGTGACGTCCAGGCACTTGCCGAGCGCCCGCAGGGTGCCGTCCGAGCCGACGGTCCACGCCTGCGCGCCCGTGCCGTTGCAGTCGTAGAGCTGGACCGGGGTGCCGTTCGCGGAGTTCGCGCCGGCCACGTCCACGCACTTGCCCGCGAGCCCCCGGATCGGGACACCGGCCGCGCCGCCGCTCGTCGTCACCGAGACCGAGTCCACCAGCAGGGTCTGCGGGAACTGGGTGGAGCCGTCGGGGTCGCCGGGCCAGTAGCCGCCGACCGCGAGGTTGAGGATCAGGAAGAACGGCTTGTTGAACACCCAGCTCTTGCCGCCCAGGTCGGCCGGGGTCCGGCGCTGGTAGACGTTCCCGTCCACCGACCAGGTGATCGAGTCGGGCGCCCAGTCGACGGCGAAGGTGTGGAAGGCGTCGGCGAAGACCTGCCCGTTCGGCAGGGTGTAGCCGGCGCCTATCCCGCCCGAGCCGGAGTAGCCGGGGCCGTGGATGGTGCCGTGCACGGCCGAGGGCTCGAAGCCGACGTTCTCCATCACGTCGATCTCGCCCGAGTTCGGCCAGCCGACCTGGCCGAGGTCGCTGCCGAGCATCCAGAACGCGGGCCACATGCCCTGCCCGCGCGGAATCTTCATACGCGCCTCGACGTGCCCGTACTGGGCGTTGAACTTCCCGGCCGTGTTCAGCCGGGCGGAGGTGTACTGGCAGCCGCCGTACCAGCACTGGTAGCCGGCCGGGTTCTCCTTGCGGGCCGTGATCACCAGGTGGCCCTGGCCGTCCAGGGCCGCGTTCCTGGTGCCCGAGGTGTAGTACTGCCGCTCGTGGTTGTTGACGTTGTCGCCGGTCTCCAGGGTCCACTTCGAGCCGTCGACCGCGGCGCCCGCGGGTCCGTCGAAGGTGTCGGAGAAGGTGGCGACGGCCGCTGCCGCCGGGGGCGCGGTCTCGGCCCGCGCCGGTCCGACGGCGGCGGAGCCGACCAGGGCCGCGGACAGGGCGGCGAGGAGACATCTGCGGAGCAGGCGTCGGGGGGACATGGCTCTCCGTTCCGGTGGGGGGTATGACAGCTCTTGATTCAAGGCGTGAGATAAGAGGGCGTCAAGAGCTTGGTACGGACCTGCTGCCGACGATCACTCGGCGGACGGCTCGCGCACCCGGCGGTGCACACCCCGCCCGAGCCGCCGCCCCAGCAGCAGCCAACCCACCAGCGCCCCGGCCGTGTTGAGGATGACGTCGTCGATGTCGAAGGCGCGCCCGGTGACCAGCGCCCCCTGCACCAGTTCCACCATCAGCATCACCAGGGCGGTGAGCGCCGCCACCTGGAGCAGCCCCCGGGCGCGCGGCGCCAGGACCGGCACCAGCACCCCGAACGGCACACCGAGCAGCAGGTTCCCACCGATCTGCCGGAGCGCGTCCCGCGCCGACGCCTGTTCGACATAGGCCCGCAGCGAGCGGCCCGGATGCAGGTTGCTGTGCGTCAGGGGCGCCGAGGCGGGCGACGGCTGGAGCGTGATCCGGGCCAGGACGACGGCGAACGCCACCATGCACCCGAAGGCCAGCGCGATCGCCAGCAGCCGGACGGGGAGCGGCAGGGCGTGCCGCGCCGCGCGGGGCGGGCCCTGCTCGGCCGGCCGCCGCTTGCGGGCGGCACGCAGCACCTCGGGCAGGCGTGGTGCGGTACGGGCCATGCGGTCCTCCGGGTCGTCAACTTCCCACCGTTCCCCGCCGGTTACCCGCATCGCGGTCCGGGATGCCACCGAGGCGGCGCGGCCGGGCGCACACCGGCGGGTTCCGTTCACGCTCCCGGGGCACTCCCGCGGCGGACCCGCGTGCCGCCACCGCCGCGCGGGCCGGGCGGTGCTTGGATGACCCCCGGCGGCACTGGCGGACATCTCGCCGCACACCCGTGCGGAGCGGACCGAGGAGGTGCTGGATGACCCGCCGTACGGCCCCGCGTGCCGTCCTCCTCGCCGTCGGTGAACTCCTGGCCTGGTGGGCCGCGCTGGCACTGCTCTGGCTGGTGTTCGTCACGACGGTCGACACCCTGGAACGGATCGTCGGCGGGGCCTGCGCCGCCGCGGGCGCGGTTCTGGCCCGGGCCGGCCGGCGGGCGGTGACCTGGCGGTGAACGGCTGGCTCCTCGCGGCGACGGTCGGACTGGGCGGCGCAGGGGCGGCCGCGCTGTGGGGCGTGAGCAACCGGGCCGCCGGCCCGCCGGCTGATCGCCCAGAACCTGGCCACGACCGCCGTCTGCCCGGTCCTGCTGCTCCTCGCCCACGGCTACGGCCGCCCCTCCTACGTCGATGTCGCCCTGCTGCTCGCCCTGCTCGGCCCGGTCGGCACCCTCGTCTTCGCCCGGCTGCTCTCCGACGACCTGGCCGGCGACCGGCCCGGCGCCTGGGGGCTGACCTGGACGGCGGCCGGGCTCGCGGCGGTGGTCGTGCTCGCCCTCTGCGTGGCCGCCGGGCCCGGCCGGGCGATGGTGAAACTGCTGGTGACCGGTGCCCTGCTGATCGGCGGCAACGTGATCGCCGCACGGGCGCTGGCGGGCGGCTTCCGGGGGGTGCGGGGTGGCTGAGGGGATGCCGGGCCGGGCCGGTGCCCGGTGCGCCGCCGCCGCGGGGTGCCGGAGGGCGGGTGGGCCGTGGACGACGCGGTGATCGCCGTCGCCCTGCTGCTGGTGGCCGCCTGCGCCACCTCGGCCGTCGCCCAGCGCGACCCCGCCCGCCAGGCGCTGGTGCTGTCCGTGCTCGGGGTCGTCCTCGCCGCGCTGTTCACCGCGGTGCAGGCCCCGGACGTGGGCCTGTCGCAGCTGGCCGTCGGCTCCGCCCTCACCCCGCTGCTGATCATGCTCTGCGTGCGCAAGGTCCGCCGCCGCGGCCGGACGAGGGACGGCACCCGGTGAACCGGCTGCGGCTGTGGCTGCTGGCCACCGGCGGCGCGGGCCTGGCCGCCCTGCTGGTCGCCGCCTGCCTCGGCCTGCCCTCCTTCGGCGGACGACGGCACCCCTACGGCGACCGGGCCGTGCACGCCTCGCTCGGCCGGCACACCGCCAACACCGTGGCCTCCGTCAACTTCGACCAACGCGCCTACGACACCCTCGGCGAGATGAGCATCCTGTTCGCCGCCGTCCTCGGCTGCGTGGTGCTGCTGCGCCAGGCCCGCGACGAGCGCCGGGCCCCGCCCGAACCCGCCGAGGTGGCCCGGCCGGTCCGCCGCTACGCCCTGCTCGTGCTGCCCGTCGCCCTGGTCACCGGCCTGTACGTGGTCGCCCACGGCCAGCTCAGCCCGGGCGGCGGCTTCCAGGGCGGGGTCGTCGCCGCGACCGCCGTTCACCTGCTCTACCTCGGCGCCGACTACCGCGCGCTGGAACGTGTCCGCCCGCTCGGCGTCCACGAGACCGCCGACGCGGTCGCCGTCTGCGCCTACCTCGTGCTGGGCCTCGCCGGCATCCTGGCCGGCACCGCGTTCCTCGCCAACACCCTGCTGCCGTACGGCACCTTCAACACCCTGTCCTCCGGTGGCACCGTCCCGCTGCTGAACGCGGCCATCGGCATGGAGGTGGCGAGCGCGGTCGTCGTCCTGCTCGCCCACTTCCTCGACCAGGCCGTCGAGATCGAGGAGGCCGGCCCGACGTGAACACCGTCGCGCACCACAACCGAGCACGGAGGGGGCGGGGGAGGTGAACACCGCGATGCACGTCCTGCCGTACCTGGTCGCCGCCTACGTGTTCCTGACCGGCTGCTACGGCCTGGCCACCAGCCGGAACCTCATCCACGCCGTCGGCTGCCTCGCGGTCTGCCAGTCCGCGACCTACGTGCTGCTGCTGGCGGTCGGCTACCGCGACGGCGCCACCGCGCCCGTCTTCTCCGACGTCGAACCCGGCTCCCGGCCCGTCGTCGACCCGGTGGTGCAGGCCCTCACCCTCACCGACGTCGTGGTCGGCGCCACCGTCACCGCGCTGCTGCTCGCCCTCGTCCTCCAGATCGCCAAGCGGCACGGCACGGTCGACCCCGACGAACTCCGGGAGCTGCGCGGCTGATGCACCACCTGCTCCCGCTGCTCGTCGCCGTCCCGCTGCTCGGCGCCGCCCTGCTGGTGGCCGCGGGCCGCCGTCTGCCCCGGATCGCCACCGAGGTCACCGGATGCGTGGTCTCCGGTGGTACCGGCGCCCTCGCCGTCGTGCTGCTGCTCCACTCCACGCCGCCGCTGACCGAATGGGTCGGCGGCTGGCTGCCGGCCGGCGGCGAGAGCGTCGGCATCCTGGTCGTCGGGGACGGCCCGGCGCTGGGCTTCGCCGCACTGGCCTCCCTGCTGACCCTGGCGGCGCTGGCCTACTCCTGGCGCTACTTCGCGGCGCCCGCGCACGGCCACACCGGCGCGTTCACCGCGCTGGTGCTGGTCTTCCAGGGCGCCATGTGCGGATTCGCCCTGGCCGGCGACCTGTTCAACGCCTTCGTGTTCTTCGAGCTGATGAGCGTCACGGCCTACGCGCTCACCGGCTACCGCATCGACGACGCCAAGGCGGTGCAGGGCGCCCTGACCTTCGGCGTCGTCACCTCCCTGGGCGCCTACGCCATGCTGATGGGCATCGCCCTGCTGTACGCCCGTACCGGCGAGCTGGCCATGACGGAGATCGGCCGCGGGCTCGACACGGCGGCCGGGCCCGGCGGACCGGACGCCCTCGTCCTCGCCTCCTTCGTGCTGGTCCTCACCGGACTGCTGGTGAAGTCGGCCGCCGTACCCTTCCACTTCTGGCTCCCGGACGCGCACGCCGTCGCCCCGACCCCGGTCTGCATGCTCCTGTCCGGGGCCATGGTGGAACTGGGCGCCTACGGCGTCTGGCGGGTGTACGGCACGGTCTTCTCCGGTCCCGGCGGCATCCCCGCCGCCGACCTGACCCGGGCCCTGGTGACGCTCGGCGCCCTCACGGCCGCGACCGGCGCCGTCATGTGCTGGTACCAGCGGCACATCAAACGGCTCCTCGCCTACTCCACCGTCGCCCACACCGGACTGTTCCTCGTCGGGCTCGGCGTGCTCACCCCCGAGGGCGACGACGGGGTCGCCCTGTACCTCCTCGGGCACGCCGGGGTGAAGGCCGCGCTGTTCGCCTGCGCGGGCGCCCTCCTGGACCGGTTCGGCAGCGTCGACGAGCACGCGCTGCACGGCCGGGCGCGGCGGCTGCGCGCCACCGCGGTCATGTTCGCCGTCGGGGCCCTCGCCCTCGCCGGCCTGCCGCCGTTCGGCACGGCGCTGGGCAAGGCGGTCACCGAGGAGGCCGTCGGCGGCCCGCTGACCGTGGTGTTCGTGGGCGCCTCCGCGATCACCGCCGGAGCCGTGCTGCGGGTCACCGCCCGCGTCTTCCTCGGGCTCGGGCCGCGCCCGCGGGACACCGGGTACGAGACCAGCGGCTCCGACGAGGAACCCGAGACGTCCGGTCTGCTGCGCCGCGTCCCGGACACCATGACGAGCGTGCCCGCCGTGCTGCTCGCCGCCGCCCTCGCCGTCGGGGTGGTCCCCGGCTTCGGCGCCCTGGTGGCCCGCTCCGTCAACGAGGCCGGTTCGGGCGGTGCGCACGCCTCCGTGCACTGGACCGCGCACGGCGCCCTGCTGGGCGTGGTCTCCACCGTACTGGCCGTGGCGCTCGCCGGCCTCGCCGTCACCCGGCCGCGCTGGGCGGCCGCCCCGGACCGGGCCGCGCCCCTGAGGCGCCTGCAGTCCGGGCACGTCGGCGACTACGTGGCCTGGCTGCTGGTGGGCGCGACCGTCCTCGGGGCGCTGGCCCTGCCGGCTGTGCTGGGAGGCTGATCAGGGACCGTACTCGACCTTCACCTCCCGGAATCCGAGGGAGCGCAGCAGGCCCTGGAGCATGTCGGTGGTGTTGCTCTCGGCCTTCGCGGTCAGCCCGCTGCGCCGCGCCGCCTCACCGATGTGCCGGACGGCGAGCCGCTGCACGGCCTGCTCGCTGTTGGGGTTGTCCGAGAAGAGGTCGCCGAACCGGTCCAGCAGCCCGCGCTGCTTGGAGACGGCGTAGGAGTGGTCGGGGTCCAGGGCCGGCTTGCCGAGCCGCGCGTGCGGCAGGCGGATGGTGGCGGACGTCCGGTCGCCGTTGACCCGCACGTCCTTCCCGCCGACCCGGCCCAGGTCGACGTAGGCGTCCACGGTGCCCGCGCCGACGTACAGGGTGCGGGTGCCGCGGATGGTGTCGGGCAGGAACTTCGCGTCCTTGTCCAGGTCCACGACGACCTGGAAGTTGCCCGAGGCCGCGTCGTAACGGCTGATGTCCTGGATGGACTTGAGCAGGACGGGCCCGGAACGGTCGTGGGTCTCGGTGCCGAACAGGTCCTTGATGCCCGGCAGTACGGCCAGCCGGATGCCGGCGAACAGTACGGCGAGCACCACTACGAGTGCCGCCAGGGCCTTGGCCCAGCCCGGCAGGCGTCTGACGGAAGTCGTCATCGCGACGGTCCTCCTTCCTGCCCACCGGGTGCCCCCGGGCGGCCGGAACAGGCCGGTGCGTCAGGGGAGCGGGCCGCACCGCGGACCGGCGGCCGTCCTGCACCGCGGACCGGCGGCCGGCCTCACAGCGGGCCGGACGCGGCCGCGGAGCCGGCCAGTGCCGCGTCCAGGTCCGGGTGCGGGGGCAGCAACCGGGCCAGTCCGGTGACGCGCAGGACGCGCAGGGTCAGCGGGTGGGTGCACACCAGGCCCAGCCGGCCCCCGCGCTCCAGCACCCGGACGCGTGCCCGGTACAGCAGCCGCAGCCCCGAGCAGTCGAAGAACTCCACCGGCCGCAGGTCGATGACCACGCTCGCGCCGGGCCGGCCGGTGACCCGGTCCAGGAGGGGGCCGATCTCGGTCGCCGCGACGATGTCGATCTCACCCCGGAACTCCAGCACCGTGTGCCCCCGGAACGCGTACACGCCCAGCTGCCGGGTGGAGGGTAAGGGCTCGCGTCGCACCTCGGCACCACCTCCCACCCGCGCCCGGACGTCGCTTCCCGATCGTCAAGTTACCCCCGATGGAAGGAATTTGAGCATGTTCGATTGACATATGTCTTCGAGTTGAGAGCACAGTGCGGCGCGGGCCGGTGATCCGGCCCGCGCCGCCCGCCCGGCTCCGGACGGTCGTCAGTCCGCCAGCAGCACCAGCTTGCCGGTCGTCCGGCCGGTGTCGCCCAGCTCGTGCGCCTTCGCGGCGTCGGCCAACGGGAACGTCCCGGCGATCGTCGCCTTCAGCTTCCCGGACTCCGCCAGCTCCGCGACGGTCTGCATCCCGGACCGGTCGGCGTCCACCAGCATGCGCACCGCCCGCACGCCGAGCCGCTCGGCCTCCGCGTAGAACTCCTCGGAGCCCACCGGCAGGATCGACACCACGACACCGCCCGGCCGCAGCACGCGCAGGGAGCGCACGGACGTCTCCCCGCCGAGCGTGTCCAGGACGACGTCGACGTCCCGCACGGCCTCCGTGACGTCGGTGGAGTGGTAGTCGACCGGCTCGTCCACGCCGATCTCCCGCAGGAAGTCGTGCTTGCCGGCGCTCGCCGTTCCGATCACGTACGCCCCGCGCGCCTTGGCGATCTGCACGGCCACATGGCCGACGCCGCCGGCCGCCGCGTGGATCAGCACCCGCTGTCCCGGCCGGACGTCCGCGTGCTCGGTCAGCGCCTGCCAGGCGGTCAGCGACACCAGCGGCAGCGCTCCGGCCTGGACGTGGTCCAAGGCGGCGGGCTTGCGCACCAGGGCGCGCACGGGGGCGATCACGTACTCCGCGTGCGAGCCGTGGCCGTAGGGGTAGGGCAGCATGCCGAAGACCTCGTCGCCGGGCCGGAACGCGGCCGCGCCGATCCCGGTCTCGACGACCTCGCCGGAGACGTCCCAGCCCAGGACGAACGGCGGCTCGCCCAGGAACCCGCCGGTGGCCCGGTGCTTCCAGTCGGTGGGGTTCACCCCGGCGGCCCGCACCCGGACCAGCACCTGGTTGGGCCCCGGCTTCGGCCGCTCGACCCGTACTTCCCTCAGGACCTCGGGACCGCCGAGGACGTCCTGGCTGATGGCTCGCATCGTGTTCACATCGTTCATGGTCCACCAGCCTGCCGGAGTCCGCCCGGCCGGAAAATGGCACGATTGCCAACCTTCGATAGGATCGTGCCATGACCGGCCTCCAGCTGAGCCCCCGCCGCCCCGAACGGGTCGTCGTCCTGGCACTCGACGGTGTCTACCCCTTCGAGCTGGGCATCCCCAGCCGCATCTTCGGCGCGGCCGACGGCCACTACGAGGTCCTCACCTGCTCGGTCGACGGCCTGCCGGTGCGCACCAACGCCGACTTCGGCGTCTCGGTCGCCCACGGCCCCGAGATCCTCGCGACGGCCGACACGGTGGTCGTCGCCTCCATGGCACCCGCCCACATCCCCGCCGGACTGTCCGACGAGCTGTCCGCCGCGCTCGGCCGGATCCGCCCGGACGCCCGGATCGTCTCCATCTGCACGGCCGCGTTCGTCCTGGCCGAGGCCGGACTGCTCGACGGCCGCCGGGCGACCACCCACTGGCAGGTGGCCGACGCGTTCCGCCGCCGCTACCCCCGGGTGGACCTCGACCCGGACGTCCTCTTCGTCGCCGACGGCCGCGTGCTCACCTCCGCCGGAGCGGCTTCCGGTGTCGACATCTGCCTGCACATCGTCCGCACCGACCACGGCAGCGAACTGGCGAACGCCGTCGCCCGCCGCTGTGTCGTACCCCCGTTCCGGGACGGCGGCCAGGCCCAGTACATCGAGCAGCCGGTCCCCGAGAGCGGCGCCGCCGGCACGGCGGCCACCCGGGCCTGGGCCCTGGAGCGCCTCGGCGAGCCGCTCACGCTCGCGGACCTCGCCGGGCACGCGCGGATGAGCCTGCGCACCTTCGCCCGCCGCTTCAACGAGGAGGTCGGCCTCAGTCCCGGCCGCTGGCTGATCCAGCAGCGGGTGGTCCGCGCCCGGCACCTGCTGGAGGCCAGCGACCTGCCGGTGGACCGGATCGCCGCCGAGGTCGGCTTCGCCACCGGCGCCTCCCTGCGCCAGCACCTGCACGCGGCGATCGGCGTCTCCCCCCAGGCCTACCGGCGCACCTTCCAGCAGACCCGCTGAACGTCGTGGCGGCCGGGACGGGAGGGCGGCCGGTAACGGAGACCACCGCCTCCCGCGACCCGGCCGAGCCGCCCGAGAGCCGCACGGCCGGCACGCACCGGGAGATCCGGACGGACCGCCGGGGCAGGAGGGTCCCGGCGAGCCGGCTCGGCGGCTCGCCCGGCGCGGAGCACCGGGCCGGCGGTTCAGCCGGCGGCGTACACCAGCTCACCCCCCACGTAGGTGAGCGCCACCCGGGTGTCCGAGATCGCCTGAGGCGGACCGGCGAACGGGTCACGGTCCAGCACCACCAGGTCGGCGAGCGCGCCGGCCGCGATCCGGCCGGTGTCGTCCAGGTGGTTCACGTACGCCGACCCGGCCGTGTACGCCGTCAGCGCGTCGGCGAGGTCCAGCCGTTCCTCCGGCAGGAACACCGGCCCGGTGCCGCCCGGCTCCACCCGGTTCACCGCGACGTGCACGCCCTGGAGCGGGTCGGGGCTGCTCACCGGCCAGTCACTGCCCGCCGCGAGCCGGGCCCCGGAGCGCAGCAGCGCGCCGAACGGATACTGCCGCGCGGCCCGGTCGGGTCCGAGGAACGGGATCGTCAGCTCGTCCATCTGCGGCTCGTGCGCGGCCCACAGCGGCTGGATGTTCGCAGTGGCACCGAGCCGGGCGAACCGGGGCACGTCGTCCGGGTGCACGACCTGCAGGTGGGCGAGGTGCGGGCGGGTGTCGCCCGGCCCGTTGGCCGCCCGGGCCGCCTCGACCGCGTCCAGCGCGTCCCGTACGGCCCGGTCGCCCAGCGCGTGGAAGTGGCACTGGAAGCCGAGCGCGTCCAGCTCGGTGACGTACGCGGGCAGCCGACGGGGGTCGATGAAGCTCGTGCCGCGGTTGGCCGTCACGCAGCCGCACCGGTCCAGGTACGGTTCGAGCAGCGCGGCCGTGTGGTTCTCGGCGACACCGTCCAGCATCAGCTTCACCGTGCCCGCCCGGAACCGCCCCACGCCCGACGCGGCCCGCTTCTCGACGAGTTCGGGGATCTGCTCGGCCCCGCGCTCCCGGTCCCACCACAGCGCACCCGTGACCCGCGCGGTGAGCGAACCGTCCCGCGCCGCGGTGAGGTACGCCTGGGCCGGGTCGTCCATCCCGAGGAAGTCGCCGACCAGGGCGTCCTGCCAGGCGGTGATGCCGAGGGCGTGCAGGTGCCGCTGGGCGTGCAGCAGCGCCGCCAGCCGCTCGGCGGGGGTGGCGGGCGGGGTGAGCCGGCCGACCAGCTGCATCGCACCCTCCTGCAGCGTGCCGCCCGGCGCACCGGAGGCGTCCCGCTCGATCCGGCCGTCGGCCGGGTCGGGCGTGTCCCGGCCGATCCCGGCCAGCTCCAGCGCCCGGCTGTTGACCCACGCGCCGTGGTGGTCGCGGTTGGGCAGGTACACCGGCCGGTCCGGGACGACCGCGTCCAGCAGCTCCCTGGCCGGCGTTCCGCCCGCGAACGCCTCCATCGACCAGCCGCCGCCGAGGATCCACTCCTGCTCCGGGTGCGCGTCGGCGTACGCCCGTACGGCGGCCACGGTCTCCTCGGCCGTCGCCGTGCCGGTCAGATCGCACCGGGTCATCTCCAGCCCGGCCGGCACCGGATGGACGTGCGCGTCCTGGAAGCCGGGCAGCAGCAGCCGCCCGTCCAGGTCCACCACGTCCGTGCCCGGCCCGGCCAGGTCGCGCAGCTCCTCGCCGCCGACCGCGAGGACACGGCCCGCGGCGACGGCGACGGCGGTCGCGGTACGGCCCCCGGGGGTCAGGACGGGGCCGCCGGTGAACAGCAGATCAGCGCGCATGGTGCCTTTCCTGGTCGGTTCGATCGGCAGTGACCGGACATGAAACGCCCCGGACGCCCGACGGGTCAACGGTGTTGTCATAAGCCCCGGTTCCCCGTGCCGCGGCGCCCGCCCCGCGCACCCCGGCTCCCCCGCGTGCCGGCCCTCTCCGGCCGCCCCGCCCCTTTCCGCGCGCCGCCCGGACACACCCGCGGCGACTCCGTGCGCGGACCGGGCAGGCCCGGCCACACTGAGCGCAGTGATCACCAGAGGAGGCCGTACGACATGACCCCGCCCCCCGCCCGCACCGCGGAGCAGCGCAAGCAGGACACCCTCCACCGGCTGGAGAACGACGTCGACGCGTGGGTCGCCACCGCCGCGCCCGACGGCGGCGCCCCGTACCTGGTACCGCTGTCGTTCGTGTGGGACGGCACCTCGCTGCTGCTCGCCACCCCGGCCGACAGCCCCACCGGCCGCAACCTCGTGGCCACCGGCAGGGCGCGTCTGGGGATCGGGCCCACGCGTGACGTCGTCCTCGTCGAGGGCACCGTCCGGGCGGTGACACCCGAGGACCTGCCCGAGGAGGACGCCGAGGTATTCGCCGGCAAGACCGGCTTCGACCCCCGCCGGCTGGCCACCCGCCACCTGTACTTCATCGTCCTGCCGCAGCGGATCCAGGCCTGGCGCGAGGCGAACGAGCTGAGCGGGCGGGAACTGATGCGCGACGGGCGGTGGCTGCTCGCCGACTGAATCCGGCGGCCCGGGATATCCGCTGCAGGAGGACACATCCCGGGAGGATCCATGGCACTGGTGAAGGCGGGCGTGGTGGTGCTCGACTGCGCCGAACCCGAAAAACTCGCCGAGTTCTACAGGGAGTTGCTGGAAGGGGAGCGAACCCACGCCTCCGCGAACATCGTGGAGGTCCGGGGCGCCGACGGGGTCCGGCTGGCCTGCCGGCGGGACGTCAACGCCACCCCGCCCAGCTGGCCGCGCCCCGAGAACTCCCTCCAGGCCCACCTCGACTTCCTGGTCGAGGACCTGGACGAGGCCGAGCGGCGGGTGGTGGCCCTGGGCGGCCGCCCGCTGGAGACGAAGGACGCGGCGGGACCGTACGAGGAACGCGGCTACGCCGACCCCGCCGGCCATTCCTTCACCCTGCGACTCCTGCCGGCCACGGCCCCGAAGCAGGGCTGACGGCGGGCACGGCACGGAGGGCACGGCACGGAGGGCCGGCATGGAGGGCACCGAAGGAACGGAGGACACCCGGGCCGGCGCCGGCCGTGGTGATCGCGGCTGTCGTCGGCCGTGAAGACCGGAGCTGCCGTGGTGATCGGCACCGGGGTCCGGCCCCGGTGCCGGGAGCATGGGCGCCGGTGGTGGAGCCGGGCCGGTGGGCGTGAGGGGTGCCCGCCCGGCCCGGCTCCTGGAACGGTCCGGCCCGCTCAGTCGCGACCGCCCTTGTCGGTCGCCGGCCACACACCCGTCGACCGGGCGATGACCTTCGCCCCGCCGCGGTCCACGGCGCTGCGGACCACCGCGAAGATCGCGCCCTGCACGGCCGCGGCCAGCAGGATCTCGCCCCAGCCACGGTCCGGGTCCAGGGCGTCGGGTGCGTCCTCCTCGTGCCGGATGGCCATCCATGCCTTGCGGAAGGCCATACCGGCCAGCGCGCCGCCCGCCCAGCTGAGCACGAATCCGACCGGCTGGTAGACGAGAGGGAGCTTCTTCTTCTTGTTCTTGGCCATGTGTGACTACTTCCTCGTCAGGAGGGCCTCATGCAGGCCGTCCTTCGGGGGCCACCCGTTCGCCCGGGGGCACCGGCCCCGGCGGCGTCCCGTCCCCGAAGGGCCGTCCGCCCAGCTCCTCGCGGTGGTGCGGACCCAGCCAGCCCGCGAGATCCGGACCGAGCGGCACGATCCCGGTGGGATTGATGCCGGTGTGCACCTGGTAGTAGTGCCGCTTGATGTGGTCGAAGTCGACCGTGTCACCGAAGCCCGGCGTCTGGAACAGGTCCCGGGCGTACGCCCACAGCACCGGATGCTCCGCGAGCTTCCACCGGTTGCACTTGAAGTGGCCGTGGTAGACGGCGTCGAACCGGACGAGCGTGGTGAACAGCCGGATGTCGGCCTCCGTCAGGGTGTCGCCGACCAGATACCGCTGTCCGGACAGCCGCTCGCCGAGCAGTTCCAGCCGCCGGAACACCCCGGCGCACGCCTCCTCGTACTCCTCCTGGCGGGTGGCGAACCCGGCCCGGTACACACCGTTGTTGACGTCCCGGTAGACCTCGGCCATCACCTCGTCGATCTCCTCCCGGCGCCCGGCCGGGTACAGGTCCGGCGCGCCGGGGCGGTGCAGGGCCGTCCACTCGGTGGCCAGGTCCAGGGTGAGCTGCTGGTAGTCGTTGGTGACCAGGCGTCCGCTGGGGACGTCCACCACGGCCGGCACGCTCACGCCGCCCGGGTGGCCGGGTTCCCGCCGCTCGTACGCCTCGCTCAGGAAGCGGATCCCGAGCACCGGGTCCCGGCCGTCCGGGTCCAGCGTGAAGCGCCAGCTGCGGTCGTCCTGGACCGGGTCCGCGACCGCCATCGACAGCGCGTCCTCCAGGCCCAGCAGCCGGCGCGAGATCACCGCCCGGCTCGCCCAGGGACAGGCCCGGGAGACCGCCAGCCGGTAGCGGCCCGCCTCCACCGGCCAGCCGTCCCGGCCGTCGGCGGTGATCCGGTCGCGGAAGTGGCTACGGGACCGGGTGAACGCCCGGTGGCCGTAGGAACTGTTGCCGTCGCCGCCCATGTCTCCTCCTCGCCGCCGCTTCTCCTGGCCGACGCGTTCCCCGTTTCGGGCGGACCGCACGGTGTGAGCCGTCCGCGCGCGGGCAACCGGCGAGAGATGAGTGGGACATCCTCGGAACGGGAGACGGCCGCACGCACGGCCGAGGGCAGGCAGACACCACAGGGGCGCCTGGCGCGGGACGGAGGGCCGCCCGCACGCGCCAGGGGGCCGGAAGCCTCACCGGCGGGCCCCGCGCCCGACGGCACACCGCCGGCACCCCCCGCGGACCCCCAGGTGTCCCTGGCGGGCGCCACGGCCGAGGGCACACCGCCGGCACCCCCCGCGGAGCCGCGGACGGCACCGGACCGCGCCGTGGACGGCGGGCGCTCCGGTGGCGGGGCCGGCACCCGCGCCGACGCCAAGGCCGACCGGCAGACCAGGGTCACCGTCCTCGTGGCGCTCGTCGCCAACCTGGTGATCGCCGTGGCGAAGGCGGTCGGCGGTGTCCTCGCGGGCTCGCCCGCACTCCTGTCCGAGGCCGCGCACTCGGTCGCCGACAGCCTCAACGAGGTCTTCCTGCTGGCCGCGCTGCGCCGCAGCCGCCGCCCGGCGGACTCCCGGCACCCCTTCGGCTACGGCAAGGAGCGCTTCTTCTGGTCGCTGCTCGCCGCCGTGGGCATCTTCGTCATGGGCGGCTGCTTCTCCTTCTTCCAGGGCTTCGAGGCCCTGCGCGGCGGCGCCGAGGAGAAGTTCAGCGGCTATGTGGCGGGCCTGATCGTGCTGGGCGTGGCCCTGGTCGCCGAGGGCCTGTCGCTGCTGCGCGCCCTGCACCAGGTGCGCCGGCAGGGCGGCGGCCTCGGCGGGCTGCGCGACCCCGCGCTGCGCACGGTGGTCGCCGAGGACGGCACGGCGGTGCTCGGCGTGACCCTCGCGCTGATCGGGATGGCCCTGCACATGGCGACCGGGCAGGTGGTCTGGGAGGCCTCGGCCTCGCTGGCGATCGGCGTGCTGCTCGTCTACGTCGCCTACCGCCTCGGCCGGGACGCCCGTGACCAGCTGATCGGGGAGGCCGTGGACCCGGAGCTGAGCGGCAGGATCCGGGCGGTGCTCGGGGCCCAGCCCGAGATCGACAGCGTGGAGGCGCTGTACACCATGAAGATGGGCCTCGACTCCACCCTGGTCGCGGCCCGCGTCGACCTGGTGCCGGGCCTGGACAGTGAACGGGTGGAGGAGGTCGCCGTACGCATCAAGCGGTCCATCGCCCGGATGTTCCCCGACACCGACCAGGTCTTCCTCGACGTCACCGACCGGCGGGCCGGCGAGGCACAAAAGGGCCCCGCCGCGACGGGGGAACGCGGCGGGGCCTGACGCACGAGTGCCCGCCCCGAAGACGGTTCACACGCCCTCGAAACAGATTTTTCTGAAAAGCGACCGGTTCCCGGCCTGAATCAGCTCCCGCCGGACCCGCTTCCCCGCGGGTCCGGCCCCCGCCGGGTCGATCCCACAGGATCAGCTCCCGTCCAGCGGCTCCAGCACGAAGACCGGGATCTCCCGGGTGGTCTTGCGCTGGTAGTCGGCGTACGGCGGGTACGCGGCCACCGCCCGCTCCCACCACTCGGCCTTCTCCGCCCCGGTGACCTCACGGGCCCGCATCTCCCGCTTCACCGGGCCGTCCTGGAGCTCGACCCGCGGTTCGGACTTCACGTTGAAGTACCAGACCGGGTGCTTGGGCGCACCGCCGACGGAGGCCACCGCCGCGTACCGCCCCTCGTGCTCCACACGCATCAACGGCGTCTTGCGGATCTTCCCGCTCTTCGCGCCCAGGGTGGTCAGCACGATCACCGGCAGGCCGGTGTCGCGCAGCGTCGTCCCCTCGGTCCCGCCGGAGCTCTCGTACAGCTCGACCTGCTCGCGCACCCACTGCGTCGGGCTGGGCTCGTACTCACCCTCCAGAGGCATGTTCTCTCCGTCCCCTTCGTCGGTCCGACTGCTCTCCGTCACCTGTGGAACACCGGTGGCCGTCTCCTTCATCCCTACCGCGCGCGGCCCCTGCCGACGCGGTGACGGCCGGCGGCCGGTTCCCGCCCCTCCGACCCGAGATGCCTCGGCCACATCACGAGATGACACTGAAGTGGCCGAACTTGACGTCGACCCATAGGTGCCTGGGGCATCTAATGAAGATCGGCACCACGCACTTCCTTCGTCTGCGAGGTCTTTCCATGACGGAACTGACGGACGTCACCGGCCCGGCCGTCCCCGTGGCCTTCCCCCAGGACCGCACCTGCCCCTACCACCCGCCCACCGGATACGAGCCGCTGCGCGACGGGCGCCCCCTGTCCCGGGTCACCCTCTTCGACGGCCGCGAGGTCTGGACGGTCACCGCCCAGGCCGCGGCCCGCGCCCTGCTCGCCGACCCCCGTCTGTCCACCGACCGCCGCCGTCCCGGCTTCCCCATGCCCACCGCCCGTTTCGCCGCCACCCGGCGGCGGTCGGTGGCGCTGCTCGGGGTGGACGACCCCGAACACCAGCGGCAGCGGCGGATGCTGATCCCGCCGTTCACGGTCAAACGCGCGGCCGGGCTGCGCCCCTGGATCCAGCGCGTCGTGGACGGGCTGCTCGACGCGATGATCGAGCGGGGTTCGCCCGCCGAGCTGGTCTCCGCCTTCGCGCTGCCCGTGCCGTCGACCGTGATCTGCGGCCTGCTCGGCGTGCCGTACGCCGACCACGAGTTCTTCGAGGAGCAGTCCCGCAGGCTGCTGCGCGGCCCGACGGCCGACGACACCGAGGACGCCCGCGACCGGCTGGAGGAGTACCTCGGCGGGCTGATCGACGCCAAGGCCGAGCAGGCCGAGCCCGGCGACGGCATCCTCGACGACCTCGTCCGCCAGCGGCTCGGCGAGGGCGAGCTGGACCGCGCCGACCTCGTGTCGCTCGCCATCATCCTGCTGGTCGCCGGCCACGAGACGACCGCCAACATGATCTCCCTCGGCACCTACACCCTGCTCCAGCACCCCGAGCGGCTGGCCGAGCTGCGCGCCGACCCGACGCTGCTCCCCGCCGTCGTCGAGGAGCTGATGCGGATGCTGTCCATCGCCGACGGGCTGCTGCGGGTGGCGCTGGAGGACATCGAGATCGACGGCACCACGATCCGGGCCGGGGACGGCGTGCTCTTCGCGACCTCGCTGATCAACCGTGACACCGCGGTGTACGACGACCCCGACGCGCTCGACTTCCACCGGCCCGACCGCCACCACCTCGGGTTCGGCTTCGGCATCCACCAGTGCCTGGGCCAGAACCTGGCCCGCGCGGAACTGGAGATCGCGCTCGGCAGCCTGTTCACTCGGCTGCCCGGACTGCGGCTGGCCGCTCCGCCGGAGGACATTCCGTTCAAACCCGGCGACACGATCCAGGGGATGCTGGAACTCCCCGTGGCCTGGTAAGAGGCTTCGCTCATGCACATCGACATCGACAAGGACGTCTGCATCGGCGCCGGGCAGTGCGCCCTGGCCGCGCCGGGCGTCTTCACCCAGGACGACGACGGCTACAGCACCCTCCTGCCCGGCCGTGAGGACGGCGCGGGCGATCCGATGGTCCGGGCGGCGGCCCACGCCTGCCCGGTCAGCGCGATCACCGTGCGGGACAGCGCCGGCTGATCGACCGCGCACACCCGTTCCGCCGGCCCGCCCGGCCGGCGGAACGGATGCGCGGAACACCCCTCACGGGGAACACCCCTCACGGGGAACACCCCTCACGGGGAACACCCCTCACGAGCGGCACCCCTCAGCGCACCTTGCGCACGTACGCGGCGGTGCCCGGGGTGGAGACGTCCCGGTCCCGGCGCACGACGCTCAGCCGGTCGCCCCAGCGGGCGCGGGCCGCGCGCAGCCCGCCGTCGGTGTACTCGACGTCCACCACCCGGTCGTCGAACGCCTTCGCGTAGACCTCGCACTCGTCGTACTGGCCGCACTCCTCCGCCACCGCGAAGTCCAGCCCGGCCCGCCCCCGCCGCCCGGCCAGTTCCGCGGTGTTCTTCTGCGCGATGGCCAGCTGACGGGAGTGCGCGTGCCGGGAGAGCAGGGTCATGAAGGCGATCGCGTCGGCCGCGCCGAGCAGCCGGTGCGAGCGGGTGTAACTGTCGTAGTTGTCGGGCTCCACCGCGTCGAAGCCCTTGTCCGCGCAGCCGTCGATCCACCGGTTGACCCGCCGTGCCACCCGCTCCCGCTTGGCCGGGGTGCGGATGTCGAGCAGCGGCTCGTTCCAGTCCTCGTCGATGACGACCCTGCCGTGCGCGTCGCGCAGCAGCAGGTCGGCAGGCCAGGAGGAGCGTTCGGCGGGCTGGGCCTGGAAGGCGTTGACGTAGCAGATGTTGTACAGGCCCCGGGCGGGGGAGTCGGACCGGTCGCGGCTGACGATCCGCACGCCGACGGGCGGGGGATAGGCACCGCCGATCTGGTAGTCGAACCCGGCGCCCCGCGGGGGCAGTCGCACCGCGGCGGGCTTCGCGGAACCGCCCCGCCCGTCGTCGCCGGAGGAACAGCCGGCCAGCGCCGTCACCGCGACGAGCAGCGCTGCCGACAAGGCGCCCAGGGCCGAACGCGGCCTCCCGGCGCGGTGAACACCCGTGGGGGGCAAGTCCGCTCCATCCTGCCCACGCCGGGCGGCGCGGCACGTTCCGAGATCAAAGCGCCCGCACGCGAGAGCCGTCAAGTCCGCCCCCGGCCACGTCGTAGGCTCGGCGCCGACCATCGTCGGCGAAGGCAGGAGCAGCAACGATGCAGTACGTGAAGCTCGGTTCGACGGGCCTGGACGTTTCGAGGATCTGTCTGGGCTGCATGACCTACGGGCTGCCGGACCGCGGCACGCACGCGTGGACGCTCGACGAGGAGGCGTCCCGTCCGCTGATCCGGCAGGCGCTGGAGGCGGGCGTCAACTTCTTCGACACCGCCAACGTCTACTCCGACGGCACCAGCGAGGAGATCGTCGGCAAGGCCCTGCGGGACTTCGCCGACCGTGACGAGATCGTGCTGGCGACGAAGGTGAACGGCCGGATGCGGCCGGGGCCGAACGGCGCCGGCCTGTCCCGCAAGGCCATCATGACCGAGATCGACCACAGCCTGCGCCGCCTCGGCACCGACTACGTCGACCTCTACCAGATCCACCGCTACGACCACGCCACACCGGTCGAGGAGACGATGGAGGCGCTGCACGATCTGGTCAAGGCGGGCAAGGTCCGTTACATCGGGGCCAGTTCGATGTACGCGTGGGAGTTCTCCAAGGCGCAGTACACCGCCGAGCGGCACGGCTGGACGAAGTTCGTGTCCATGCA
Source organism: Streptomyces sp. NPDC013455 (assembly GCF_040632975.1). Taxonomy (NCBI): domain Bacteria; kingdom Bacillati; phylum Actinomycetota; class Actinomycetes; order Kitasatosporales; family Streptomycetaceae; genus Streptomyces; species Streptomyces sp. NPDC013455. The sequence goes on along the minus strand of NZ_JBEYCX010000004.1, from coordinate 227,733 downwards.
GAACCACTACAACCTGCTCTACCGCGAGGAGGAGCGGGAGATGCTGCCCCTCTGCGCGGACCAGGGCGTCGCCGTGCTGCCGTGGAGCCCGCTCGCCCGGGGCCGGCTCGCCCGCGACTGGGGCACGGCCACCGAGCGCAGCGCCGCCGACGACTTCGGCAGCCGGCTGTACCTGGAGAGCGACGGCGCGATCGTCGCCGCCGTCGGCCGGATCGCGGCCCGGCGGGGCGTGCCCCGCGCCCAGGTGGCCCTCGCCTGGCTGCTGCACCGGGACACGGTGGCCGCCCCCATCGTCGGCGCGGCCAGGCCGCAGCACATCGAGGACGCCGTGGCCGCCGTCGGGCTCCGGCTGACCGCCGAGGAGATCGAGGAGCTGGAGCAGCCCTACACCCCGCGCGCGGTCAGCGGTCACTGACCGGCCGGCGGTCCCGTGCGGCGCGGTCCCGCGCGCCGCACGGGACCGCGTACCGCGGTGCCGCGGAAAAGCCGACAGCTTTTGACTGTTCGTCAATAAGGGAAAAATGGCCGACGGTAATACGGAGAATCCGAAGATCCCTTGTTCGCGTGTGCGCGGTTGTGTAAAAGTGTGCCGCCTCGGGTGGGCCGTTCTCGCTGCCCTGCCCCCTCGCCATATCTTTTGGTATGGACTTTTTCCAGGTAATGCGTTCGGAGGAATACCGTGAGCCAGGCGGGCCCGTCGGACGAAAGACTGAGCGCCGAACTGAGGAATTGGACGGGACCGTCACCCGCCTTCCACCCCGTCGGTGAACTCCTCGACCGGCACTGGGCGGCAGCCCTCGCCTACGCCCGGCTGTGCGCCGACGGCCCGCGCGCCGCGGGCATGCTCACCACCGCCGCCTTCACCCGCCTCTTCGGCGCCTCGCTCCGGCAGACCGGCCCGAGTGCCGCCTGGCGGCCCGAGGTGCTGGTCACCGTCCGCCGGATCGCGGCCGAGTGGGACACCGACGGCCGGCGGGAACTCCTGCACCCCGCCCTGCGCGCGGACGACGGCAGCGGTGAGCGCGCCGCGGCCCGGCTGCTGCCGCCGCCCGGCCGGCGGCTGCTGTCCCGCGCGTTCCAGCGGGTGCCCGAAACCTCCCGCGCCGTGCTGTGGCACACCGTGGTCGAGGCGGAACCCCCCGGCGTTCCCGCCGCGTTGCTGGGTCTGGACGAGGACGGCGTCCGCGTGGAACTGAGCCGCGCCCGTGAGCGGCTCCGCGAGGAGTGCCTCCAGGTCCACCGGGAACTGGCCCCCGAGGCCGAGTGCCGGCGCTACCTGCGCATGCTCGACGTCACCTTCCGGCGCGGCGGCAGCGGCATGGACCCGGACCTGGGGCAGCACCTGGCCGGCTGCGCCCACTGCGGCCGCACCGCCGGCCAACTCGCCCTCTTCGACGACGACCTGGGCCTCGCCCTCGCCGAGGCGGTCCTCGGCTGGGGCGCCCGTGACTACGTCGAGTCCCGGGCGGAGCGCGCCGAGGAGCCCCCCGCACCGGCTCCCGCCACCGTGGCGCCCCTCCCCGGAGAACCGTTCGAGCCCACCGTGCCCACCGCCGCCGGGACAGCCGGCCCGGCAGAACCCGCCGACCGCGGTGCGGGCTCCGCCCGCGACCGGTCCCGCCGCGGCGGGACCGCCCCACGCGGCCGGTCCGCCGCCCGCGGCGCGGCCGGCCCGCGCACCCGGCCGGCCGGCTCCCCGCCTCCCGCCGCCCCCGGCCGCGCCGCCCACCGCGCCGCCCGGCGTGCCCGGCGCCGCAACCTCGCCCTGGCCGTGGCCACCGTCAGCGGTCTGGTCGTCCTGCCGCTGGTGCTGTGGTCGGCGCTCGGCCCCGGCGAGGCCCCGCCCACCGGTGCCGCCGGCCCGTCCTCCCGGACACCGGGCGGGGACACACCCTCCCCGGGCGCCTCCTGGGCGGCCGGGGCGGACACCGCCGGGCACGGCACCCTGCGCGGCGGACTGCGCAACCTCGCCTCCGGCCTGTGCGTCGGCGTCGTCGGCGAGAAGGCCGTCGAGGGTGCCGAGACGGAACTCGCCGACTGCTCCGCCGCCCCCGCCCGGCAGTGGACGTACGAGAGCGACGGGCTGCTGCGCAACGCGGCCGACCCCGGTCTGTGCCTGGACTCCCGCCTCGGCTACTCCGTGCGCCTCGCGCCCTGCGCGGCCACCGGGCAGGCCGCCCCCACCCTCCGCTACGACTTCACCCCCCAGGGCGTCCTCGTGCCCCGCGCGGACCGGCGGCTGGCCCTCACCCCCGCCGCCACCGACGGCTCCGGCGCCCTGGTGCTCAAGAACCGCGCCGCGGGGACCGCCCAGCGCTGGGCCGTCGACACCGCCCAGCCGGATCTGCGGATCGAGAACGTGGGCTGGGACGGCCACGGCGCCCCGGTCCCGACGGCCGCCGCGTCCCCCGGCGGCTCCCCGCGGGCCACCACGGAGCCGTCCGGGCCCACGACGCCGGAGCCCACCACGGCCACGGCCGGGTCCGCACCGGCGCCCCCGCCGACCGCCACCGCCGACCCGTGCACGGCGTACCCGGAGTACTGCGACCGGGGCGGCGGCAGAGCACGCGGCGGCGGGCGCCACCGCCGCTGAGTCAGGGGCGGTGCGGCGGCGGGGGCGGGATCGTCGCCAGCCCCGGCGCCGGTTCCGGCCACACCAGCAGCACCGGGCAGGGCGCGTGGTCGACGGCGAACCGGACGGCCGGGCCGAGACTCTTCGGGCCGAGCCGGGACCGGTCCCCGTCCCGGGCCAGCACCAGCAGACCGGCCCCCTCGGCGGCGGCCACCACCTCCCGCTCGACCCGGCCCGACCGCTCCTCGCGGGCGCAGGGGCGGCCCAGCCGCTCGGCCGCGGTGTCCAGCAGCGCGGCCGCGGACGTGCCGCCCAGCGCCTCCACCCGGTCACCCGGATCGCTGCCCCAGCCCTCGTCCCGGTGCCCGCGCGGATGGGCGCGGCCGAACAGCCCCGCGAAGGCGCCGTGCGCCACCCCGGGCACATCGGCGCCGCTCACATGCAGGAGCACCACCTCGGCGTCGTCCGGCGCGTGGGCGCGCACCGCGTCCACGCAGGCCGGCCAGGTGCCCTCCACGAGCCAGGCGATCACTCGCATCCCTCGGCCTCCTCCGGCTCACGCGCGCGTCACAGGATCCGCAGCGAACCCCACAGTGCCACCACCGCGACCGCGAGGGAGGACGGCACGGCGAGCAGTCCGAGCCGGGTGAACTCGCCGAGGTCCACGTCGTGCTCGTGCTGGTGCACGATCCGCCGCCACAGCAGCGTGGCCAGCGATCCGGCGTAGGTGAGGTTCGGGCCGATGTTCACGCCCAGCAGCACGGCGAGCACCGCCCCCGGCCCGGCGGGCGCCGCCAGCGGCAGCAGGACCAGCACCGCGGGCAGGTTGTTGATCAGGTTGGCCAGCAGCGCGGCCAGCGCCGCGAGGCCGAGCAGCGCGGGCAGCCCGGTGCCGTCCGGCACCACGTGGCCGAGCACGTCCGCGAGGCCGTTGTCGACCACCGCCCGCACCACGACACCCAGCGCCAGGACGAACGCGAGGAAGCCCGGCGCCGCCGCCCGCACCACGGTCAGCGGGCTCGCCCGCCGCAGCAGCAGCGCCCGCCCGGCCAGCACCAGCGCGCCGGCCGCGGCCACCCACGCGGGGTCCACACCGAACGCCGACGCCACCACGAACCCGGCCAGCGTGCCCCCGACGGTCACCAGCGCGAACAGCGGCAACCGGGGCGCGGCGCCGGCGTCCCGGCCCGTCGGGGCGGCCGCGGTCAGGTCCCGGGCGAAGAAACGCCGGAACACCAGGTACTCCACGCCGATCGCGGCCAGCCACGGCAGCGCCATCAGCGCCGCGAACCGGGTGAAGCTCAGCCCGCTGGCCGCGAACGCCAGCAGGTTCGTCAGATTGGACACCGGCAGCAGCAGCGACGCCGTGTTCGACAGGTGCGTGCAGGCGTACACGTGCGGTTTGGGCCGTACGCCGGTCCGCGCGGCCGTGGCGAAGACCACCGGGGTGAGCAGGACGACCGTCGCGTCGAGGCTGAGCACGGCGGTGATGGCCGACGCCAGCGCGAACACGGCCGTCAGCAGCCGCACCGGCCGGCCCGCCGCCCACCGCGCCGTCCAGGCCCCGCACGCCCGGAACAGTCCCTCGGCATCGCAGAAATGGGCGAGCACCAGGACGGCGGCCAGGAAGCCGACCACCGGGCCGAGCCGTTCGGCCTCGGCCCGGGCGTGTTCGAGCGGGATCGCGCCGGCCGCGACCGCGATGCCGGCGGCGGGCACGGCCATGACCGCCTCCGGCCACCCGAAGGGCCGTACGACGGCCCAGGCCAGCACGGCGACCAGCAGAGCGGCGGACAGTGCCTCGGCGAGCGGGGTGTTCAGGGCGGGGTCCTTCCACGGAGATCACAGGGGGCCCGCCCATGAAAACAGACGCCGCGTCGTACGCCGCGACGCAGGCTGCCCGCCGTGCCGGGGAACCCCGCCGAGCCGCCCGCACCACGGGATCCGGTCAGGGGCCGGTGCCCGGGTCGAGCACGGTCAGGCGGACGGAGGAGGCGTTACCGGAGACGGGTACCGGTCCGCCCGTCCAGGCCGCCTTCAGCGGGTCGCGCTCGTCCGGCGGAGTGACCAGCAGCGCGGCCGGCGTGGCCGACTTCGCCCCGCTGACCTGCGGGTTGGAGAAGGTCAGCCCGGCCCAGGCGCTCTGCCCGGGGCGCAGGGTGACCGTCGCCGGGGAGTCCGGTTCCCGCAGGGGGTCGGCGCCGATCCGGCTGCCGGAGGCCGTCACGAAGGCCGCCCCCGGGTAGCCACGCACGGTGCAGGTCCGGGCGGACGTGTTGGTGAGCACCACGGGGAAGTTCTCCTGCCCGGCACCCGGGTCGTTGCGGCCCACGGAGGCACGCAGTTCCGCAGTGTGGCAGCGGGAACCCGCGGCGGCGGTGCCGGTGGACGTGGTCGCCCCGCCGCCCGCGGAGCCGGTCGCCCCCGGGGCCGAGGACGCGGCGGTGCGGGCGGGGGCCGAACTCGTGGCGGCCTCGCCCGCGGTGCCGTCCTGTGCGGGCGCGGCCGTGCCGGAGACCGTGGCGGACGGGCGCGCCTGCGCGTCGGGGCCGTTGCCGCAGGCGGTCAGGAGGCCCAGCACGGCGACCGTGCCCACGAGCAGGGTCCGGCGCCGCGATGACCGGGGGGTGTACACCATGTCGCTCCACACTCCTGGGGGTGTCAGGGCACGCGAGCGGGACGCGTGCCCACGGCGCCGGGTGCGCCGTCGTCACCGCCCGATGCGCGGGTCGCCGGGTAAGTTCGGGACACGGGGAATCGTGTTCCCCGTCCTGACCCGGGACAGGCCCATTCGCGCCGTCGGGCAGGCTCTTTCCGGCCATTCGGCACATCGCGTCCCGGCGCGCAGGAGGCCCGCGGGCGGGTACGGCCCCGGCCGGCGGCGTCCAGAGCGCTACACGTCCTCCTCGAACAGCGGCAGCTCCGCCCAGATCGTCTTGCCCTCCGGGGTGTGCCGGGTGCCCCAGCGCTGGGTGAGCTGGGCGACCAGCAGCAGACCCCGGCCGCCCTCGTCGAAGCTCTTGGCCCGGCGCAGGTGCGGGGCCGTGTGACTGCTGTCGGAGACCTCGCAGATCAGCGTGTTCGCGTCGTGGATCAGCCGGAGCCGGATCGGGTGCGCGCCGTATCGGATGGCGTTGGTGACCAGCTCGCTGACCACCAGCTCCGCCGTGAACGTGGCCTCGCTCAGGCCCCAGGTGTCCAGCTGCTCCACGACCTGCTTGCGGACCGGCGCGACCAGCGCGGGGTCGGCGGGGATGTCCCAGGTCGCCACCTGGGAGGCGGGCAGGCCCTGGGTGCGGGCGAGGAGCAGCGCCACGTCGTCGGAGGCGCTCCCGGACGGCAGCAGGGCGTGCAGGATGCGGTCGCAGGTCTCGTCCAGCAGCTCCGTGCCCCGGCCGAGCACCTGGAACAGCAGCTCCCGGCCGGCGTCCCCGTCCCGGCCCCGGGAGCGCACCAGCCCGTCCGTGTAGAGGGCGAGGACGGTGCCCTCGGGCAGATCGACCTCGACGGACTCGAACGGCAGCCCGCCGAGGCCCAGCGGGGGACCGGCCGGCAGGTCGAGCGGGTACGGCCGGCCGCCCGGGCGCAGCAGCACCGGCGGCGGATGCCCGGCGCGCGCGAGCGTGCAGCGCCGGGACACCGGGTCGTAGACGGCGTACAGGCAGGTCGCGCCGACCTCGCCCGGGCTGCCGTCGCCGCCGGACTCCTCCGACAGGCGCAGCACCAGGTCGTCCAGGTGCGTGAGCAGTTCGTCCGGGGCCAGGTCGATGTCGGCGAGGGTGCGGACGGCGGTGCGCAGCCGGCCCATGGTGGCCGAGGCCTGGATGCCGTGTCCGACGACGTCCCCGACGACCATCGCCACCCGCATCCCGGACAGCGGGATCACGTCGAACCAGTCGCCGCCCACACCGGCCCGCGCGGCCGGCAGATAGCGGGAGGACGCCTCCAGCGCGGCCGTGCGCGGCAGCGAGCGGGGCAGCAGACTGCGCTGGAGCGCGAGTGCCGTCTCCCGCTCGCGTGAGTAGCGGCGGGCGTTGTCGATGCAGACGGCGGCCCGCGCGGTGATCTCCTCGGCGAGCAGCACGTCGTCCGCGGTGAACGCCTCCGGGCGCCGGTGCCGGGCGAGCACCGCGACGCCCAGGGTCAGCCCGCGCGCCTGGATCGGCACCGACATCGAGGAGTGGAGGCCGAAGGCGCGCACCGTCTCGCCGTGCCGGCCGTGCCGGCGCAGCCACCGGTCCATCTCGCCGGAGGCCACCGACGTGATGACCGTCCGGCCGGCGGTCAGCGCGTCGGCCTGCGGGGAGAAGTCCGGATACTCCTCCGTCCGCCCGGTCTCGACCACGGCCTCCGGTACGCCCGCGAGCACCGACCGGTGGGCGGTGCGGCGCAGCTGCACCGGCGCGGTGACGCGGGCCGGCGGCTCGCCGCCGTGTTCCTCCGGGTCCAGCAGGTCGATGCTGACGAAGTCGGCGAGCGCGGGCACGCACACGTCCGCGAGCTCCTGCGCGGTGCGGGTGACGTCCAGGGTGGTCCCGATGCGCACGCTCGCCTCGTTGACCAGCTGGAGCCGCTGCCTGGCCCGGTGGTTGTCGGAGACGTCGTGCGCGGCCAGGCACACACCCCGCACCCGGCCGGCCCCGTCCCGGACCGGCGCCATGCGGGCGAGCCAGGCGTGCGACCGGCCCTCGTCGCCGGCGCACATCAGGGTCTGCAGGTCCCGCGGCCTGCCCGAGGTCAGCACCCGGAGCATGCTCTGCTCCAGCTCCTCGCTCTGCGGCCGGCCACCGATCTCCGCGAGCCTGAGCCCCCGTACCCGCTCCTCGGGGAGCCCGATGACGGCGGCCATCGCCTCGTTCATCCGGCGCAGCCGCAGCCGGTCGTCGTAGACGGCGACCGGGCACGGCGACTGGATCAGGCCGGCCTCCGTGAGCGGGTCGGGCGCGGCGGGCGGCTCCCCGCCGGTCAGCGGGGTGACCACCAGCCAGTCCCCGGGGTCCTCGCCGCACGGCGGGCGGCGGTGGGCGAGCAGCCACACGGTGACGGTACGGCCGTCCCGGTGGCGCAGCGGGAGCGTGCCCTGCCAGCGCCGGCCCGTCGGTGCGGGCGGGGCGGCGGCACCCGCCAGCAGGTCGGCGGCGGGACGGCCCAGAACGGCGTCCGCCGGGTGGCCGAGCAGGCGGCGCGCGCCCTCGTTCCACTCCACCAGCGTTCCGTCCGCGCCGACGACGGCCCGGGCCGTCGCCGCGTCGTCGAACGGATAGACCCGGCTCATCGTCGCCGCTCCCAAGCGCACACTCACAGTGAACAGGTGGCACTACTCGTGTTCCAGCGTAGTGCTTCGCGCCCTCCCGTGAAGGCAACCGGTGGCCGCCCGCCGACCGGCCGGACCCGGCCCGGCGGCCGGTCGGGGAGCGTTCCGGCCGGGGTGTGACCGAGGTTGGCGGCAACGCTTCCGGACCACGAATGATCCTGTTCGCCGCGGTGCCGGAACCGGTCCGGGACTGATCGGCCGCGGCCGCACCGCGTGCCGTGCCGTCCCGTGCCGTCGGGTTTGCCGCGCCGCGCTGCATCTGGCGGCGCAGAGCGCCGCGCCACCGGTCGGCTCCGGATACCGGTCCCGGACCCGTCCGGTACCGCAGCAATCCTGCCCTGACCTCCGGTTATTTACGCGTGAGTACCCGAGAGGTACCGTGTGGGACATGCCAGCTCTCAACGTGGAGTTCAGCGAACGGGAACTTGAGGACCTGCGGCAGATCGCCAAGGAACGCGGTACGTCGATGAAGGCCCTCGTGCGCGAGGCCGCCGCCGCCGACATCGCCCGCCACCGGGCCCTCCAGGAGGGCGCCGAGGCCTTCCGCCGCTTCTTCGCCGGCCACGCCGAGGAGTTCGCCGCGGCCTTCCCGGACGACGAGCGTCCCGCCAGGGGCGAGGCCGCCTGACCGATGCCCTCCGTCATCCACATCGACGTCCCCTGGCTGCTCCAGCGGCACGAGGAGGTGCTGCCCGACCAGCCCGCCGTGGACGACTTCTCCGCGCTGGTCGCCGCCGTCGCCCGGCACCGGGTGGACCCGCCCCGGCTCGGCGTGGACTCCGACGCGGCCTGGCGGGCCGCCGCGCTGCTGCACACCCTCGCCGTGCTCAAGCCGCTGCCCGCGGCCAACGCCCGCTTCGCCTGCGCGACCGCCGTGGCCTACATGTACGTCAGCGGCGTCGGCATCGACCCGCCCTACGGCGCCCTCGTCGACCTGGCCCGCGCCCTGATCTCCGGCAAGACCGACGTGTACGGCGCCGCCGACCGGCTGCGCTCCTGGCAGATCTGATCCGCCGGGCCGGGCGGGCGGTCCCGCCCCGGCCGCGGGGGAAGCCGCCGGGGACGCCGGCCGGGGCGGGGCCTGTCGAGGAGGACCGGCCCCCAGTCCACCACCGGGCCGTGCGCCGCGGGAGCGTGCGCGGGCGGCCGGTGTGTGCGCACGCTTCACACGGGGCGCACGCGTATCGGCCCGCCCTACCCCAAGTCCCTTGCCGCGCACGGAGTTTGACTTCCTTTCGAACAACGGCCGAAGTCCTGCGTGCGCCTTGTTGCCCGTGTGGAAGGTGTGCAAGGGTTCGGAGCGCGGTGCGATTCCGCTCCTCGCGCTCGCGGGAGCGGCAGTCACGCGCCGACGCACCACGCGCCTAAGGAATCCGCTCCGTGCACACCCCCCACCCCCCGCGCCCTTCCGGTCCGCCGCCCGGCGGCCGGCCCGGGGAGTCCGACGAGTCGCTCGCCGGTCCGCTGCGGGCCGGCTCCGACGCGGAGGGCTCCCGGTCCGCCGCCCTCCTGATGGCCCGGCACTGGCGATCGGCCCAGGACTACGCCGTCATCTGCCTGGCCGCCTCCGGGCCGCTCGCCCACATGGTCACCGCCACCGCCTTCCACCAGGTCCTCGGCCGGCTGGCGCTCGGCGAACCCGCCGACGCGCTGCGCCCCCGGCTGCTGGCGACCGTCCGGGACACGGTCGTGAACTGGTCCACCACGGACCGGGTCACCGCCGAACTGCCCGGCCTCGCCACACCCGCCGGCGGTCACGGCGTGCGCGTCGGGCCGGCACCGACACCGGCGAACCGCGTCCTCACCGACCGTGCCTTCCACGGCCTTTCCCGGCCGGAACAGGCCCTGTTGTGGCACACCGAGGTCGAGGCCGAGCCACCGGAGGTGCCCGCGGCACTGCTCGGCGTGGACGCCGGGAGCGCGACGGCCGCGCTCGAACAGGCCCGCGAGAAGTTCCGCGAGGGCCTGGTACGCACCCACCGGGAGCTCGCGCCCGGCAGGGAATGCCGCTACTACAACCGCCTCCTCGACGTGCCGATCCGCCGGGGCGGCGCGCTGCTGCCCGACGTCCAGGAGCACCTGGCCGGCTGCGCCCACTGCCGGCACGCGGCCGGGCAACTCGGCCTCGCCGAGGCCGCCACGGGCGTGCTGCTCGCCGAGGCCGTGCTCGGCTGGGGCGCCCGCCGCTACCTCGACTCGCGCCCCGGCCGCCGGCCGCCGGGCCCCACCCGCCCCCGTGGCGGCTCCCGGGGTTCCGGCGGCCGCCGGAGCGGCGGTGGCGGGCCGGGGCTCCTGGCCCGCCTGACCGGACCCGGCGCCCGGCGCCGCGCCGGCCCGGGCGGGTCCGGGCTGCCCGGCCGGCTCCTTGCCGGTGCCCGGGCGCGGCGTGCGGCCGGCCCGGCCCGGTCCCCGCGGGCACTGTTCGCCGGCCTCGGCGTGGCCTCGGCAGGGCTGCTCGCCACCGTCCTCGCGGTGAGCGTCTGGCCGGACGGCGACGACGGCACCGGCCCGGTCGCCACCACCACCCCCGGCTCCGCGGCCTCCCCGCCGCCGGCGTCCGCCGCCGACCCCGGGACCACCGGCCTGCCCTCCACCGGCCCGCCCGGCCCCGGCACCACCGGCCTGCCCGAGCCCGGCACCACCGGCCTGCCCGCGGTCGGCGGGACCGGCCGGCTGCGCAACGCCGCGGCCGGCCTGTGCCTGGACGTCGAGGGCACGCCGGAGGCCGGGGCGAGCGCCGTCCTCACCGGGTGCTCCACCGCGGCCACACAGCGGTGGACGTACGGCACGGACGGGCTGCTGCGCAGCGCGGCCGGCCCGGCCCTGTGCCTGGACTCGCACGCCGACGCCGGCGTGGCGGTCCTGGGCGAGTGCGCCGCAGCCGGGTCGCCCCGGGGCGACGACGTGCGCTACGACCTCACCGCGCGGGGCGAGTTCCTGCCCCGCTGGGACCGGACCCTCGCCCTCGCCGCGGGTGACGGTCCCGGTGCCGACGTCGTCGTCAAGGCCCGGGACGGATCGGCCGGCCGGCGCTGGGCCGCGGCGCGGTCAGCCGGGGTCCTCGACCAGGTCCGCCGGTGACACCGTGGCCGGGCCGGCGTGGCCCGACAGGGCGAGGGTGAGGTCGAACTCCGCCAGCAGGCAGCGGATGACGTGCTCCACACCCGCCTGGCCGTCCAGGCCGAGACCGTAGACGTACGGCCGGCCCAGCAGGACCGCCCGCGCGCCGAGGGCGAGGGCCTTGAACACGTCGTCCCCGGTGCGCACCCCGCTGTCGAACAGCACCGTCAGCCGGTCGCCGGCCGCCCGTGCGATCCGGGGCAGCGCGTCGGCCGCCGCGACCGAGCCGGCCACCTGCCGGCCGCCGTGGTTGGAGACCACCACGCCGTCCACCCCCGCGTCCGCCGCGAGCCGGGCGTCGTCCGGGTGCAGGATGCCCTTGAGCACGATCGGCCCGTCCCAGTGCTCGCGCAGGAAGTCCAGGTCCGGCCAGGTGTGGCCGGCGTCCCCGAACAGGCCCAGGAAGTGCAGCACCGCCGCTTTGGGATCCTCGTGCACCGGCTTGGCGAGCCCCGCCCGGAACGCGGGGTCGGTGAAGTAGTTGGCGGTGCTCACGCCATGCAGGAACGGCAGATACGCCTGGTCCAGGTCGCGGGGCCGCCAGGCCAGCAGCGGGGTGTCCAGGGTGACGACCAGTACCGAGAAGCCGGCCGCCCTCGCCCGTGCCAGGAAACTCCGGGTCACCTCGCGGTCCTTGCCCCAGTAGAGCTGGAACCACCGCTCGGCATCGCCCATCGCCTCCGCGACCTGCTCCATCGGTGTGCTCGCCGCCGACGACAGGATGTACGGCACGCCCTGCGCGGCGGCCGCCCGGGCGACGGCCGGCTCGGCGTCCGGGTGCATGATCGAGATCGTGCCCACGGGAGCCAGCGCCAGCGGCACCGGGAGGGTCCGCCCCAGCACCTCGGTCGTGAGGTCCCGCTCCTGCACGTCCCGCAGTACGCGCGGCACGATCCGGCGCCGGGCGAGGGCCGCCCGGTTGGCGCGGGCCGTGCTGCCGTCGCCCGCGCTGCCCGCCACATAGCCCACCGGGCCCGGGCCGAGCCGGTGTGCGGCCAGCTCCTCCAGCCGGGTCAGGTCGGTCGGCAGCCGGGGCACGGTCCCCGTCATCCCGTTCAGATAGATCTCGTACTGGAAGTCCGCCCAGTGCCGCGCCATCCGTCCCCTCCCGCCTCGCGCCGGCCGCGTACCCGCCCGACCATAGCGATCGGTACCCGCAGGGGCACCGCCCGGGATCCGTCGGCGGGTGCCGGCCGGCGGAAGGGGATGGTCCGTTCCGGGCGGCGGACAGAGTCGCGGGCGGTCCGCGCCGGGTGGCGGACGGACCCGCTCCCGGTGATCACTTCATGAACACAGCGAGTCATGAAGGGGCTCGACGCGCGCAGAGTCGGAATGTTTCAGGACGATTAACGAACAGCTGATTTTCAGCCATCTGGCCGCTTCGAGGGAGGGGAAACGCCACAGTTCCGGGGTCACAGCGTTCGATTTCCGTGACTTCACGCCACTGATTCAACACGAAAGGTTACTGAAAGCTGTGGGTTCGATGTGAGTTTCGGCGGTGGACTCGGCAGAGTGGCGCTCGCCGCTCCGGTGCCCGACCGGGATGGAGCCGGCAACTCGTCTGTTCGAGCGGAAGGATGCACACAATGCGGAACACCGCGCGCTGGGCAGCGGCCCTCGGCCTCACGGCCGCAGCCGTATGCGGACCCCTGACCGGGGCTGCCGTCGCTGCACCGGGCGCCGCCCCGTCGTCGCTCTACGCCCCCTCGGCGCTGGTGCTCGTCACCGGCCACGGCAACGACGCGGCCACGGCCACTCCGGAGCGCGCCGTCACCCTGAACTGCGCCCCCACGGCTTCCGGCACCCATCCGGCCGCCGCCCAGGCCTGCGCCGAACTGCGCGGCACAGGCGGTGACCTGGACGCCCTGAAGCCGACCGGCGACATGATGTGCACCAAGCAGTACGACCCCGTCGTCGTGACGGTGCAGGGCGTCTGGCAGGGCAAGCGCGTCTCCTACGAGCGCACCTTCGGCAACACCTGTGTGAGGGACGCCTTCGGCAGTCTCTTCACCTTCTAGACCGGGATCGCAGGGGTTCCTCGTGAACACCGGATCAGGCTCGCAACTGGGGAGTGCGGCCCCTGGAGCGGGGAGCCTGCGATCTCGCGCCGGGGCAGGCGGGCGGAGTGGGGCCGCCCGCAGGCTCCGGGCACACAGCCGCTCCCCGGGCCGGTCCGTGGGGGGCCGTCCCGGGGAGCGGCGAAAAACAATCTGTTTCAACAGCTGCTCAGACCCTGCGTCTGTGACTGGTGTCGCACCACGGGTAGCGGCGACTGCGCCGGCAGGTACACAGAGCGACACGGAACCGGTCCGAGGAGACCGTGGTTCCGTCCTCGAGTTCGATCTCGACGGGCCCTTCCACCAGGAGGGGCCCGCGCCGTTGCACCGTGATCCGGCGGGCCCGGGCGGCGGGGTCCGGCGCGGGGGCCGGGGCGTCCTTGCCTCCCGCCGCGGCACAGTTCTGCGGTTCGGGGTCGCCCGGGCGGTTCGCCCCGGCGGCGTCAGCGCGGTCGTTCGGCACGGATCACCACCAGCTCTTCCCTGTCGTCGGCCGGCGCGAGCAGCCCGCGCCGGCGCAGCCAGTCCTCCCGGGAGCGCAGCACCGGGCCGAGGGCGATCCACCGGCGCCGGACCGTCGCGGCCTTCAGGCCCGCCTCCCGCAGCAGCTCCAGGGTGCGGTCGGGGTCGCTGAGCGCCGAGTGCACGATCAGCAGGACCCCTTCCGGGCGCAGCAGTGCCGGCGCGTCCCGGCATATCCGGTCCAGCAGCAGCCGGCCGTCGTCTCCGGCGTCCCAGGCGCGGGACCGGCCGCGCGGCGCGCGGCGGGTGTCCGGCGCCGGCACGTACGGCGGGTTCGCCAGGATGAGGTCGTACGTCCGGTCGCGGACCGGTGCGAAGAGGTTGCCGTGCCGGATGCGCACCGGCACGCGGCTCAGCCACGCGTTCAGCCGTGCCGTCCACACCGCCCGCCGCGACACGTCCACCGCGGTCACCTCGGCGCCTCGCCGGGCCGCCTCCAGAGCGAGCGCGCCGCTGCCGGTGCCTACGTCCAGCACCCGGGCGCCGGGCGCCGGGGCCTCTTCACGGAGGGCTTCGGTCAGCAGCTCCGTATCGTCCTGTGGGGCGTACACGCCCGGAAGTACCAAAGCGATCACACCACGCGGGTACCCCGGTGTTCAGGATGTATGGGACAGCTGTCGGGGCAGCGGGGTCAGCAGGGACGAGCGTCCGGCGCTCCAGTCGGCGAGCAGCCGCCGGCCCAGCCGCCCCTCCAGGTACTCGGTCGCGTCGATCCCGAAGGCGATGTCCGGCGCCAACTCGGGCTCCTCGTCGAGCAGTCCGCCGATCACCTCGTGGCGGACGACCTGCTCGTGCACGGCGTCCGCCTCCACGTGTTCGTCGTAGAAGAACGCGGCGGCGGGCCCGGCGCCGGTGCGGTGCATCGCCTCGGCCAGCCGGCGGGAGGCGGGGGAGGAGGTGATCTCCACCTCGGCGAAGTGGCCCACCAGCGCACCGCGCAGCTCCCGGTGCAGTCCGAACAGGGACATCATGTTGACCACGGCCAGCATCTCGGCGGGGGCCTCGGGCAGGTAGCGGCCGTAGGCGGTCTCCAGGCCGAGATCCGTCATCAGGTCGGCGAACAGACGCGCGTGGACCCGGTCGGCCCGGCCACCGCCGAACTCGTCGTACTCCACCGCCGCCATCGCCGCCTTCGCCCGGCCCCACAGCCGCGGCAGCACCCAGGCGTGCGGGTCGGCCTCCTTCAGGTGGTACAGCGAGCGCAGTGCCGCGTACTCCCGCAGCTGCCACAGCTCGCCCTCCGCGCGCAGGAAGTGGCTGACCCCGGTGCCTTCCAGCGGCTCCACCAGGAGAGCGGCGAGCGCGTCGTCCAGGCTGTCGTGGACCGGGGTGTCGGCGCGCAGGGCGCCGAGGAAGCGGTGCTCCATCGCGGCCCGGACGCGCAGCAGCTCCGGGTCCCACTCGGTCTCGGGCGGCACACCGGCGAAGCCGCGGTAGTGCAGCTCGTAGCACAGGTAGAGGGCGAGCTGGAGATCGTCGCCGTACGGGTCGGCGGATCCGGCGTCCGCGGGGCGGGGGAGGGGGCCCGTGCCGTGCAGGTAGGCGGCGACCGCGGCGGACAGCGGGCCGCGGGACGGGGGCAGCTGGGGTCCTCGCGCGTGGTGGTTCATGGGGCTCGGGTACCCGGACCGCCGCAAAGCAGTGATCGGTGGACGGGCGCGGCCGGCGCCGGGCATGCCCGGGACCCGGGCCGGCCCCACCGCACCGGCCGGCCGCGCACCTGTGCGGAGCGGCTCGTGGGCAGGCGTTCACCGCGTACCGCGCCGGAAGCCGCGCACCCGTGCGGAGCGGCTCGGGCGCCGGGGACCACCGGGCGCGGCGCCGCCGGGCCGGGCTCCCGGGCGCGGGCCGGCCACTCCGTGCTGCGCCGCCCCTTTGGGCTCAGTTGCCGTTCGCCTGCTCCTGCGCACCGGTGTTCGGCGTGATGCCGTCACCGGCCTCCCCCGAGGCGGACCGGTCCTCGTCGCGCTTCTCGGCCTCCTCGACCTCCCGGAGCACCTCCTCCAGGGCCGTCTCCGGCCGGTCCTCGGGGCCGTTCGCACCGTCGCGCTCGTTCCCACCAGGCATGGCGGCTCCTTTCCGTCGTCAGGGCGATCTCCCCTGCGAGTTACCCGGCGGAGCGGTCCCAAGCGTCCCGCGGTGTCCCGCGGGACAGGGCGAGGGGCCGCCGTCTCCCTGCGGACGGCGGCCCCTCGGGCCCGGACGGCGGCCAGGTCACATGTGGACGACGGGGGCGGCACCGGCGTCCTGCGCCGGCACACCGCGCCGGTGGAGCACGAAGGCGAGCACGGCGCCCGCGCCGAAGAACACCGCCGACCACCAGAAGGCGGTGGTGTAGCTCTCGATCGTGGCCTGCGCCCCCGCCACCCGGTCGGTGGCGTCCCGGCCGGCGAGGTAGTCCGTGGCGGCGCTCGCCGCGAGGGTGTTCAGCAGGGCCGTGCCGATCGACCCGCCCACCTGCTGCATGGCGTTGACGGTCGCGGAGGCCACGCCCGCGTCCTCGGCGGCGACCCCGCTGGTGGCCAGCTGCATGGCCGGGGGCATGACCATGCCGAGACCCACGCCGGTCAGGACGAGCTGCGGCAGCACGGCGCTCAGGTAGTGCGAGTCCAGGCCGATGCCGGTCAGCCACGCCATGCCGGCCGTGGCGATCGCGAAACCGAGCGGGATGACGACCTTGGGGCCGATCCGGGGCAGCAGGACCGTGGTCGCGACCTGCGCGGTCACCATCAGCGCGCCGACCATCGGCAGGAACGCCAGACCGGTCTTCGTGGGGCTGAAGCCGAGGTTGAGCTGGAGGTAGTAGGTCAGGAAGAGGAACACGCCGAACATGCCCGCGCCGGTGATCAGCACCGCGAGGAAGGAGGCCGCCCGGTCGCGGTCGAGGAGGATGCGCAGGGGCAGCAGCGGGTGCGCCGCCTTGGTCTGCCACCAGGCGAAGGCCGCCAGCAGCACACCGCCCGCGATCAGGAAGCCCCAGGTCAGCGGCGAGTCCCAGTCGTGGGTCTCGGCGTTGGAGAAGCCGTAGACCAGGGCGAACAGACCGGTGGCGACCAGCACCGTGCCCGGCACGTCGAGCTTGGCGTCCGCCGCGTCGCGGTGGCTGCCCAGCAGGATCCAGCCGCCCGCGAAGGCGACGACCGCGATCACGACGTTCACGTACAGCGTCCAGCGCCAGTCCAGCGCGTCGGTGAGCACCCCGCCGAGCAGCAGGCCGACCGCGCCGCCGGCACCCGCGATCGCGCCGTACACGCTGAACGCGCGTGCCCGCTCCCGGGCGTCGGTGAAGGTGGTGTTGAGCAGCGACAGCGCGGCCGGGGCGAGCAGCGCGCCGAAGGCGCCCTGGAGGGCACGCGCGACGACCAGCATGGTGAAGCCGTTCGCGGCGCCGCCGAGCGCGGAGGCCGCGGCGAAGCCGACGACACCGGCGAGGAAGGCGGGCTTGCGGCCGAACAGGTCGGCGATCCGGCCGCCGAGCAGCAGCAGGGAGGCGAAGGCCAGCGCGTAGGCGGTGACGATCCACTGCCGGCTGCCGTCGGAGAAGCCGAGGTCGGTCTGGGCGGACGGCAGGGCGATGTTCACGATCGTGGCGTCGAGGACCACCATCAGCTGGGCGACGGCGATGACGGCGAGGATCCACCACCGCCTGGGCGAGGCCGCGCCGTGTGCTATCGCCGCCGCCTGGGCTCGGGAGCTCTCGGCCAGGGTCTTCTCGGGCATGCGGAACCACTCCAGGGAAGTCGTTCGGGGAGGCCGTGCGGGGACGGCGGGACAGACGGCTCGTAAACGAAACCGTTTCGTACACGTCGAGCGTAGAGTACTTCTCGCGAAACGGCAACGTTTCTTTTACGCGTGATGTATTCCGGACGACGACGGTGGCGACGGCGGTGGCGACGCCGGCGACGGCGGTCGGTGACGGCAATGACCGTTGTGTGCCGGCCTTCCGGCCGGGGGTCGCGCCCCGGGTGGCGGGCGCCCCGCCGTGCGCGCTGTTCCAGTCTGTGGCGCCCTGGAAACACCGCGAAGGTTCGGCCCCGAGTCCGCGAGCCCGTGCACGCCGTCGCAGTGAGGTCGTCACCATGCCCCATGCCCCCTTCCCCACAGGACCGTCGAACGGCACCCGGCCGGTGCCGGTCTCGGCCGCGCAGGCCGCTCGTCAGCCGCGGACCGGCCGGGAGCGCGCCGGCCGGGGCGGCACCGCCCTGATCACGGGCGCCTCCTCGGGCATCGGCGCCGCCGTGGCCCGCAGGCTGGCCGCCGAGGGCGGCTGGCGGCTGGCGCTGAGCGGACGCGACGTCACCCGACTGGAGCAGGTGGCCGCCACCGCCGGAGCGGTGGCACTGCCCGCGGACCTGGCACGGCCGGGCGCCGACCGCCGGCTCGCCGACCTCGCCCTGGACCGCCTCGGCGGACTGGACCTGCTGGTGGCCGGCGCCGGCGTGGGCTGGGCCGGGGACTTCACCGGCATGCCCGCCGAGCGCATCGACGAGGTCGTCGGCGTCGACCTGCTCGCCACCCTGCGCCTGGTGCGCACCCTGCTGCCCCACATGGTCGCGGCCGGATCGGGACGCGTCGTCCTTATCGGATCCCTCGCCGGCAGCGTGGGCGTGCGCGGCGAAGCCGTCTACTCCGCGGCCAAAGCCGCCCTCGGCACCTTCGCCGACGCGCTGCGCTACGAGCTGCGCGGCACCGGGGTGGGCGTCAGCCATGTCGTACCGGGCGTGGTCGACACGCCCTTCTTCGAACGGCGGGGCACCCCCTACACGCGGTCCTGGCCGCGGCCCGTGCCCGCCGAGCGCGTGGCGGACGCGGTCCGCGCCGCCGTCCTGCACGGCCGGGACGAGGTGTACGTGCCCGGCTGGCTGCGCCTGCCCGCCCGGGTGCGCGGCGCTGCTCCCGGGATCTACCGGCGGCTCGCCGCCCGCTACGGGTGACCGGTCATGACCGTCCTCACGGTGGTGCTCGCCCTGCTGGCCGCGCTGTCCAACGCGTCCGCCTCGGTCCTGCAGCGCCGGGCCGCCGTGCAGGAACAGGACGAGGGCGGCGGGGCGGGGTCCGCCGTACGCCGGTTCCGCCGGACGCTGCGCCGCCGCTCCTGGCTGGCGGGCGCCGGTCTGCTGGCGCTGTCCAGCCTCCTCCAGGCCGGGGCACTGGCCGTGGGCAGCCTGTCCCTGGTCCAGCCGCTGCTCGCCACCGAGCTGCTGTTCACGCTGGCCGTGGGCAGCGTCGTCTTCCGGCGCCCCCCGGACGCCCGGACCTGGCTGGCGTTCCTCGCCCTCGCCTGCGGGCTGGCGCTGTTCCTCCTGGCGGCCGCCCCGTCGGCCGGCCGGCAGACCGCGGCGCCGGGGGACTGGCTGCTGGGCGGAGGCGCGGCACTCGGCGTCGTCGTCCTGCTCCTGGCGGTCGCCCGTCCGACGCGGGGCGCGTCCCGGGCCGCGCTGCTCGGACTCGCCTCCGCGGTGGCCTTCGCCACCACCGCGGCGCTGCTCAAGGAGGCCGTGGGACGGCTCGGACAGGGCCCGGCGGCGATGTTCGGGCACTGGTCGCCGTACGCCACGGGGGCCGCCGGACTCGTCGCCTTCGTGGTGCTCCAGGGCGCGCTCGCGGCCGGGTCGCTGACGGCCTCCCAGCCCGCGCTCACCCTCGGCGACGCACTCACCAGCGTCGCTCTCGGCTGGGTGCTGTTCGCCGAACGGATCCATCTCGGCCTGGCCGTGCTGCCCGAGCTGATCGGCGTCGCCCTGATCGGCGCGGGCAGCGTCGGCCTGGCCCGCGCCCCGTCGGTCGGCGGCCAGTGGGACGCCGACGGCCCGGCGGCGCGTCCCGGCCCCGCCGCCGCGCCCCGCACCCCGAGGAGGTAGGTCACCGATGTCCCCCGTGTCCGGCCGCTCCTGGCGGACGGCCGCCGTCCTGGTCCCGGCCGGCGTCGCCGCCCTCCACATCGGCCCGGCGGCCACCTGGCTCCCGGGCGTGCGGCTGCCGTTCTTCCCCGGGCTCGCCGGCACCGGCCACCGCCGGCACGTCGCACTCACCTTCGACGACGGACCGGACCCGGTGTCGACCCCGCGCTTCCTCGACGCGCTGGACGAGCTCGGTGTGCGGGCCACCTTCTTCGTGCTCGGCGAGCACGCGGCACGCCACCCCGCCGTGATCCGCGAGACGGTACGGCGCGGACACGAGCTGGGCGTGCACGGCTGGACCCACGACCGGCCCTGGCGGCCCGCGTTCGCCCGCGACGCCGAGGAGGTGGCCCGCACCGTCCGCCTGGTGCGCGAGCTCACCGGGCACCGCCCGTGGTGGTACCGGCCGCCGTACGGCATCCTCACCGCGAGCCGCTCGCGCGCCGCCCGCCGGGCCGGTCTGCGGACGGTGCTGTGGTCGGCGTGGGGCAGGGACTGGACGGCCGACGCCACACCGGCCTCCGTACGGGCCCGGGTCGCCGCGGACCTGCGCGGCGGCGGCACCGTCCTGCTGCACGACTCCGACCGGCTCTCGGCCCCCGGCTGCTGGCACGCGGCGCTGGGCGCGCTCCCGCTCATCGTCCGGGACTGCCACGCGGCGGGCCTCACGGTCGGCCCGCTGCACGTGCACATCCCGGCACCACACCCGGCCCGCGGGGCCGTTCCGTCGGGGGCCGCGACGGGGTGACGGGGGACGTGTACGCGCCGATCTCGCGAGCGGTGCCGCCCTGTCACGCTCGTCCAGCGGGCCCAAGTCCGGCCGGCAGCCCGCGGGCCCCGCTCACAGTCGTGCCACGCACTCCATCGCGTCGTGCCGGAACAGGGCGTGGCCGCGGGTCACGCGGGTCTCGCGCGCGCGGCCGCCCTCGGGGAGTCCGGCGAGTGCCCTCAGCAGTGACGGGCCGTCGGCGGTGAGCTCCGACAGGCCGGCCTCGGCCATCCGGCGGACCCCGTCCGCCCCGTGGCCGGGCAGCGGGCGGTGGCCGACCACGGGCAAGCCCGTCGCGAGGGCCTGGACGGCGGTCTGCCCGGCGGCGTTGTCCACCAGGGCGTAGCAGGCGGCAAGCAGCCCGGGCATGTCGTCGACCCAGCCCAGGGCGAGGGCGGCGGGCTCCCGGGACATGCGCGCCAGCAGCCGCTCGTCGCGGCCGCACAGCACCACCGGGAGGTAACCGCCCGCCGCCAGCAGCCGGGCGGTGGCGGCCGGCCGGGAGGCCGCCCCCCAGGCCCCGGCCGACAGCAGCACCGGCGGCCGGCCGGGCGCCCGCCCGGCGAACCGCTCCCGCCACCGGGCCGCCCCCGGGGCGGGCGCGCGGAAGGCGGGCGCGACCACCGGCCCGGTCGTGACCACGGGCCCGGGCACCGCCCGGCGCACCTCACGCGCCGCCGCGTCCGTCAGGCACAGGTGGAGGTCGTTGCCCGGATGCAGCCACTGCCGGTGCACCGCGAAGTCGAGCACGAACACCGCGCTCGGCACCCGCAGCCCGCCCCGGGCCCGCAGATGACCGGTGAGCTGCGCGGCCAGGTGGAACACGGACACCACCACGTCGGCACCCGTCCGCTCCACCAGGTCGGTCAGCCGGTCGGCGGCGAGCCGGGCCAGCGGTACCCCGCTGGGCCGCCGGCCGGGACCCGGGCGCAGGAACGCGCCGTAGACCCCGGCGTACGCCCAGGGCAGGTGCCGTACCGTCGCGTGGTAGCCGCGCCGCAGCCCCGTGCCCAGGCCGTACGGCAGCAGCCGCAGGACGTCGACGGTCCGGGCCTCGTGCCCCCGGGCCGCGGCCCGCCGCGCGAGCTCGGCGGCCACGGTGTCGTGACCGGCCCCCATGCTCGCGCTCAGGATCAGCGGTCGCCGCCGGCCGCCCGGCGCCTCGTGGTCGGTGGTGCGCACAGGTCCCGATTCTCCCGTGCGGCGGTCCGCGAACGGCGGACCCGTCCGCCGTGTCGCCGGACCGCACGGTCACCCGTCCGCAGCACGGAGCCGCCGCCGCTGCCCGCGTTCCGGCTGCGAGTCGCCCGGCGCGTGCCAGGCTGGATGCGTCGGCACCGAAGGACGCACGGAAGAGTGTGCGGGCGGCGAGCACGGGAGGAGCCGTGAGGCGGTTGCGGCGCGGCCTGCTGCGCGCGTGGGAATGGCTGCGCGTCGGAGCCCTGTTCGCGCACGGCCGGGAGCTGGAGCTGATGCACCGGGCCATGGGGTTCGCCACCCTGGCCCTGGTGACGCTGGCGCCGCTGCTGATCGTGGTCGCCGCGGCCGACCCGCTGGTGCGCGGCGGTTTCGCCTCCTGGCTCACCGACGGCATGGGCCTGTCCGGCCGGTCCGCGCACGTGCTCACCGACGTCATCAGCCCGCCGCGCAAGGTCATCGGCACCACCAGCGTCTGGAGCGCCGTACTGCTCGCCGTCTTCGGCGTGGCCTTCGGGGGCAGTGTGCAGAACGCCTACGAACGCATCTGGGGCCTGGCCTCCGGCCCCTGGCACCGGGTCTGGCGGCAGGCCACCTGGCTGGTGGTGCTGACCGCCTACCTCTACCAGGAGGTGACGACGAAGACGGCCCTGCACGGCGACCAGCGCATCGCCCTGTCCACGGCCAGCGGCGTGCTGTTCTTCTGGTGGGGGCAGCGTTTCCTGCTGGGCGGCCAGGTCCGCTGGCGCGCGCTGCTGCCGGGCGCGCTGGCCACGGTCATCGGCCTGGCCGGGCTGCGGGCCTTCTCCTACCTCGTCTTCACCCCGCTCATCGTCACCAACGCCCTGAGCTACGGCGCCGTCGGGACCGTGCTCGTCGTCGAGTCCTGGCTCATCGGCGTCGGCTTCGTCATCTACGGCGGTGCCCTGTTCGGCCGCTGGTTCACCGAGCACCACTGGATGCCGTCCCACCACCACGACGGGCCGGACGCGCCGGACGACGAGCCGGACGCGCCGGCCGACGGGGCGGCGCGGGACACCCCCTAGAGGGCCCGCCGGTCATGCCGGGCCCCCGGCTAGGCCAGCTGGCGGCGCACCAGCTCGTGCAGGCGGCCGCCGGTGTCCGCGAGGAGTTCCGCCGGTGTGCCCTGCTGGACGACCTTGCCGTCCTCCATCACGATCACCCGGTCGGCGTCCAGGACGGTCGACAGGCGGTGGGCGATGACGATCCGGGTCGCGTTCAGCTTGCGGGTGCTGTCGATGACGATGCGCTGGGTGTCGTTGTCCAGCGCGCTGGTCGCCTCGTCGAAGAAGAGGATGCGCGGGCGCCGGATGAGGGCCTGGGCGATCATCAGCCGCTGCCGCTGGCCGCCGGAGACCGCGCCGCCCGCCGAGACGATCGTGTGCAGCCCCATCGGCATCCGCTGGATGTCCTCCGCGAGCCCCGCCAGCTCCGCCGCCGCCATCGCCTCCTCCGGCGTGTACGGCTCGGTGCCGCAGATGACGTCCAGGATCGAGCCGGTGAACGGCTGGGCGTGCTGGAGGACCACCCCGCACTGCCGGCGCACCGCCGACCGGTCGAGCGCCGCGAGGTCCTGGCCGTCGTACAGCACGCTGCCGGAGACCGGCTTGTCGAAGCCGATCAGCAGGCGCAGCAGCGTGGACTTGCCGCAGCCGCTCGGGCCGACGATCGCCACGAACTCGCCGGGGCGTACCGCGAACGACACGTCGTCCAGCACGAGCGGGCCGTCGTCGGCGTACCGGAAGGACAGCCGGCGGGCCTCCAGCGCGCCCGACAGCGGGCCCGGACGGGTGCTGGCCCTGCGCACCTCGGGCGTGGCCTCCAGCACCGGCTTGATCTCCTCGAACAGCGGCAGCGCCGCCACCGCCGACACGAACGCGCCGGTCAGCTGGGTCACCGCGGTCAGCAGCATGGTCACCGACGTGTTGAAGGCGAGGAAGTCCGCCGCCGACATCGCCCCCTCGGCCGGGCCCGCCAGCAGCATGAACATCAGCAGGGTGCACACCGGCAGGTAGACCGCGCCGAGCACCGTGGTGAGGTTCTTGATCCGGCCGGCCTTCTGCTGGAGTTCCCGGCTGCGCGCGAACTCCCGCGCCCACGCCGCGTACGCGTAGTTCTCGGCCGCCGCCACCCGCAGCTTGGGCAGCCCGCGCAGGGTCTGGAACGCCTGGTTGTTCAGCTTGTTGCCGAGCACCACCAGCCGCCGCTGCCAGCGCACCTGCCACAGCCCGAGCCCGCCGAACACCGCCCCGATGACGACGAGCATGCCGATCGCCGCGAGCGCCATCGGCACGCTGTACCACAGCAGCAGACCCAGGTTCATCGCTCCGACGGTCACCGACTGGGCGACCACCGGGCCGACACCGGCCAGCGTCCGGCGGATCGCGCTGATGCCCATGGCCGCGCTCGCCAGTTCACCGGTCGAGCGCTGGGTGAAGAAGCGGGTGGGCAGGCGCAGCAGCCGGTCCCAGACGGCGGGCTGGAGCGCCGCCTCGATCCGGCCCTCCAGCCGCAGGATGGACAGGTTCTCCAGCAGGGTGAACGCCGCGGCGACCACCCCGCTCACCATCACGGCCAGGCACACCTGGACGATCAGGCCCTCCTGCGCCCGCGGTACGTACTCGCCGAGCACCTTGCCGGTCGCGATCGGCACCAGCGCCCCGATCGCGACCGTCACCAGCCCGGCCAGGAGCAGGCTCAGCAGGTCCCCGCGGGTGCCGCGCAGGCTGAAGCGCAGCAGCCCGAGCGGCCCGAGCCGCTGGTCGGGCAGCGGCCGGTAGAACATCACCGCGCGCGGTTCGAACTCCTCCGCGTTCGCCTTCTCCACCGGGGTCTCCCGGCCGGTGCCCGGATGCACGGCCACATAACCGCCGCGCCGCCACAGCAGCGCGACCGGCGCCTGGGACAGGGCCCGCCGGCCGACCAGCGGGCCGACGTTCTCCCGCCACCAGCGGCCGCTCAGCCGCACGGCACGGGTACGCACCCGGGAGGCCAGCGCCACCCGCTCCACCGGGTCCAGCCGGTCGCTCTCGGTGCCGCTTCGCGCGGACTCGGCCAGCTCGATCCCGGCCGCCTCGGCCACGATCCGGCAGGCCGCGTAGGTGGCGTCGGCGTCGGCGGCCGTGGCCCGGCGGGCCGAGCGCTTCCCGATGGAGGCCAGCAGCGTCCGGTCGGCCTGGGCGCGGACCGCCTCACCGGCCTTGATGCCGGCGGCCGTCCGTGTCTCGTGGGTGCGCTCCAGCTGCTCGATCCAGCGGTCCAGCGCGGTCAGCAGCCGGTACTGCTGGTCGACCATGCTCTGCCACAGGGCGGGGTCCATCAGCAGATCGGCGGCCGCCTCGGCGCCGTACAGCGAGCCGTACTGGACGCTGCCCGGCGGCACCTGCATCCAGAACACGTCGTCGTCGGCGGGCGTGGCCGTCCGGTCCTCGGCCAGCGGGGCCTGGAAGAGGACGGACAGGCCGCGGCCGACGCCCAGCGCGAGGGCGTACTCCAGCGGGCTCGTGGTGGGCGGTACGTACTGCGGGTTGCCGTACTCGTCGTACGACCAGGTCTGCGTGGGGGCGGGCTGGTACAGCTCGCGCAGGTTGACGCGGTGGACGGCACAGTCCCGGACCGGGCGGGCCACCAGGGTGTGCTGGGGGCCGGTGACCGGGCCGAGCAGCAGCGCTCCCGGCTCCAGCCGGCCGAGGTGGTGCCAGTGCCCCTGCTGGACGGCGTCCACCGCGAACAGGTCCAGCGCCCCGGCCGCGACCAGCCACAGCACCTGCGGGCCCTCCAGGTCCAGCCGGTTCTGCCCGGCGCAGTCCAGCCGGGCGCCCAGCGAGCCGAGCGCGCCGAGGACGAGGTCCCCGTCGTACCCCTCCTGAACCGTCGTCATCTCACCGCTCCCTGACCAGTGCCGCGTACGCGCCGCCGCGCGCCACCAGCTCCTCGTGCCGTCCGCGCTCCACGACCACGCCGTGCTGGAGGACCACGATCTCGTCGCTGTCGCGGACCGTGCTCAGCCGGTGCGCGATCACCACG
This sequence comes from Streptomyces sp. NPDC013455, assembly GCF_040632975.1. Classification (NCBI taxonomy): domain Bacteria; kingdom Bacillati; phylum Actinomycetota; class Actinomycetes; order Kitasatosporales; family Streptomycetaceae; genus Streptomyces; species Streptomyces sp. NPDC013455. The sequence continues at coordinate 202,235 of NZ_JBEYCX010000004.1, read as the reverse complement.
CAGGCGCAGCCGCGGCGCCGCAGGTTGTCCATCACGACCAGCTCGGTCTCCGCGTCCAGGGCGCTGGTCACCTCGTCCAGCACGAGGATGCTCGGCCGCCGCACCAGCGCCCGGGCGATCTCCAGCCGCTGGCGCTGACCGCCGGAGAAGTTGCGGCCGTCCTGCTCGACCGTGCTGTGGATGCCGCCGGGCCGGCGCATCACCACGTCGTACACGGCCGCGTCCTTCAGCGCCTCCACCACCGCCTCGTCCGGGATCGACGGGTCCCACAGCGCCACGTTGTCGCGGACGGACCCCTCGAAGAGGAAGACGTCCTGGTCGACGAAGGAGACGGACGCGGCGAGCGTGCCGCGCGGGATGTCCTCCAGCCGCCGGCCGTCGATCCGGATCACCCCGTCCCACGGGGTGTAGAGACCGGAGATCAGCCGGGAGACCGTGGACTTGCCGCTGCCGGAACCGCCGACCAGGGCCACCTGCCGGCCCGGACCCACCGTCAGGTCGAAGCCGGTCAGCAGGGGCTTGTCGAGCGGGCTGTAGCCGAACGTGATGTTCTCCAGCTCGACGTGCCCGTGCAGCCGCCGGGCCGAGTCGCCGCCGCCGGGGCGGGCGTAGAGCGGGTCGGCCTGGAAGTTCTCCACGTCCTTCAGCCGGGCCACGTCGGCCGCGAAGTCCTGGATGCGGCCCGCCACGCCGTTGAGCCGGGTGAGCGGGGCGGTGAAGCGGGTGACCAGCGCCTGGAAGGCGACCAGCAGACCGACCGAGATGTGCCCCTCGACCGCGCGCAGCCCGCCGATCCACAGGATCAGCGCGCTGTTGAAGGTGGCGAGCGTCGGCGCCACCACGCCGAGCCAGGCGCTGGGCACGCCGAGCCGCTGCTGCTCCTCCAGGGTCGTGGCGTGCTGTCCGGCCCACTTGCGGAAGTAGCCGTCCTCGCCGCCGGTCGCCTTCATCGTCTCGATCAGCTGGAGGCCGGTGTACGCGGTGTTGGTCAGCCGGGCGGTGTCCGCGCGCAGCTTGGCCGTACGGGTCGCGCGCAGCCGTACGACCAGGCGCATGGCCGCCACGTTGAGCAGGGCCACGCCGATGCCGACGAGCGTCAGCTGCGGGTCGTAGGTGTAGAGCAGGACCGCGTACAGCACGACCACGACGGCGTCGACGCCGGCCGCCGCGAGGTCGCGGGCCAGGGTTTCGGCGACCTGGTCGTTGGACTGGAGGCGCTGCACCAGGTCGGCGGGGGAGCGCTGGGCGAAGAACGTCACCGGCAGCCGCAGCAGGTGGCGCAGGAAGCGGGCGCTGGAGAGGGTGGAGGAGATGATCCGGCCGTGCAGCAGGTTGGCCTGCTGGAGCCAGGTCAGCACCAGGGTGAGCAGGATGCAGGCGGCCATCGAGGTGAACAGCACGCCCAGCAGCGAGGTCTGCCCGCCGATCAGGAACATGTCGATGTAGGTGCGGCTGAGCGCGGGGACGGCCGCGCCGACGGCGACCAGCAGCAGGCTCGCCAGCACCGCCGCCGGGAGGGCGCCCGCGGTGCCGCGCAGCCGGGCCGGCACGGCGCCGAGCACACCCGGCCGGCGCCCGCCCCGGGTGAAGTCCTCGCCCGGCTCCATCACCAGCACCACACCGGTGAAGCTGCCGTCGAACTCCTCCATGGGGACGAAACGGCGGCCCTTGGCGGGGTCGTTGATGTACACCCCGCGCCGGCCGAAGCGGCGGCCGATGCCGTCGTAGACGACGTAGTGGTTGAACTCCCAGAACAGGACGGCCGGTGCCCGGACCTCGGCGAGGGCGGCCAGGTCCATCTGCATGCCCTTGGCCGTCAGGCCGTAACCGCGGGCGGCTTTCAGCAGGTTGGAGGCGCGTGAGCCGTCGCGGGAGACACCGCAGGCGATGCGCAGCTCCTCCAGCGGCACGTGCCGGCCGTAGTGGCCGAGGACCATGGCGAGGGAGGCGGCGCCGCACTCGACGGCCTCCATCTGGAGGACGGTGGGGGTGCGCACCGTGCCGGTGCGGGACGTGGGCGCGGGTCGCCGGGCGGGGGCCGCGCGTCTGCGGCCGCGGGATCGCTGGGCGGTGTTCACGGGAGCAGCCAATCGACGGGACGCTGGTCGGCGAGCCGGACGGAAGCGGTGGCGAGGGTCATGGAGTCCAGCCGGAACGGCGGCCCGTCCGCGGTCGACCACCGGTAACCGCTCTTCGTGGACGGCGACCTGCCGAGCTTCACCAGCACGGCCACCGGGCGGCCGTCCCGGGTGAACTGCTCGCCGAGCTGGCTGTCCCCGAGGAACGCGGAGATCGACTGGGCGGACTGCGCGGTACGGTCCACCGACGCCACCTCGCCGCGCAGCACTCCGTACCGCTGCGTCGGTACGGAGGACACGGTCAGGTCGACCGGGGCGTGCACCGGGACGGCGGCCGCGTTCTCGGCGGGCACGTACACGGTCGCGTACAGCGGGTCGGAGGCGTGGGCGACCTTCTCGACCGCGGCGATGGTGGTGCCGGTCCGGATGATCTGGCCGATGGTGGCGGCGAGCGTGGTGACCCGGCCCGCGGCGACGCTCCGCACCACCGTGTCGCCGTCCGCCGTGCGGACCTTGAGGACGGGCGCGTCGGCCGGCAGCCGTTCGCCCTGCCGGGCGAGGACGGCCGTGACCTGCCCGGACACGGGGCTCTGGAGCAGGTAGCTGCCCTGCCCGTGGGTGAGGACGGCCGGCGCCGCGACGGTGGAGGCGACCGAGCCGGTCACCGCCCACACGGAGGCGGCGGCCATGACGACGACGGTCACGCCGAGCGCGAGCCAGCCCTGCGGGCGGGCGAGCCGCACCGGGAGGTCCAGCTCCTCCGGTGACTGGAGCTTGGCGAGGGCCTGTTGGCGGAACTGCACGGGACTTCCCTCACCTGTGGGGGAGACGCGACTGTTTCAGGGCATCCGAGAGTCCCGGAGCCGAGGGACGGCTCCGGGACTCCGGTGACACCGGGGTGCGATCAGAGACCGGCGACCAGGCCGTTGATCGGGGCGGTGTGCAGGCCGCTGACGCCCTCGACGGTGCCGACGACCGTGTTGACCAGACCGGTCACGCCCGGGGCGATCTCGTTCACGGTGCCGAGGGTGCTGTTCAGGGTGTTGGAGGACAGACCGCCGGAGACGTTGTCCAGCTCGGCGTCCGAGATCTCGACGGTCTCGACCTGGGGGGTGGAGTTCATGGTGGAACTTCCCTTCATATGGATATTCACAAGGGGGAGAGCGGCCCCCTCTGGGGACAGACGGACGGCCGCGACCGCGGGCGCCGGGCACCCGTCTCCGGGGGCCCGCCGGACCCCGCGGTGCGATGGATCAAAGCACGCACGCCGGGCGCGATTCCAATCAATCAGGGCTCTCACCTGGGCACTTGGCTGGCGAAGGGGCGTATCCGTGCAGGCGTGCGCACGTCTTGTCGGCGACTCCTTCACATGCCGCACGGCATCGTCGCGGCGCGCGCCTTGCCCGCCGCGATGCGAATCCGGCACTCCTCGCCAAAGGTGTCGCCCGGGGGGTGCGGATGTGCAGAACCGCCGGTGCCGGTGAGGCGCCTGGGTAGCCGGTGTGCAGATTCCCTGAAGGGGGGATTCCGGTTAGCGTCTTGAGCTGACTGTGATCGACCGGTCGCCGAGCGTGTCAGCCCATGATCGCGTAGACCGTGCTCGCCCGGGCGGCGAGCGCGCCCGATCCGGCATCGCTCAACGTGACGTCTGCGAACGCCATCCGGCGGCCCAGCTTGGTCAGGACCGCTTCGATCAGGACATCCGCACCGGTCACCGCCCGCTGGAACGACGTCGACTGCTGCACCGTCGTCATCGGCACGAAGGCGCCCCGCGCGGCCGACACCGCGATGACCGTCGCCGTGTCGGCCGCCGCCATCAGCGCCTGGCCCGACATGCCGCCGCCCTCCCGGGCCAACCGGTCCGACCAGGGCAGACGCAGCACGGCCCGGTCCTCGCCCACCGCCTCGACGGTCAGCCCCAGATCGAGCACCCAGGGGGCGAAACGAGCGGAGAGGATCTTGTCGGCCTCGGCGGCGGTCATCGTCATGGGGCGGATTGTTCCCGGCCGCCCGCCGCGCCACGCGGAGCGTGGCCGATTCCCGGCACGAAAGCGTCCGGTGTGAAACGGAATTGAACACACCGCGCGGCCGGTGCGTACGTACGGCCATCCAGGCGCCGCGATACGAAGCCCGATCCGAACTGCCCTCAGCGGCAGACCCCCGTCCCCAGGAGGTCGAGAGGTTTGAGTCACAAGCGAATGCCCAAGCGCAAGGCCGCGATAGCGGTGGGCGGTGTCGCGGCGCTCGGAGCGGCGGCCCTCCTGCTGCCCCACGCCAACGCCTCCCAGGACCAGAGCGGGGCGAGCGCGGCCGGCGCGACGGACGCGCGGACCCTGAGGGCCGGCGACGCCTCCGACCTCGCCGCACGGCTGGAGAAGATCCTCGGCGACGCGTTCGCCGGCTCCTACTACGACAGCGGCAAGCAGCAGCTCGTCGTCAACGTGGTCGACGGCGACAACAACGTCATCGTCCAGGCGAAGAAGGCGGGCGCGGTCGTCCGCCAGGTGGAGAACAGTGCCGCGGAACTCAAGGCGGCCGCGCGGACGCTGAAGGCCAAGGCCACCATCCCGGGCACCTCCTGGGCCGTCGACCCGCGCACCGACAAGGTCCTCGTCACCGCCGACAGCACCGTCACCGGCGCCCGGTGGGACCGGCTGGAGTCGACGGTGCGCAGCCTCGGCTCCGGCATGGCGACCCTGAAGAAGTCCTCCGGCACCTTCAAGCCCTTCGTCTCGGGCGGCGACGCCATCTTCTCCCAGGCGCAGGGCGGCAACGTCCGCTGCTCCCTGGGCTTCAACGTCACCGCCTCCGACGGCAGCCCCGCCTTCCTGACGGCCGGTCACTGCGGGGTCGCGGCCAAGGACTGGTCCGACTCCGCGGACGGGCAGCCCATCGCCACCGTCGACCAGGCCACCTTCCCGGGCAGCGACTTCGCGCTGGTCAAGTACAACGACGCCGCCACTCGGGCGCCGAGCGAGGTCGACACCGGCAACGGCCAGACCGTGCAGATCAACCAGGCCGCCGACGCCACGGTCGGCGAGAACGTGTTCCGGATGGGGTCCACCACCGGTCTGCGCGACGGCCAGGTCACCGGGCTCGACGCCACCGTCAACTTCCAGAGCGAGACCAGCCCGAACGGCGTCGACACCGTCAACGGTCTCATCCAGACCAACGTGTGCGCCGAACCCGGCGACAGCGGCGGCTCCCTGTTCACCCAGGACGGCAAGGCCCTCGGCCTGACCTCCGGCGGCAGCGGCGACTGCACCAGCGGCGGCGAGACCTTCTTCCAGCCGGTCACCACCGCCCTCCAGGCCACCGGCGCCACCCTCGGCGACACCGGCGACGGAGCGGGCGGCCAGGCCGGTGCCGGTGACCAGGCGGGCGAGGGCGGCCAGGCGGGCGCCGGTGACCAGGCGGGTGAGGGCGGCCAGGCCGGAGCCGGTGACCAGGCGGGCGAGGGCGGCCAGGCGGGCGCCGGTGACCAGGCGGGTGAAGGCGGCCAGGCGGGCGCCGGTGACCAGGCGGGTGAAGGCGGCCAGGCCGGTGCCGGTGACCAGGCCGGCGCGGGCGGTGACCCGGTCGGCGGCGGCGCCGACCCAGCCGACCCGGCCGACCCGGCCGACCCGGCCGACCCGGCCGGCTCGGCCGGCGACCAGTCCGGCACCGGCACCGGCACCGGTACGGCCGAGGACGGCGCGTCGTCCCCGGCCGGCGGTCACTGAAGTCACCGGCACCCCGTACTCCCCGGCGGCCTCCCCCTCTTTCCGGCCGCCGGGGCCCGGTCCGGCCCTCCGGCGGGAGGGCCGGACCGCGGCCGTACGCCTCGGCCGCCGCGCCTCAGCCGCCGCCGCGGGCCCGCAGCAGCAGCACCGCCACGTCGTCCATCCGCTCCCGCGCCGCCGTGCCGTACCGGACCACCTGGTCCGCCAGGGCCTCCAGCGGCTGGTCGCCGATCTCCGCGAGCACTTCGCACAGGCCGGCCAGCGCGTCCTCGATGTCGACGCCGGGCGACTCCACCAGGCCGTCGGTGTACAGCACGAGCACCGAGCCGGGCGCCAGGGACACCTCGGTCGTCGGATACACGGCCGAGGCGTCGATCCCGAGCAGCGGACCGCCGGCCAGGTCCAGCACCCGCACCCGCCCGTCCGGCCGTCTCAGCAGCGGCGGCGGATGTCCGGCCCGGGCCATGACCGCCCGCCCGCGCGCCGGGTCGAGCCGGAGGTACAGACAGCTCGCGAACAGGTCGGCGGCGAGGTCGATCAGCAGCCGGTTGGTGCTGCTCATCACCTCGTGCGGTGCCTGTCCCACCGTCGTGTACGCCCGGACGCCGGTGCGGATCTGCCCCATCAGCCCCGCCGCGGTCACGTTGTGCCCCTGGACGTCCCCGATCACCGCCGCCGCCAGCGGCCGGGCCGGCACCAGGTCGTAGAAGTCGCCGCCGATCTCCATGCCCTGGGTGGCCGGCAGGTAGCGGGCCGCCGCCTCGATGCCGGGCAGCGGTGGCAGCGAGTGCGGCAGCAGCGCCTGCTGGAGACCGTGCGCCAGCCGGTGCTTGGCGTCGTACAGCAGGGCCCGCTCCAGGGCCTGCGCGATCAGCCCGCCGAGCGAGGTGAGCACGGCCCGCTCGTCGGCGGGGAAGACGTGCCGCTCGGCGTAGGCCAGCACACAGCTGCCGACCGGCCGCCCGGACGCGATGAGCGGCAGGTACGCCCAGGCCGCGAAGCCGTCGGGGGTCTCGTGCCGGTTCGGGTACAGCCGCTCCAGTTCCCCGCGCGACGCGAAGAAGGCCGGCACGCCCGAGTTCAGCGCCTGCGTGCCCGGGGTGCGCTCGGACAGCGGCAGCCCGTCGAACCGCTCCACGACGTGCCGGTCGGCGTACCCGCGGTGCCCGAGCACGTGCAACCGCCCCGCCTGCGCCCGCAGCATCACCAGCGCCTGGCTGCCGACGGCCGGCGCCACCTCCTCCCAGACCAGCTGCACCACGTCCTGCACGCTCACCGCCTCGGTCAGCGCGCCCGCCAGGCTCAGCACCTGGGAGATCGTCACCAGCCGGGACGGGCCCGGATCAGTGCGCGGGGCGCCGCGCGCCATGTCCGCCACCGCCCGGGCCCGGCTGATCCGCACGCTCAGCCCGGTCGTGCCCGGATACAAGCGGAACGACAGCCACTCGCCCGGCGGGCGCATCGCCACGAACGACGTCGTCTGCTGGCTGAGCAGCGCCGCCCGGTAACGGTCCTCGTACACGGGGTCGTTCAGCCACGGCACCGCCACCCAGGGCAGCGTGCCGAGCAGTTCCCCGGCCGGTCTGCCGAGCAGTTCGGCGGCGGCCTTGTTCACGAAGCAGATCCGGCCGTGGACGTCCAGCGACACCAGTCCGTACGGCAGCCGGGACACCATCCGCGCCGCCTCGGCCGAGCCCAGCGTGTCGGCCACCCCCGTCAGGGGTGTCGCCAGCACGTCCGGCTCCCGGCCGAACGGCCGGTTCTCCCGCGCGGCCCGCTCCAGCCGCAGCGCCAGCCGACCGCAGGCCGCCGTCAGGTGGTCCCGCTCCCGCTCGGACAGCGTCGGCGGATGCGAACCCGGCCAGGTCACGAACACCGCGCCGTACACCGTCTCCTGTGTCGCCACGGGCACCGCGGCCAGCGCGAACGGGTACGGCAGCACCACCGCGATACGCGGATAGCGGCGGGCCATCTCCTCCTCGCCGCCCACCCACACCAGCCGCCGCTCGCGCACCGCCTCCGCGACCGGGATCGGCGCGCTCACCCCGACCCGTTCCCAGGGCGCCGCGAACGCCCGGGGCATGCCCGCGTGCACCGCCATCTCCAGCACCGGCTCGTCGGGCCTGAGCAGGTAGACCGCGCCGGAGTGCGCGTGCACCCCTTCCAGCATCGAGGCCAGCGCGAGCGACAGCACAGGCAGACCGGCCGGCGCCCCGTCGGCCGCCGGTGCCGGTCTCGGCCCTGACCCGTCGGACACACCGACCACCTCCTCGTACGGCCGTGCGTCGCGCCCCGGGCACAAGACTCCCTCGCGGCGGCGCCCGGCGCACGGCGAGCGCTGGACGAGGCGCGGTTCGCGCCCCTGCTCGGGGGTCGGCTACGCCTACCCCGCCCGGCCGTCTCCATGCACCGGCGCCGACCGCACGGGCGCGTCGGCCGGGACACGAGGGAAGGGGGGCGGCGCCGCCCGCGTGTCCCGGCGGCCGGACAGCGGCCGTGCACGGCCGGCCCGACCTCCCCGTCCCCGGTTCGGCCGACCCCGGCCGACCTGCCCGTTTCGCCGTGTCCGGGGACCGCCGGGTGCGCCGGTGCGACGGTCCGCCGGGCCGGGTGCACGGCGGCGGAACGGACCTCGCACAGGGGAAGCACGGGTGGTGTACGGGGTCGTCCCGTGCGCCCCTGTCGCGCCGGGATGGCCGAATCCCTACGTCGCAGCCGCGGATCCCGTCCCCTCGGGCCGGCGCCGGTCTGGTTCTGGAGGCCGGCCGCGGGGCGATGCGACACGCCGATGGTGAGCCGTCGCGGGCGATGGCGCGATCCGGCGCGCTCCCCGGGGGCGGTCCGGTGCGGTCTGCGAAAGCGGTTCCCGCGGCGTCCGTTGGCCGAATCGTCCCCCCAGATCAGGGGCGGGTTCGGCCATCTTCTGCGCGCAGCGGCACGGGACCGGCCGGGCAGGGCCCTTGGGGCCGGGGGCCGCTCGTCCGGCCTCCGGCGTGAAGTTTTTCTCGCGCGCTCGGTTTACGCACGAGGCGCCGGGGCACACGCGGCTGCGACGATCCGGCCGCTGCCTCGTGCGCGCGAGAGGACGGCTGAAGTTGCCGGATGATGACGCAAATGCACCACCAGAGTACTCTGCGTTCAACTTCAGGGGGTTGCTTACGCGTGACTCACCGTGAAGACTGTGGCCGAGTTCCATCGAAACGAAGGTGCCACGGAGTGCGCATCATGCCAATCGTGGGGCGGCATGCACGGCGACTGCGTATTCTCACACCTCGATTCGGACTGGCGGAGCTGTCGGCTCCGCGGACCGTTCACGACACCGGGAGGGTCCCGCGCGGTCACCGCGCGGGAGGAATCGCCGAGGGGATGGGTTATGTCGGATTGGTGCGCCGCACGGCAGTGTGCGCTGAGGAGCCGCGGCCGGCCCTACGGCCGTCGGGTCCTGCCCCGCATGTGTTGAGGGCGGCGCACACGACGAGGGTCAGGTACACGGGGCGAGTTCCGCTTGTGCCCGGTGTCCCCGGCCCGATCCGGCACCAGACCGGCGGCACCTGACCGCCAAGCCCCGCACGAGGAAGCACCACGGGTCACGCGTACCCTCCGCCCGGACGTCCCGGCAGCGGTGGTGCAGTCGTGCCCGGACCGCCCGCGGCCCCGGCCGTCGCCGGCCCGCGGCATCCCCCTGCCCCGGCAACTCCTCCGTGCCCGCACGCGCCAGCAAGGAGAAAAGGTGATCAGCAGCCAACCGACGGGTGAACGGGCCCTGTTGGAGGAGTTACCCGACCGCTGGCGGAACTTACGCGAGGCCGGGCCGGTACGGTACGACGAGACCCAGGGCGTCTGGCAGGTGCTCGACCACGAGACCGCCGCGACCGTGCTCTCCGACCCGGCGACGTACTCCTCGGACCTCTCCGCCCTCGCCCCCACCCAGTCCGACTTCGAGACCTTCCGGCAGGGCAACTTCGTCGGCATGGACCCGCCGGAACACCGCAAGCTCCGCACGCTGGTGAGCCAGGCGTTCACCCCGCGTGTCGTGCACGGTCTGGAACCCCGCATCGAGGCCGTGTGCGCCCGGCTGCTGGACGCCGTCGCCGACCGGGACCGGTTCGACCTCGTCGACGCGCTGGCCTATCCGCTGCCGATCATCGTCATCGCCGAACTGCTCGGCATCCCCGCCGAGGAGCACCGCCTCTTCCAGGAGTGGGCGAGCGTGCTCTTCGGCGGCGACCAGCTCGGCGAGGCGCCCGACATGGCCGACCTGGAACGGGCGCTGGAGGCCATCGCCCCCACCGTGCGCGAGATGAACGGCTACATGCTGGAGCACATCCGCGCCCGCCGTGCCGCTCCCGGCGACGACCTGACCAGCAGGCTCATCGCCGCCGAGGTGGACGGAGTCCGCCTCGCCGACCAGGAGATGGTCGGCTTCGTCGCCCTCCTGCTGGTCGCCGGTCACATCACCACCACCGCGCTGCTGGGCAACGCCCTCGTCACCTTCGACCGGCACCCCGGCACGGACGCCGCGCTGCGCGCCGACCCCGCGCGTATCCCGTCCGCCGTCGAGGAGGTGCTGCGCTGGCTGCCGCCCTTCCCGGAGCTGGGCCGCAGGGTCACCCGGCCCGTGGTCCTCGGCGGTCACGACATCCCGGCGGACAGCCTGCTGATGGTGCACCTGGGTGCCGCCAACCGCGATCCCGCGCACTTCGACACGCCCGACCTCTTCGATGTGACGCGCCGGCCCAACCCCCACCTGACCTTCGGACACGGCATCCACTTCTGCTTCGGCGCGCCGCTGGCCCGACTGGAGGCCCGGATCGCGCTGGGCATGCTGAATAAACGATTCCGCAGCCTGGCGATCCCCTCGTACCAGGACGTGGCCTACCAGAACCCGGCCGTCATCATCGGCGTACGGCACCTGCCCGTCGAGGTCGCCAGACCATAGGCCCGGGCGCGACGCGCCCCCGGCCGGCCCCGCACTCCGCTCGTCCACGGGCCGGACCGGCACACCCGCACATGAGACCCACCAACGGGAGTCCCCTTCTCATGCCGTACACCACCCCCGCCGCTCCGGCCGCCTCCCGGACGCCTTCCCTGGTGCGCCGGGACCTCCAGGACCGCCTCGACGCCCTCGCCCGGACCCACAGGGTGCCCGGCGCCCAATTCGTCGTGGACACCGGCACCGACGTCATCGCCCTGCACACCGGTACGGCCGACGTCACGGCCGGCACCCCCTTCACCGACGACACCGCGGTCCCGCTGGGATCGCTGACGAAGCCCTACACCGCCGCGCTGGTCATGCTCCTGGCCGACGACGGCGACGTCGACCTCGACGAACCGGCCGCCGCGCACCTCCCGGAGCTGGGGGACTTACCGGAGGTGACCATACGTCACCTGCTCAGCCACACCGGCGGCCTGCCCACCGGGCCCGACTCGGACACCGCCGCCGCGACCACCGCGACCCGCTACCTCGCGACCGTCTGCACCGCCCGTGACGCGCTGTTCGCGCCGGGCACCGACTTCTCCTACTCCAACGCCGGCTACGTCGCCGCCGGCCGGCTGGTGGAGACCGTCACCGGCATGACGTGGTCGGAGGCGGTCCGGGCGCTGCTGCTCCAACCCCTGGGCGTGGTACCCGCCTTCGTCACGGACACCGCCCCGGCCCGCCCCGTGGCCGCCGGACACGCCGTCAACACCGCGACCGGGCAGGCCCGTCCGGCCCGGCAGAACCTCGCGCCACTGGAGGCACCGGCCGGGGCGCTGCTCGCCGGCGCACTGGACCTGACCGCGTTCGGCAACGCGCTGATCGGCCGCTCCGACCTGCTGCCGCCCGCCGTCGCCAAGGAGATGCGACGCGCCGAGCCCGCCGCCCGCCCCGGCGCCCTGGCCGACGGCTGGGGCGCCGGACTCGCCCTCTACCAGCGGGACGGCCACGTGTGGTACGGCCACGACGGCAACGCCCAGGGCACGTCCTGCCACCTGCGCGCCGACCCGGAGAGCGGGGTGGTGGTCGCCTTCACGGGCAACGCCGGCGGCGCCACCGCGCTCTGGCACGCACTCGCCGACGAAACGGCCCTGCTCACCGGCATACCCGTGCCCGCCGGCGCACGGCCCACCGGCCGGGGCCGGCCGGTCGCCCTGCCCGACTGCGTGGGCACCTACCGCAACGGCACCACGACGTACCTGGTCACGCCCGGCCCGGACGGCGCGCCGGCGCTGTCCGTGGACGGCGATGTGCCCATTCCGCTGCGCTGCTACGCCGACCTGTCGTGCGACCTGCTCGACCCGGCCACGGGGCGGCCCGAACCCGGGGGACGCTTCCACCGCGATCCGGCCACCGGGAGGATCGAGCGCGTGCAGATCTCCGGACGCATGGCCCGCCGCACCGACGACGGCTGAACGACGGTCACGGCGGTTCCGGCCCGCACCGGAGGGCGGGCGCGGTCACGGGTGCGGGCAGGGGTTCCGCTCCGGGGGCGGGCTCGGGTTCCGGTTCCGATTCGGGTTCTGACTCCGGCCCGGTACTGGTCCGGTTCTGGTGCGGTTCTGGTCTGGTTCCGGTTCGGTCCGGGGCCGGTCCGCTCCGGTGCCGGTGCCGGGTGGGCCCGGGTCTGCCCGGGTCCGGTCTCCGGTCCGGGGTCGGCTCGCTCCAGACCCTGCCCGATTCCCTGGCCGGTGGCTCGAGTCACCGGCCTGCCGGGCGGTCCGGCGGCCGGCCCGGTCCGGTCGCCGGCCGGACCGCCGCGGGGGCCGCCCCGTGCCCGCGCCGCCCAGCCGCCCCGGTCCCGTTCCGCCGCGACTCCGCACCGCCCCACCTCGCCGCCGCCCCACCTCGGCACCGCCGCATCCCGGCACCGCCGCACCGCCACGCAACACCCGCTGTGCCACCCCGCTTTGGCGTACCGCCCCCACGGTCAGGCCGCCGCCCGCCCGCGTCGCACCGTTCCGCTCTCCGAAGGACTTCACCCATGACGGACCTGCACGACAAGCCCGCACCGGCGTCCTCCCTGCCGCACACCGGCCCCGCCGCCGGCGCGCCGGAGAGCGCCGCGGCCCCGGCGTACCCGACGCTCGGCGAGCTGTTCACCGCCTGGGTGGCGCGTACCCCGGACGCACCGGCTCTCACCGACGGCAGGCGGACCTGGAGCTACCGTGAACTGGCCGACCGCGCCGACCGGCTGGCCGCACACCTGGTGCGGCGGGGAGCGGGGCCCGAGCAGGTGGTCGCCCTGGTCCTGCCGCGTTCCATGGAGCTGATAGCGGCGGAACTGGCCGTGGCCCGGGCGGGCGCCGCCTTCCTGCCCGTGGACCCCGCCTACCCCGCCGAGCGACGTGCGCTGATGCTCGACGACGCCGCGCCCGCCGTCATCCTGGACGATCCGCTCCGGCTCGGCGAACTGCTGGGCGCGGAGGCCGGCGCGGAGGAGGAGGCGGGGCCGGGGGACGGGGCCGTGGCCGACGCCGACCACGCGGCCTACGTCATCTACACCTCCGGTTCCACCGGCACGCCCAAGGGCGTCGCGGTCACCCACCGCGGCATCGGCGGCTTCACCGCGGCCGCCGCCGAGCGGTACGCCGTCGGGCCCGGCGACCGGGTCCTGCAGTTCTCCTCGCCCAGCTTCGACGCCTCCGTCCTGGAGCTGTTCGTCTCCGTGCTCGCCGGCGCCACGCTCGTCGTACCACCGCACGGCCCCTGGCTGGGCGACGAGCTCGCCGCGGTCCTGGACGAGCACCGCATCACCCACGCCCTGATCCCGCCCGCCGCACTGGCCACCCTGCCCGATCCGGCAGACGGCACCGGGCGCCACCTGCGTACGCTCATCGTCGGCGCCGAGGCGTGCCCGGCCGGGATGGTCGACCGCTGGGCACCCGGCCGCCGCATGATCAACTCCTACGGCCCGACCGAGACCACCATCGTCGCCACCTGGACCGGGCCGCTCACCGCCGGCCGGGGCACCCCGACGATCGGTGACGCCCTGCCGCACACCCGGGTGTACGTCCTCGACTCCGCGATGCGGCCGGTGCCGCCCGGCGCGGACGGCGAGCTGTTCGTGGGCGGCGACGCGGTGGCCCGCGGCTACCTCGGGCGCCCGGGGCTGACCGCCGCGCGCTTCGTCGCCGACCCCTTCGGTCCGCCCGGGGGCCGCCTGTACCGCACCGGGGACCGGGTGCGCCGGACCGCCGACGGGGAGCTGGAGTTCCTGGGCCGGCTGGACCGGCAGGTGAAGATCCGAGGCTTCCGCATCGAACCGGGGGAGACGGAGGCGGCCCTGCGCCGGGCCGGGGCCGGGGCCGTCGGCGAGGCCGTGGTCGTGGTGCGCGAGGACGAACCGGGCCACCAGCGCCTCGTCGCCTACGTCACCCCGTCCGGACAGACCCCGGCCACCGCCACACCGCCCGGCGAGGTGCGGTCCGCCTCCGCGCAGCCCACCGCCCCGCCGGCCCCCGCCCCCACCCCTCCTGCGCCCCTCGACCCCGTCGCCCTCCGTGCCGCCGTGGCCAGGCTGCTTCCCGCTCACCTGGTGCCGTCCGCCGTCGTGGTGCTGGACCGGATGCCGCTCACCGCGCAGCACAAGATCGACCGGCGGGCCCTGCCCGCGCCCGAGCGCGCGGTCGTGTCCGGGCGGGTGGCGCCGCGGTCGGCACAGGAGCGGGCGCTCGCCGCGATCTGGGCGGACGTCCTGGGTGTCGACGCGGTCGGTGTGACGGACGACTTCTTCGACCTGGGCGGTGAGTCGATCCTCGCCGCCCGTGCCCTGTCCCGGATCCGGGAGGAGCTGGGCGTACGGCTGACCGTGCGGGACGTGTTCACCGCGCGCACGATCGCCGCCCTGGCCCCGCTGCTCGGCGACCCGTCGGCCGCCGCACCCCCCGAGCCGATCCCGCCCGCCCCCCGCGCGGACACCCTCCCGCTGTCCAGCGCCCAGCGGCGCCTGTGGTACCTGGACGACCTCACCGCGGGCGGCACCGAGTACAACACCGGTGTCTCCCTGCGGCTGCGCGGCGCCCTGGACCCGGAGGCGCTGCGCCGCTCCCTGCACCGGCTCGCGGCCCGGCACGCCTCCCTGCGCACCACCTTCACCACGGCCGACGGCCAGGGCGCGCAGCGTGTCGCGGCGCGGCCGGACCTGCCGCTGCGGACGGCCGACCTCACCGCCGTACCCGACACGCGCCGCGCCGAGGCCGCCGAGGCGCTGCTCACCGAGGAGCTCGGCCGCCCGTTCGACCTGGCGGCCGGCCCGCTCACCCGGGCGCTGCTCGTCCGGCTCGCCGCCGAGGACCACCTGCTGCTCCTGGCCCAGCACCACATCGTCACCGACGGCTGGTCGGTGGGCATCCTCACCCGCGAACTCGCCGCCCTGTACCACGCGGAGACCACGGGCGAGCCCGACGGCCTCCCGCAAACCGTCGTGCAGTACCCGGACTTCGCGGTCTGGGAGCGGCGGCAGCGGGCCGGTGCCGCCGACACCGCCGACCTGGCCTACTGGAAACGCCACCTGACCGGCCTCCAGCAGCTGGAGCTGCCCACCGACCGGCCGCGGCCCGCCGTGCGCACCACCGCCGGAGCCGCCCACCGGCACACCCTGCCCGCGGACCTGGTGACGCGGCTGCGGCAGCTGGCCGCGGGGCGCGGCACCACGCTGTTCACCCTGTTCGCGGGGGCCTCCGCGCTGCTCTTCGCCCGCTACTCGGGACAGCGGGACATCGCCTTCGGCACGGTCACCAACGGGCGCGGCCGGCGGGACCTGGAGGACGTGCCCGGTTTCTTCGCCAACACCGTGGTGCTGCGCACCGACGTGGACGAGCGGGCGACCGTGGACCGGTTCGTGGAGCGCATGCGGACCACGGTGCTGGACGCCTTCGCCCACGACGGGGTGCCCTTCGACCGGGTGGTGGAGGAACTCGCCCCGCCGCGCGACCCGAGCCGCACCCCGCTGGTGCAGGCACTCGTCGTCCAGCAGTCCGCCCTCCCCGTGCCGCCGCTCTCCGGCGGCCTGCGCTGCGCGGAGCACCCGCTGCCCCGCCCGGCCGCCCGCTTCGACCTGGTCCTGGAGTTCACCCCGGAAGCGGACGGCGGCTGCCTGCTGACCGCCGAGTTCAACACCGACCTGTTCGAGGCCGCGACCGTGGCCCGCCTCACCGGACACCTGCACCGCCTGCTGACGGCCATGGCGGACGGCCCGGGCCGCACCCTGGCCGAACTGCCCATGCTCTCGGCCGGCGAACAGCGCACGCTGGTGGACGACTGGAACCCGCCCGCGCGACCCCACCGGGACACCGGACACCGCACCCTGCCCGGGCTGCTGCGCGCCCAGGTCGACCGGACCCCCGGCCAGACCGCCGTCGTCTGCGGCCCGGTCCGGCTGGACTACGCCGAGGTCGACCGGCGCGCCAACCGGCTGGCCCGGCAGCTCGTCGCACGCGGCGCGGGCCCCGAGACCCTGGTCGCGCTCTGCCTGCCGCGCTCCGCCGACCTCGTGCCCGTGCTGTGGGCGGTACTCAAGTCCGGCGCGGGCTACCTCCCCGTCGACCCCGCCTACCCGGGCGAGCGCGTCCGCCTCATGCTCGCCGACGCCCGGCCCGCCCTCGTCGTCGCCACCCGGGAGACCGCCTCCGCCCTGCCCCCGGACTGCGCCCCGCTGCTCCTGGAGGACTGCGCCGGCCCGGCCGTGCCCGACACGGACCTGACCGACGCCGACCGGCTCCGCCCGCTGCTGCCCGACCACCCCGCCTACGTCATCTACACCTCCGGCTCCACCGGCCGCCCCAAGGGTGTCGTGGTCACCCACCGCAGCGTCGCCGCGCTGGCCGCCTGGGCGGGGGAGCGGTTCGGCGCCGCCGAGCTCGGCCATGTCGTCGCCGCCACCTCCCTCAACTTCGACGTCTCCGTCTTCGAGCTGCTCTGCCCCCTCCTGGCGGGCGGCACCGTCGAGGTGGTCGCCGACCTGCCGGCCCTCGCCGACGGCACCGGCCCACGGCGCGCCGGGCTGCTCAGCGGCGTCCCGTCCGTCGTCTCCCGGCTCATCGCGGGCGGTACGGCACCGGTGACCGCGGACACCGTCGTCCTGGCCGGTGAGGCGCTGCCCGCGCAGACGCTGCACGAACTGCGCGCCGCCCTGCCCGGCTGCCGGATCGCCAACATCTACGGCCCCACCGAGGCCACGGTGTACGCCACCGCCTGGTTCGCCGACGACCGGCTGCCGGAGCAGGCCCCGCCCATCGGCGCACCGGTGGCGGACACCCGCGGCTACGTCCTGGACCACGCCCTGCGCCCGCAACCCGTCGGCGTCACCGGCGAGTTGTACCTCGGCGGCGCGGGCCTGGCCCGCGGCTACCTGAACCGGCCCGGACTCACCGCCACCCGGTTCGTCGCCGACCCGTACGGCGCGCCGGGGGAGCGCATGTACCGCACCGGCGACCTGGTGCGCCGCCGCGCCGACGGCCTGCTGGAGTACGTCGGACGGACCGACCAGCAGGTCAAGGTGCGCGGCTTCCGCATCGAACTGGGCGAGGTGGAGGAGGCGTTGCGCGGCCTCGCGGGCGTGGCCGAGGCGGCGGCCACCGCCACCACCGAGGACGACGGCCACCGGCGCCTGGTCGGCTACGTGGTCCCGGCCGCCGGACAGCGGGTGGAAGCCGAGGCCGTACGCCGGGAACTCGGCCGTACCCTGCCCGACTACATGGTGCCGTCGACCGTCGTCGTGCTGGACGGCCTGCCGCTCAACCCGAACGGCAAACTCGACCGCGGCCGGCTGCCCGACCCCGGCCCCGCCGTGCGCGCCGTACGGCACGTCGCGCCCCGCACCCCCACCGAACGCGCGCTCGCCGCGATCTGGGCCGAGGTGCTGCGCGCCGAACGGGTCGGCGTCGACGACAACTTCTTCGAACTCGGCGGCGACTCGATCCTCAGCATCCAGGTGGTGGCCCGCGCCCGGCAGGAGGGCCTGCCGCTCACCTCCCGGGACGTCTACCGGCACCAGACGGTCGCCGCCCTCGCCCGCTGCGCGGACGCCGCCGGCCCGCGCGAGACCGCGCCCGCACCCGAGCCGGCCACCGGCCCGGCCCCCCTGACGCCCATCCAGCACTGGCTGTTCACCACCGCCGCCGAGCGCGCCGGCCACTACGCCCAGGCGCTGTCCGTCGCGCTCCCCGACGACCTGGACCCGGCGGCGCTGGAGGACGCGCTGAACGACCTGGTCGCCCACCACGACGCCCTGCGCTCCCGTTTCACCGGCGACGGCACCGCCCCCGGGACCCGCTGGCTCGTCGACGGCCGGACACCCCGCGTCCCGCTCACCCGGCACACGGGCCCGGACCGGGACACCCCCCACTTCGGCCCCTTCGACCTCGCCCGGGGACCGCTGCTGCGGGCCGTACTGCACGACCGGGGACCCGGCCGCCCGCACGTCCTGCACCTCGCCGTCCACCACCTGGTGGTCGACGGGGTCTCCTGGCGCGTGCTGCTGGAGGACCTGGACCGCGCCTACCGGGCCCGCCGCACCGGCGCCGACGGCGCCGCCGCCCTGCCCGCGAAGTCGTCACCGCTGCGGCAGTGGGCGCGCCGGCTGGACGCCCACGCGGCCGGCGGCGGCTTCGACGACGAGCGGGAGTACTGGGCCCGGGCGGCCGGCGGCACCGAACCCGCCCTCCCCGCCGACCTGCCGGGCGGCGCCAACACCTACGCCGCCCAGCGCGAGGTCACGGTACGGCTGAGCCCCGAGGCGACCACGGCCCTGCTGCGCACCCTGCCCGACACCTACCGCACCCAGGCCAACGACGTCCTGCTCAGCGCCCTCGGACGGGCACTGTGCGCCTGGAGCGGACGGGACCGGGTGCTGGTCGACGTCGAGGGACACGGCCGCGAGGAGCTCTTCCCCGAGCTGGACATCAGCCGCACGGTCGGCTGGTTCACCACCCGGTACCCCCTCGCCCTGGCCGTCCCCGAGGACGCCGGCTGGGACGCCGTACTGAAGCAGGTCAAGGAGCAGCTGCGCGCCGTACCCCGGCACGGCCTCGGCCACGACGTGCTGCGCCGGACGGCCGGCCCGGGTGCGGCACCGCGGACCGCCAGTGCCCACATCAGCTTCAACTACCTGGGCCGGATGGGGCTGCCCGAGGACGGCGACGGCCTCTACCGGGGCACCGTACGGCCGCTGGAGCTCGACGCCGATCCGGCGGCCGAGCGCCCGCACGTCCTGGAGGTCGTCGGCCGGCTCACGGACGACCGCCTGGAGTTCACCTGGTTCTACTCGGAGCGGCTGCACCGGCGGGACACGGTCGACGGCCTGGCCCGCCGCCACGCCGACGCGCTGGAGGACCTGGCCCGGTACGCCACCCGGCCCGGAGCCGCCGGGCGCACCCCCTCCGACTTCCCGCTGGTCCCGCTCGACCAGACCGCCGTCGACCGGATCACGGGCGCGGACCCGGCGGCGGTGGCCGACGTGCTGCCGCTCACGCCCACCCAGGCGGGCATGCTCTTCCACGGCCTGTCCCAGGACGACCGCGGCGTCTACGTCCAGCAGCTGACGTTCCTCCTGGACGGCGTGCCCGACCCCGAGGCCCTCGCCGCCGCCTGGCAGCACGTCACCGACCGCAGCGAGGTGCTGCGCGGCCGGGTCGTCTGGCAGGACGTGCCCGAACCGCTGCTGGTGGTGCAGCGCCACGCGCGGGTACCGGTCACCCACCTGGACTGGCGCGACCTGCCGGACGAGGAGCACCGCGCCCGGCTGGACGACGTGCTCGCCCGTGACCGCGCGGCCGGCATCGACCTCGGGCGGGCCCCGCTCCAGCGCCTGCTGCTCGCCCGCGTCTCCGACACCGCGGTGCGCGTGGTGTGGTCCTTCCACCACCTGCTCCTGGACGGCTGGAGCCTGTTCCAGGTGCTCTCCGACGTCTTCGCCCGGCACGCCGGCGGCGGCGCCGACACCCTCCCGCACCGCCCGCCCCACCGCGACTACGTGGCCTGGCTGCGGCAGCGCGACCCGGCCCCGGCCGAACGGCACTGGCGACACCGGCTGTCCGGCCTGACCGAGGCCACCGCGCTGCCCTACGACCGGGAGCCGCGCGAGGCCCACCGCGCCGAGTCCACGCACGCGGTCCGCGTCACGCTGCCCGCGGCCGCCACCCGGGCGCTGGAGGAGCTGGCACGGACCTCCGGACTGACCCTGAACACGCTGGTACAGGGCGCCTGGGCGCTGCTGCTGGCCCGGCAGGCGGGCCGCGACGAGGTGGTCTTCGGCACCACCGTGTCCGGCCGGCCGCCCGAGCTGCCCGGCGCCGAGGCCATGACCGGCCTGTTCATCACCACCCTGCCCACCCGGGTCGCCGTCCCCGGCCACGGCACCCTGCTCGACTGGCTGCGCGCGCTCCAGCACGACCAGAGCGAGGACCGGCGCCACGACCACCTGCCGCTCACCCGGATGCGGTCGTTCACGGAACTCCCGGAGCGGGTCGGCCTGTTCGACAGCATCGTCGTCTTCGAGAACTACCCGGTGGACGACGACCTCGCCGCCGCCCACGGACTGCGCCTGAGCGGCCTTGAGGGCGTCGAGACCACCAACTACCCGCTGAGCCTGACCGCCTACCCCGGCACCGAGCTGGCGCTGCGCCTCGGCTACGACCCGGACCTGTTCGACACCGGCACCGCCGAGCGGCTGGCCGAGTACCTGACCGTCCTGCTCACCGGCATGCCCGCCGGATCCGGTCGCCCGCCCGCCCGGCTCCCGCTGCTCGCCCCGCACCGCCGCGAGCAGGTGCTGCACGCCTGGCACGGCACCGCCACCGACCTGCCCGGCACCACCGTCGCCGGCCTCTTCGCCGCACAGGTGCGCCGCACCCCCGACGCGGTGGCCCTGGAAGCCGGGGACGAGCGCCTCACCTACCGCGAACTCGACGCGCGCGCGGCCCGGCTGGCGGCCCGGCTGGCCGGGCTCGGCGTGCGGCCCGAACACCCGGTCGGCGTGCTGATGGACCGCTCCGCCCAGCTGATCGTCGTCCAGCTGGCACTCGTGCGCACCGGCGGGGTGTACGTGCCGCTGGACGGCAGGGCGCCGGCCGGGCGGCTGCGCCGGATGCTGGCCGAGGCCGGCGCCGGCCTGCTCCTCACCGACGCCGGGTGGGCGGGGACGGCCCGCGAGGTGCTGCCCGGCGACGGCGTCGTACGCGTCGACGACACCGCCGAGGCCGACGGCCCCGCGCCGGCGGCGGCCGTCCACCCCGACAACGTTCAGTACCTCATGTTCACCTCGGGCTCCACCGGCACCCCCAAGGGGGTCGCGGTGCGCCAGCGGGACGTCGTCGCGCTCGCCCTGGACCGGGCGTTCGCCGGGCACGACCGGGTCCTCGTGCACTCACCGCACGCCTTCGACGCCGCCACCTACGAGGTGTGGGTGCCGCTGCTGCGCGGCGGCACGGCCGTGCTCGCCCCGCCCGCCGACCTGGACGCCGCCCAGGTCCGGCGCGCCGTCACCGAACAGCGGGTCGGCTGCCTGTGGCTGACCGCCGGGCTGTTCCGCCTGCTGGCCCAGGAGGACCCCGGCTGCCTGCGCGGCGCCCGCGAGGTGTGGACGGGCGGCGAGGCGGTGCCGGGCGCGGTCGTGCGCCGCGTCCTGGACGCCTGCCCCGGCCTGACCGTCGTGGACGGCTACGGCCCCACCGAGACCACCACGTTCGCCACCCGCCGCCCCTTCCGCGCCGGTGACCCGCTGCCCGCCGTCCTGCCCATCGGCCGCCCGCTCGACAACACCCGCGCGTACGTCCTGGACGACGCCCTCCAGCCGCTGCCCCCGGGCATCCCCGGCGAGCTGTACATCGCCGGCGCCGGCCTCGCGCGGGGCTACGCGGGCCGGCCCGGGGCGACCGCCGCCCGCTATCTCGCCGACCCCTTCGGCCCGCCCGGCACCCGGATGTACCGCACCGGCGACATCGTGCGCTGGAGCACCGACGGCGAGCTGCACTTCGTCGGCCGCGCGGACGACCAGATCAAGATCCGCGGCTTCCGCGTGGAACCCGCCGAGATCGAGGCCCGGCTCACCGCCCACCCCGCCGTCGCCGAGGCCGTCGTCTCCCTGTACGAGGAGGCCGGACGCAAACGGCTGGCCGCGCACCTCGTACCGGCCGGCGGCACCGCGGTGCCGGACGCCGCCGAACTGCGCGCCCACCTGTCGGCCGGGCTGCCCGACTACATGCTGCCCGCCGCGTTCGTCACCGTGCCCGAGCTGCCGCTGACGGCCAACGGCAAGGTCGACCGGCGCCGGCTGCCCGCCCCCGACTGGTCGGCGGGCGGCGAGCGGACCCACCGCGCCCCGCGCACCGGCACCGAGCGGATCCTCGCCGCCATCTGGGCCGAACTGCTCGGCGTGGCACGGGTCGGCGTGGACGACAACTTCTTCATGCTGGGCGGCGACTCCATCCTCAGCATCCAGGTGGTCTCGCGCGCCCGCGCCGCCGGACTCACCCTCACCCCGCGCGACCTCTTCCGGCACCCCACGGTGGCCGAGCTGGCCGCCGCCGCCGGCGGTGCCGCGGCCGCCGTCGCCGGCACCGGACCCGTCTCCGGACCGGTGGACCTCACCCCGATCCAGCACTGGTTCCTGGACCCGCGCCCGGCCCGCGCCGGATTCTTCAACCAGTCCGTCGTCATCGAGGCGGCCGGCGCCGTCGACGAGGACGCCCTGCGCCGCGCCCTCACCGCCCTGTGGACCCACCACGACGCCCTGCGCGGCCGGTTCGCCCCGGACGGCGACGGCACCTGGCACCAGGACGTGCCCGCCGCCGACGGCCCGGTCCCCGAACTGCTCCAGGTCCACGGCCCCGGGGAGGAGGAGCGCGTCACGGCGGCGGCCCACGCCGGCCTCCGCCTCGACACGGGCCCGCTGCTGGCCGCCCGGCTGTTCACCGCCGACGGCACCCGGCCCGCCCGGCTGCTGCTCGTCGTCCACCACTTGGTCGTCGACGGCGTCTCCTGGCGGATCCTGCTGGAGGACCTGGAGACCGCCTACCGGCAGGCCGCCGCAGCGGAGCCCGTACGGCTGCCCGCCCGCACCACCTCCGTGGCGGAGTGGGCCCGCCGGCTGCGCGACCACGACCGCTTCACCCCGCACCTCGCCCACTGGGAGCGGGCCGCACGGCACTGCGCCGAACCGCTGCCGGTCGACGGCGACGGCACCGGCACCATGGCCGACGTCCGCGAGGTCACCGTCCGGCTGGACCGCGACCGCACCGACGACCTGCTGCGCCGCGTCCCCGGCGTCTACCGCACCCGCGTCGACGACGTCCTGCTCACCGCGCTCGGCCGGGTCCTCGCCGACTGGACCGGACGCGACACCGTCGCCGTCGGCCTGGAGGGACACGGCCGCGAGGACCAGCTGTTCGAGGACGTCGACCTGTCCCGCACGGTCGGCTGGTTCACCTCGCTCTTCCCGCTCGCCCTGACCGTCCCGGCCGGGGACTGGGGCACCGCCCTGAAGGCGGTCAAGGAACAGCTGCGGGCCGTACCCGGCCGCGGCCTCGGCTACGGCGTGCTGCGCCACCTCACCCGCGACCCCCGGCTCACCGGCACGCCCGCGCCCGGCATCAGCTTCAACTACCTGGGCCGCTTCGACTGGTCCGCCGGCGGCGGCGCCCTCATCGGGGCGGTGCCCGGCGGACTGGGCGGCGCCGAGGCACCCGAGGGCGAACGGCCGCACCTGCTGGACGTCGTGGCCCGGATCGAGGCCGAACGGCTGGAGATCACCTGGTACTTCAGCCCCGGACGACACCGCGAGGAGACCGTCACCGCGCTCGCCGAGGGCATGCTGCGCGCCCTGACCGACCTCGTCGCGCACTGCGCCCGGCCGGACGCGGGCGGCCGCACCCCGTCGGACTTCCCGCTGGCCCGCCTGGACCAGGCCGCCGTGGACCGCGTCGCCGGAGACGGCCGGGACGTCGCGGACGTGTACCCGCTCACCCCGATGCAGTCGGGCATGCTCTTCCACAGCCTCCTCGACCCCGACGGCCGCACCTACGTCAACCAGGTGCAGCTGGTGCTGAACGGCGTCACCGACCCGTACGCCCTCGCCGAGGCGTGGCAGCACACCGCGGACGCCAACCCGGTGCTGCGCACCCGCCTGGTGTGGCAGGAGACCCCGCAGCCGCTGCAGGTCGTCCGGCACCGGGCCACCGTGCCCGTCACGCACCACGACTGGTCCGGCCGGCCCGCCGACGACCGCGCGCGCGACCTGGACCGGCTGCTGGCCGAGGACCGGGCGGCGGGCATCGACCTGGGCGCCGCGCCCCTGATGCGGCTGATGCTGATCCGGCTGGCCGCGGACCGGGTCCGGCTCGTGTGGACCTTCCACCACGTCCTGCTCGACGGCTGGAGCGCGGCCCAGGTCTTCGACGAGGTGTGCGAGCGGTACGCCGCCCTGACCTCGGGACGCCGGCCGCGGTTGCCCGAGCGCAGGCCCTTCGCCGACTACCTGCGCTGGCTGGCCGGACGGGACACCGACCGGGCCGAGCGGTACTGGCGCGCCACCCTCGCCGGCTTCCAGGCCCCCACCGAACTGCCCCGCGACCGCCGGCCCGCCGACGCCCACCGCGCCTCCTCCTCGGGATCGGTGCGGATGACGCTCGGCCCGGACGTCTCGGCACGGCTGCGGGAGACCGCCCAGCGGGCCGGGCTGACCCTGAACACGGTCCTCCAGGGCGCGTGGGCGCTGCTGCTGTCCCGCTACGGCGGGGGAACCGACGTGGTGTTCGGTACGACCGTCTCCGGCCGCCCCGCCGAACTGCCGGGCGTCACCTCGATGGTGGGCCTGTTCATCAACACCCTGCCCACCCGGGTCCACGTCGACGGGCACCGCCCCCTGCAGGACTGGCTGCGCGAGCTCCAGGCGGCCCAGTCGGAGGCCCGGCGGCACGACTTCGTGTCACTGGCCCAGGTGCAGTCCTGGAGCGACGTACCGGGTGGCACCGGCCTGTTCGACTCCATCGTGGTCTTCGAGAACTACCCCTTCGACGAGGGCTCACTGGCCCGGCACGGCCTCACCATGGAGCAGGAACGGGACCTGGAGCCGACCAACTACCCGCTCAGCGTGGTCGTCGCCCCCGGGGACGCCCTGACCGTGAACCTGGACTACGACCCGGCCGCCTTCGACGCCACGACGGTGGAAGCGCTCGGCGCGAGCCTGCGCACCCTGCTCACCGGCATCGCCGCCGACCCGGACCGCCGGCTGGCCGACCTGCCGCTGCTCGACCCGGCCGGGGCGCGGGCGCTGGTGGACCGGTTCGGCGGGCGGGTGACCCGGCCACCGCACGGCACCCTGCCCGAGGCGTTCCGGCGGCAGGCCGCACGCACCCCGGACGCCCCCGCCGTGCGCTGCGGCGACACCTGCCTCACCTACCGGGAACTCGACGCGCGCTCCAGCCGGCTGGCCCGGCTGCTCATCGCCGCCGGTGCCGGACCCGAGCGCTTCGTCGCCCTCTGCCTGCCGCGCACCGCCGACCTGATCACGGCGCTCCTCGCGGTGCTGAAGAGCGGTGCCGGCTACCTGCCGGTCGACCCCCAGTACCCGGCCGAGCGCGTCGCGTTCCTCTTCGAGGACGTACGGCCCGACGCCGTGATCACCGCCGCCGAGACCGCCGGGCGGCTGCCCGAGGGCCCGTACACCAGGATCCTGCTGGACGAGGACCCCGGCGCCGGTCTGCCGGACGCGCCCGTCGCCGACACCGAACGGTCCGGCCCCCTGCTGCCCGGCCACCCGGCCTACGTCATCCACACGTCCGGCTCCACCGGCCGCCCCAAGGGCGTGGTCGTCAGCCACGCCTCCGTGCTGGCCCTCACCGACTGGGCGGCGGCCGAGTTCACCGGCCGGGGCCTGGAACACGTCGTCGCGTCCACCTCGCTCAACTTCGACGTGTCGGTCTTCGAGATCTTCTCGCCGCTGCTGTCCGGCGGCTGCGTGGA
The DNA here is from genome assembly GCF_040632975.1 of Streptomyces sp. NPDC013455. Taxonomy (NCBI): domain Bacteria; kingdom Bacillati; phylum Actinomycetota; class Actinomycetes; order Kitasatosporales; family Streptomycetaceae; genus Streptomyces; species Streptomyces sp. NPDC013455. The sequence goes on along the minus strand of NZ_JBEYCX010000004.1, from coordinate 176,496 downwards.
ACTCGTCCGCGACCTGCTGGCGCTCGCCGAACGCCCCGGCCCCTGGCGGGCCGGACTGCTCAGCGCGGTGCCCTCGGCCCTGGACCGGCTGCTCGCCGAGGACGCCGTGCGGATCACCGCCGACACCGTCGTCCTCGCGGGGGAGGGGCTGCCCGCCAGGACCGTGCGCCAGGTCCGCGCGGCCGTCCCCGGCTGCCGGGTGCACAACATCTACGGCCCCACCGAGGCCACCGTCTACGCCACCGCCTTCACCTGCGACCCGGCCGACCCCGACCGCGACCCGCCGATCGGCCGCCCGCTCGGCGGTGCCCGCGCCTACGTCCTGGACGAGCGGATGCGCCCGGTGCCGGCCGGCGCACCCGGCGAGCTGTTCCTCGCCGGAACCGGTGTCGCCCGCGGCTACCTGCGCCGGCCCGGCCTGACCGCCGCCCGCTTCCTGCCCGACCCGTTCGGCCCGCCCGGCAGCCGGATGTACCGCACCGGCGACCTGGTCCGCTGGACGGCCGACGGCGACCTCGTCTACCTCGGGCGCGGTGACGACCAGGTGAAGGTGCGCGGCTTCCGCATCGAACTCGGTGAGGTGGAGGCCGCACTCGCCCGCCACCCGGCCGTGGCCGCGGCAGCGGCCCGGGTGGTCGAGCAGTCCGGCCACCGCCGCCTGATCGGCTACGTCGTCCCCCGGACGGGCGGCGCGCCGGAGCCGGCCGGTGGGGCGACGCACGGTGCCGCCGACGCGCCGGGGTCCGCCGGCGGCGCGGCGGCCCGTGCGAGCGGTCCCGTGGAGTCCGCCGGCCGGGAGGTGTCCCGCCCGGCCGGTTTCCCGGACCCCGCCGAACTGCGCGCCTTCCTCGCCCGCAGTCTCCCCGACCACCTGGTCCCCGCCGTCGTCGTCCCGCTGGAGCGGCTGCCGCTCGGTGCCACCGGCAAGCTCGACCGGCGGGCGCTGCCCGCGCCGCGGTGGGCCGCCCAGGCCGCCGGGGAGACGGGCCGGCCGCCGCGCACCGAGGCGGAGCAGACCCTCGCGGACATCTGGCGCGAGGTGCTGGGCGTGCCCGAAGTCGGCGCCGACGACAACTACTTCACCCTCGGCGGCGACTCCATCCTCGGCATCCAGATCGTCTCGGCCGCCCGCCGGGCCGGTCTCGCGCTGACCCCCCGCCACCTGTTCACCCACCAGACCCTCGCCGAACTGGCCGCCGCCGCCGAGCGGTTGCCGGACCCGGCCGTCACGGCCGAGCAGGGCCCGGTGACCGGCGACACCCCGCTCACCCCCGTCCAGCACTGGCTGCTCGACACCCTCGCCGGCGACCCCGCCCACTTCAGCCAGACGGTCGCCTTCGACCTGGCCGCCGACCCCGACGAGACGCTGCTGCGGGCCGCGCTGGCCGCCGTACTGGAGCACCACGACGCGCTGCGGCTGCGCTTCGAACGGGCCGCCGACGGGCGGTGGCGGCAGTACGGCACCGCGCCCGGCGCCGACGACCCGCACCTGGAGGTGCACCACCGGGCGGCTCCCGGCGAGGTGGCCGGCGCCCTCGCCGCCGGGTTCGACCTGGCCGCCGGGCCGCTGCTGCGGGCCGCGCTGTGCCGGCCGGGCGACGGCGGCCGGCCCGTCCTGCTGCTCGCCGCCCACCACCTCGTCGTGGACGCCGTGTCCTGGCGGCTGATCCTGGAGGATCTGGACACCGCCTACCGCGCCCTGCGGGACGGCGAGCGGCCGGCCCTCGCACCCAAGAGCACCTCCTTCCGGGCCTGGGCCCGGCGGCTCGCCGCACACACCGAGGCCGGCGGCTTCGACACCGAACTCGCGTACTGGCGGGCCCTGGACGCCGGCACCGCGCTGCCCGCCGACGACCCCGCGGGCGGCAACACGGTCGCCGACGAGGAGAGCCTGGACGCCGGACTCGACGCCGAGGAGACCCGCCGCCTGCTCCAGGACGTCCCGGACGTGTACCGCACCCGGGTCAACGACGTCCTGCTGTGCGCGCTCGGCCGGGTGCTGGCCCGCTGGACCGGCCGCGACCGGGTGGCCGTGACCCTGGAGGGCCACGGCCGCGAGGACCTGTTCGACGGCACCGACCTCGCCCGCACCGTCGGCTGGTTCACCACCGTCCACCCCGTCGCCCTGGACGTCCCCCGGGACGCGGACACCGGCACCGTGCTGAAGACCGTCAAGGAGAACCTGCGGGCCGTACCGTACGGCGGCCTCGGTTACGGCGCGCTGCGCCACCTGCACCCCACGGCCGGAGCCGATCTGCCCGCGCTGCCGCAGATCAGCTTCAACTACCTGGGCCGCCAGGAGTGGGCCACCACCCCGGGCGGACTGCTGCACGCGCCGCACGGCGGCCTCGCCGGCGGCATGGACCGCTCGGCGGACCGGCCCTACCTCCTCGACGTCCTCGGCCGGGTGACCGACGGCAGGCTGGAGTTCACCTGGTCGTACTCCCGCGAGGTGCACCGCAGGGAGACCGTCGCCCGGCTGGCCGCCGAGCTCACCGACGAACTCCGCGCGATCGTCCGGCACTGCGCCGAGCCCGGCGCCGGCGGCCGCACCCCCTCCGACTTCCCGCTCGCACCGCTGGACCAGGCGGCCGTCGACCGGCTCGTCGGCGCCGCGGCGGACGTGACCGACGTGTACCCGCTCACCCCCACCCAGACCGGCATGGTGATGCACGGCCTGGACGAGGCCGCACACGGTCTGTACGTCGAGCAGATCACCTTCGTGGCGGACGGCGCCCGCGACCTGCGGACGCTGGCCGACGCCTGGCGGCACGTCGTCGCCCGCACCCCGGTGCTGCGCACGTCCGTCGCCCTGCACGGCGTACCCGTGCCGCTGCAGGTCGTCCACCGGGACGCGACCCCGCCGGTCACCGAGTTCGACTGGAGCGGGATGCCAGCGGACCGGCACGCCGCCGAGCTGGAACGGCTGCTCGCCGGCGAACGCGACCGGGGCATCGCCCTGGACCGGGCCCCGCTGCTGCGGCTCGCGCTGGTCCGGCTCGGCCCGGACGCCGTCCGCGTGGTGTGGACCTTCCACCACGTCCTGCTGGACGGCTGGAGCGTCTTCCACGTCCTGTCCGACGTCATGGCCGCGCACGCCGCACTCACCCGCGGCGAGCCGCCCCGGCTGCCCGAGCGCAGGCCGTTCGCGGACTACGCCGCCTGGCTGGCCACCCGTGACACCGGCCCCGCCCGGGAGCACTGGAGCACGCGACTGGCCGGCCTGGACACCCCCACCCCGCTGCCCTACGACCGCAGGCCCGCCCCGGGCACCACGTCCCGCTCCGGCACCTGGCTGTCACAGCGGCTCGACGGCGAGCGGACACACCGGCTCCAGGAGTTCGCCCGCCGCCACCGCCTCACCCTCAACACCCTGGTGCAGGGCGCCTGGGCGCTGCTGCTCGCGCGGTGGAGCGGGGAGCGGGAGGTGTGCTTCGGCACCACCGTCTCCGGACGGCCCGCCGATCTGCCCGGCGCCGACACCATCACCGGCCTGTTCATCACCACGCTGCCCGCCCGGACCGCCGTCGACGGCACGGCCGGCTGCGCCGCCTGGCTGCGGGCGATGCAGGAGGACCGGGCCGAGGACCGCCGCCACGACCACCTGCCGCTCAACACGCTGCACGGCCTCACGCGGCTCCCGGTCGGCACCCCGCTCTTCGACAGCCTGGTGGTCTTCGAGAACTACCCGGTCGGCGACGCGACCGCGGGCGCGCACGGGCTCGCCCTGCGGGACCTGGACGCCCGGGAGGCCACCAACTACCCGCTCACCGTGGTCGTCTCGCCCGGCGACCGGCTGGCCGTCGAACTCGGCTACGACCCGCGGTACTTCGACCCGGCCACCGCCGCCTCCCTGGCCGGGCAGCTGCTGCACACCCTGGACGCCCTGGCCGCCTCGGACGGCACCGCCCGCCTGGACGACCTCGACCTCCTGCCGCCCGCGCAGCGCGAGCGGCTGCTGCACGGCCCGGCCCGCCCCGAGCTCGCCCCGGTGCCCGCCGCCACCCTGCCCGCCCTCGTCGAGGCCGCCGTCGACCGGTGGCCGGCCGCCCCCGCGCTGGAGGCGGACGGTATCCGGCTGACCTTCGCGGAGGCCGAGGACCGGGCCAACCGGCTTGCGCACCGGCTCATCGCCCGCGGCGCGGGGCCCGGCACCCTCGTGGCGCTGCTGCTGTCCCGCTCGGCGGACATGGTGCTGGCACAGCTGGCGGTGGCGAAGGCGGGCGCCGCGTTCCTGCCCGTCGACCCCGCCTACCCCGAGGAGCGGATCGCCCTGATGCTGCGCGACGCGGCCCCCGCCCTCACCCTCGACGCCAAGGAGATCGCCGGACTGCTCGCCGACCCGGCCGACGACGTCCCCGGGCACCGGCCCACCGACGCCGACCGCGCCCGCCCGCTCGACCTGGACGACCCGGCCTACGTCATCTACACCTCCGGCTCCACCGGCACCCCCAAGGGCGTCGTCGTCACCCACCGCGGGCTCGCCGCGTTCTCCGCCGCCGAGGCCGCCCACTACCGGGTGGCCCCGGGGGACCGGGTGCTGGCCTTCGCCACGCCCAGCTTCGACGCCTCCGTGCTGGAGCTGTGCATGTCCCTGCCGCACGGCGCCCGACTGGTCGTACCCCGGCCCGGACCGCTGCTCGGCGCCGAACTGGCCGACGTCCTGCGGGCCGAGCGCATCACGCACACCCTGCTGCCGCCGGCCGCGCTGGCCACCCTGCCGCCGGACACCCCCGGCACGCTGCCGGACCTCAGGACGCTCGTCGTCGGCGCCGACGCGTGCGGTGCCGACCTCGTCGCCCGCTGGGCCCCGCACCACCGCATGGTCAACTCCTACGGTCCCACCGAGGCCACCGTCGTCGCCACCTGGTCCGCGCCGCTGACGGCGGACGGCGCCGCACCGCCCATCGGCCGCCCGCTGCCCGCCACCGGCGCCTACGTCCTGGACGCCCGGCTGCGGCCGGTCCCCGACGGCGTCCCCGGCGAACTGTGGCTCACCGGACCGGCGCTGGCCCGCGGCTACCTCGGCCGGCCGGGGCTGACCGCGGCCCGGTTCGTCGCCGACCCGTTCGGGCCGCCCGGCACCCGGATGTACCGCACCGGCGACCTGGTACGCCGCGACGCCGCGGGCGAACTGCACTACCTGGGCCGCACCGACCACCAGCTCAAGCTGCGCGGCCACCGCATCGAGGCGGGCGAGGTCGAGGCGACGCTCGTACGCCACCCCGGCGTGCTGGACGCCGTGGTGACCGTACGCGAGGACGAACCGGGCCGTCCGCGGCTGGTCGCGCACCTGCTCACGGCGCCCGGTGCCGAACCGCCCACCGCCACCGAACTGCGGGCGCTGGCCGCCCGCTTCCTGCCCGGCCCGATGGTGCCCTCGGCGTTCGTCGTGCTCGACCGTTTCCCGCTCACCGAGAACGGCAAGACCGACCGATCCGCCCTGCCCGCCCCGGCGCCGGCCGAGGAGCCGGCCCGGCCCGGGTACGTGGCCCCCCGCACGCCCACCGAGGAGGCGCTGGCGGCGGTCTGGGAGGAGACCCTGGAGACGGCCGTGGGCGCCGAGGACGACTACTTCCTGCTCGGCGGCGACTCCATGCGCGCCCTGCTCATCGCCTCCCGCGCCAACGACGCGTTCGGCGTCACGCTCACCCCCCGCGACGTCCTGGTCTCCCGCACCGTCGCCGCCCTGGCGGAACTGGTCGAGGAGCAGGTGCTGAGCGAACTGGAGGACGCCGCGTACGGCGACGCCGACGACGGCTCCACCGTGCCCGGTGGCCACGGCCACGAAGACGCCGCGTACAGCGCACGGGACCAAGACGCCGCGTACAGCGCACAGGACCAAGACGCCGCGTACAGCGCACGGGACCAAGACGCCGCGTACAGCGCACGGGACCAAGACGCCGCGTACAGCGCACGGGACCAAGACGCCGCGTCCGGCGGCCACGACCACGAACGGTGAGGATCCGACGACCATGACGTCTTCGACCCCTTCGAACCCCTCCGGCTCCGCGCGGCCCTCCCGCCGGGACCGTGCCGAGGCGCTCCCCGACGAGCTGCGGGAGGCGCTGCGCCGCCGCCTGGCCGGACGGGCCGGCGGCGCGGCCCCGGCCGCCCGGCAGGGCATACCGCGCGCCGACCGCGACCGCCCGCTGCCGCTGTCCTTCGCGCAGCAGCGCCTGTGGTTCCTGGACCGGCTGCGGCCCGGCGACCCCCGCTACAACAGCGCGGTCGCCGTCCGGCTCACCGGCGCGCCGGACCACGAGGCGCTGCGCGCCGCGCTCGCCGCGGTCGTGGCCCGGCACGACGCCCTGCGCACCACCTTCGAGGAGACCGACGGCCGGCCGGCGCAGCGCGTGCACCCGGCGGGCCCGGTGCCGCTGCCGGTCCGGGACACCGGCGACCTGGACGCGGACCTGCTGGCGGAGTACTCCCGCCCCTTCGACCTGCGGCACGGCCCGCTGCTGCGCGCCCTGCTGCTGCGCGAGTCCGCGACCGCCCACGTCCTGCTGCTGACGGCCCATCACATCATTACCGACGGCTGGTCGATGGGCGTGGTCCTGGACGAGCTGTGCACCGCCTACGACGCCCTCGCGCGCGGCACCCGGCCCGGGCTGCCGCCGGTGGCCACGCAGTACCCGGACTTCGCCGTCTGGCAGCGGGAGCAGCTCTCCGGCCCGCGCCTGGCACGCGAACTCGACCACTGGACGGGCCGGCTGGCCGGCGCGGTGGCGCCGGAGCTGCCCCTGGACCGGCCGCGGCGCGGCGAGGAGGCGGGGGAGGGCGCCGTCCACACCTTCACCGTGCCCGCCCGGCTCACCACGCGGCTGCGCGACCTCGCGCGGGAACAGCACAGCACCCTGCACACCGCCCTGGTCGCCGCCGCCCAGGCCCTGCTGGCCCGCTGGTCCGGCCAGGACGACATCACCGTCGGCTCCCTCACTCCCGGCCGGTCCCGCACCGACCTCGAACGGACCGTCGGCTTCTTCGTGAACACCGTCGTGCTCCGCACCACCGTCGACGCCTCCGGATCCTTCCGCGACCTGCTGGCGAAGGCGGCCGACACGGTCAACGACGCCTTCTCCCACGGCGACACGCCGTTCGAGCGGATCGTGGAGGCGGTGGGCGCGTCCCGCGAGCCGGGCCGCAACCCGCTGTTCGACGTGATGGTCCTGCTGCATCCCGACCCGCCCGCGGCGACCGCCCCCCACGGGCTCGCCACCACCCCGGTCAGCGTGCCCCGGCAGGCGGCCACCTTCGACCTGAGCATCGAGTTCGTGCCGGACGGCGCCGGGCTGACCGGGCTGCTGGAGTACCGCACCGACCTGTTCGACGCGGCCACGGCCGAGCGGCTGGCCGGACAGCTGCTGCGGCTGCTGGAGGGCGCGGCCGCCGCCCCGGACCGCCCGCTGGGCAGCCTGCCCCTGATGTCCGAGGAGGAGGTACGGCGTGTCGTCCACGACTGGAGCACCACCGCGCACCACCCGGTGGACGACACCGTCCACCCACAGCTCTTCGAGCGCCGCGCGGCCCGCACCCCCGACGCCCTCGCGCTCGTCGCGGGCGGCGAACGGCTGGACTACGCGACGCTCAACGCCCGCGCCAACCGGCTCGCCCACCACCTCATCGCCCGCGGGGCCGGCCCCGAACGACTGGTCGCGCTGCGGCTGCCGCGCACCGCCGACATGATCGTCGCGATCCTCGCCGTCTGGAAGTCCGGCGCCGGCTACGTGCCACTCGACCCGGCCCTGCCCGAGGAGCGGGTCCGCTTCCTGCTGGACGACACCCGTCCCGCCCTGGTCCTGGACGAGGACGCCCTGCGCGCCGTACCCGGGACCGCCCCCGGCACCGACCCCACCGACGCCGACCGGCGCGCCCCGCTGCACCCGGAGCACACCGCGTACGTCATCCACACCTCCGGCTCCACCGGCCGCCCCAAGGGCGTCGCCGTGTCCCACCGTGCGGCGGCGCACCTGCTGGCCGCCCACCGGGCCGGCTTCGTCGCCGAGGCGGGCGGCGGCCCGCTGCGGGTGGCGCTCACCGCGTCCTTCTCCTTCGACACCTCCCTCGAAGGCGTGCTGCTGATGGCCGACGGCCACCCGCTGCACCTGGTCGACGAGGTCACCCGGATGGACCCCGCCGCCCTGGTCGAGTACGTGGTCGAGCACCGCGTCGACTTCCTCGACGTCACCCCCTCCTACCTGCGCCAGCTGCTGCCCGCCGGGCTGCTCACCGATCCCCGGCACCGCCCCCGTGTCCTCATGCTCGGCGGCGAACCGGTCGGCTCCGCGCTGTGGCGGGAACTGGCCGCCCACCCGGACGTGACCGCGCACAACTTCTACGGCCCGACCGAGTGCACGGTCGACGCGCTGTCCTGCCGTATCGACGGCGGCGACCGCCCGCTGGTCGGCCGCCCCCTGCCCGGGGTACGGGCCTACGTGCTGGACGACCGGCTCCAGCCGGTGCCGCCCGGGGTCGGCGGCGAGCTGTACCTCGCGGGCGCCCAGCTGGCCCGCGGCTACACCGGCCGCCCCGGCCTGACCGCCGCCCGCTTCCTCGCCGACCCCTTCGGGGCGCCGGGGCAGCGGATGTACCGCACCGGCGACCTGGCCCGCTGGACCCCCGACGGCCGCCTCGACTACCTCGGCCGCGCCGACGACCAGGTCAAGGTGCGCGGACACCGCGTCGAACCCGGCGAGATCGAGGCCGCCCTGCTCGCGCTGCCCGGCATCGCCGCCGCCGCGGTGGTCGCGGTGCCCGACCCGCACGGCCACACCCGTCTCGCCGCCTACGTCGTCCCGGCACCCGGCGCACCCCGGCCCGCCCCCGCCGACCTGCGGGCGGCACTGCGCCGCGTCCTGCCCGACCCGCTGGTGCCCTCCTCCTTCACCCCGCTCGACGCGCTGCCGCTGACCACCAGCGGCAAACTGGACCGCCGCGCCCTGCCCGCACCCGAGTTCACCGAGCGGGAACGGGAGTTCGTGGCCCCGCGCACCCCCGACGAGGAGACCCTGGCCGGCATCTGGGCACAGGTGCTCGGCGTGCCCCGGGTGGGCGTCACCGACAACTTCTTCGAGCTGGGCGGCGACTCGATCCTGAGCATCCAGGCCGTCTCCCGGGCCCGCGCCGCCGGGCTGCGGATCGGCTCCCAGGACGTCTTCCGGCACCAGACGGTCGCCGACCTGGCCGCCGCCGCGTCCCACCGCCCCGCCGCCGTGCCCGCGCCCCGGCGCCCGCGGGAGGACGGGCCCGCCCCGCTCACCCCGGTCCAGCAGTGGTTCTTCGCCACCCACGGCCCGCTGCGGCACTTCAGCATGTCGATGCTGCTCGACCTGCCGCACGACCTGGACGAACGGGCACTGGAACGGGCACTGGAGGCCCTGGTGGCCCGGCACCCGGCGCTGCGCACCCGCTTCACCCGCACCGGGGACACCTGGCGGCAGCACCCCGGCACCGGACCGGCCACCGGACTGCTGACCCGGTACGGCCCCGGGACCCCGCCCGCCGAAGCCGCCGACGCCGCCCGCGAAGCCCTCGACCCGGCCACCGGGGCCCTGCTGCGCGCCGCTCTGCTGACCGGCGGCGAGCGCCCGCGCCTGTTCCTGACCGCCCACCACCTGGCGGTCGACAGCGTCTCCTGGCGGGTGCTGCTCGCCGGCCTGGAGCAGGCCTACCGGCAGGCGGCGGCGGGGGAGGAGCCCCGGCCGGAGCCCGAGCACACGGCGTTCGCCGACTGGGCACGCGACCTGGCGGAGCGGGTCCGGGCCGGCGGCCTGGACGACGACCTGGCGTACTGGACGGCGGAGGCCGCGCTGCCGCGCACCCCGCTCCCCGTCGACCTCCCGGGCACCCCGCTCGCGGGGTCCGTGCGCACCCTGCGCACCCGGGTGGACCGGGCCACCACCGAGGCGCTGCTGCGCCGCGTCCCGGCCGCGTACCGCACCCAGGTCAACGACGTGCTGCTGAGCGCGCTGGGCCGGGTGCTGGTGGACTGGACGGGCGCGGACCGGGTGACCGTCGCCCTGGAGGGCCACGGCCGGGAGGAGGAGCTGGCCGAGGGCGCCGACCTGTCCCGTACGGTCGGCTGGTTCACCACCCAGTACCCGGTCACCCTGACCCCGGCGGACCCCGCCGACTGGGGGGCCACCCTCAAGGCCGTCAAGGAACGGCTGCGGGCGGTGCCCCGCCGCGGCCTGAGCTACCAGGCGCTGGCCCACCTCGGCGCCGGCCGGCCCGCCGCGCGGGCCCTGGGCGAACGCCCGCTGCCCGAGGTGTGCTTCACCTACCACGGCCAGTGGGAGGCGCCCGGCGGACGGGACTTCGCGCCCGCCGCCGACGTACCCGGCCGGGACACCGACCCGGCCGAGCCGCTGGACCACTTGCTGGACGTGTCCGCCCTGGTGGCCGACGGCGAGCTGGAGATCACCTGGCACTGGAGCGACCAGGTGCACACCGAGGACACCGTCCGGGGGCTGGCCGAGGGCATGGTGCGGGCGCTCGCCGCCATCGCCGACCACTGCGCCCGGCCCGGCGCGGGCGGCCGTACCCCCTCCGACTTCCCGCTGGCCGGCCTGGACCAGGCCGGCGTGGACCGCCTGGCCGGTGACGGCCGGGACGTCGAGGACCTGCTGCCGCTCACCCCGCTCCAGGAGGGCATGCTCTTCCACCGGCTGGTCGGCGGACCGGACGACGTGTACGTGGACCAGGCCGCACTGCTCCTGGAAGGGGTGAGCGACCCCGACGCGCTGGCCCTGGCCTGGCAGCGGGTGACCGACCGCACCCCCGCCCTGCGCACCTCGGTGGTGTGGGAGGGCGTGCCGGCACCGCTCCAGGTCGTGCACCGGCACGTCACCGTGCCGGTGAGCCGGCTGGACTGGCGTGAGCTGGAGGCCGGCGAGCGGGCCGAGCGGCTGGCCCGGCTGCGCGCCGACGATCTCGCCCGCGGCCTGGACCTCGGCACGGCGCCCCTGATGCGCCTCACCCTGATCCGGCTGCCCGACGCCCGGCTGCACCTGCTGTGGACCTCCCACCATCTGATCCTGGACGGCTGGAGCCTGGCCCAGGTGCTCGGCGAGGTCTTCGAGGAGTACGCGGCGCTCACCACCGGCGCCACGCCCCGGCCCCCGGCACGCCGGCCGTTCGGCGACTACGTGCGCTGGCTGGCCGGCCAGGACGGCGAGGCGGCACGCGCGCACTGGCGGGACGTCCTCGCCGGCTTCGCCACGCCCACCCCGCTGCCCGCCGACCGCCTCCGGCGACCGGGACACGAGACCCGCTCCGCGGGCGTCCACACGGCCGGCCTGTCCGACGAGGTCTCCGCACGGCTGGCCCGCACCGCGCGGGCGGCCGGACTCACCCTCGGCACCGTCGTCCAGGGCGCCTGGGCCCTGCTGCTGTCCCGGTACAGCGGCGAGCGGGACGTGCTGTTCGGCACCACCGTCTCCGGCCGCCCCGACGACCTGCCCGGCGCCGAGTCGATGGTGGGCATGTTCATCAACACCCTGCCCACCCGCGTCCGCGTCGACGGCGGCCGCGCCGCCGCCGACTGGCTCCGCACGCTCCAGCAGGCGCAGGCCGACGCCCGGCGGTTCGCCACGGTGTCCCTCGCCGAGCTGACCGCGCTGAGCGAGGTACCCGCGGGCCGACCGCTGTTCGACAGCATGGTGGCCTTCGAGAACTACCCCTTCGACGAAGCCCGTTCGGCCGCGACCGGGATACGGCTGGCCGACGTCTCCTCCCGGGACGCCACCAACTACCCGCTCGTCCTGCGGGCCTACCAGGGCGAGCGGTTCGGCTTCGACCTCGCCTACGACCCGGAACTCTTCGACGCCGCCACCGTACGCGGCCTCGCCGACCGGTTCCGCCTGCTCCTGACCGAGCTGGCCGACGACCCGGACCGGCCCGTGCGCACCCTTGCCTGGACCACCGCCGAGGAGCGGCGGCGGATGCTGACCGAGTGGAACGGCGCCGCCGGGGGCCGGCCAGCCGACACCCTCGACGGACTCTTCGCCGCCCAGGCCGCCCGCACCCCCGGCGCCGAGGCCGTCGCCTGCGGCGACGACCGGCTCGACTACGCCACCCTGGACGCGCGGGCCGGCCGCCTCGCCCACCGGCTCGCCGAACTCGGCGCCGGCCCCGAGACGTTCGTCGCCCTCGCGCTGCCCCGCTGCACCGACCTGGTCGTGGCCGTCCTCGCCGTCCTCAAGACCGGCGCAGCCTACCTGCCCGTCGACCCCGCCCTGCCCGCCGAACGCCTCCGGCAGCTGCTCGACGACGCCCGGCCCGTGGCACTGGTGACCACCCGGCACACCACGGCCGTAACGGCCGTACCCCGCGTCCCGCTGGACGACCCGGACGTCCGCGCCGACCTGGCCCGGCGCCCCGCCGCCGGCCCGGCCCGCCGCGCGCTGCCCGAGAGCCCCGCCTACGCCATCTACACCTCCGGCTCCACCGGCCGGCCCAAGGGCGTCGTCGTCCCGCACGCGAACGTCGTCCGCCTCTTCACCCGCACCCGGCAGTGGTTCGGCTTCGGCCCCGACGACGTGTGGACGCTGTTCCACTCCTACGCCTTCGACTTCTCGGTGTGGGAGCTGTGGGGCCCGCTGCTGCACGGCGGCCGCCTGGTCATCGTCCCCGAGGACACCGCCCGCTCCCCGGAGGACTTCCTGCGCCTGCTCGCCGACGAAGGGGTCACCGTCCTCAACCAGACGCCCTCCGCCTTCTACCCGCTGGTCCGCGCCGACGCCGAACTCCCCGACATCAGCCGCCGGCTGGCACTGCGCACGGTGATCTTCGGCGGTGAGGCGCTCGACGTGTCCCGGCTCGCCGACTGGTACGCCCGACACCCGGACACCGCACCCCGCCTGGTGAACATGTACGGCATCACCGAGACCACCGTGCACGTCACCTACGCCCCGCTGGACCGCTCGGCGGCCCGCCCCGGCACCGCGAGCCCCATCGGCACCGGCATCCCCGACCTGCGGCTCTACGTCCTCGACGGCACGCTCCAGCCGGTACCGCCCGGCGCCGTCGGCGAGCTGTTCGTCGCCGGCGAGGGCCTGGCGCGCGGCTATCTGAACCGGCCCGCGCTCACCGCGGCCCGCTTCCTCGCCGACCCGTTCGGACGGCCCGGCACCCGCATGTACCGCACCGGGGACCGGGCCCGCTGGCGGGCCGACGGGACACTGGAGTACCTGGGCCGCGCCGACCAGCAGGTGAAGGTCCGCGGCTACCGCATCGAGCCCGGCGAGATCGAGGCCGCCCTGCACGGCCACCCGGGCGTGGGCGCGGCCACCGTCGGCGTGTACGAGGACGCCGCCGGAACCCGCCGGCTGGTCGCCCACGTCGTCGGCACCGGCACCGGCACCGGCGACCGCGCCACCCCGCCCCCGCCGGCCGCCGAACTCCGCGCCCACCTGGAGAAGCTGCTGCCCGCGCACATGGTGCCGGCCGCCTACGTGCCGATGACGGCGCTGCCGCTCACCGTCAACGGCAAGCTCGACCGGCGCGCCCTGCCCGCGCCCGGCCCGGACGGCTTCGCCGCCGACAACAGGCGGATCCCGCCGCGCACCCCGGCGGAACGGCTGGTCGCCGCCGCGTGGACGGACGTCCTGGACACCGACGAGGTCGGCGCGGACGACGACTTCTTCGCCCTCGGCGGTGACTCCATCCTCGCCGTCCGCGTCACCTCCCGGCTGCGCGCCGCTTTCGGCACGGACGTCTCACCCCGGCTGCTGTTCACCCACTCCACCCTGTCCGGTCTCGCGGCCGCCCTGGGCGAGCCCCGGGACGGTGCCGCCGCCGACGTCATCCCGGCCGCCGCACCGGACGCCCCGGCGCCCCTGTCGTACGCCCAGCAGCGCCTGTGGTTCCTCGACCGGTTCGAGCCGGGCAGCACCGAGTACACCACCCTGTCCGTGCTGCGGCTGCGCGGCCCGCTCGACACCGCCGCCCTGCGCACCGCCCTGGACGGCCTGGTCGCCCGGCACGAGGCGCTGCGCACCACGTTCACCGAACACGACGGCCAGGCCCGGCAGACCGTCCACCCGCCGCGTCCCGTACCCCTGCCGGTGACCGGCCTCGCGGACACCGCCGGCCTGGACGCGCTCCTGGACCGGGAAGCCGCCACCCCCTTCGACCTGGCCGCCGGGCCCCTGCTGCGCGCCCGGCTGGTCCGGCTCGCCGCCGACGAGCACGTCCTCGTGCTCGCCGTGCACCACATCGTCACCGACGGCTGGTCCGTCGGCGTGCTCGCCCGCGACCTCGGCGAGCTGTACGCGGCGGCCCGCGAGAGCCGCCGCCCCGACCTGCCCGACCTGCCCGTCCGCTACCGCGACTACGCCGCCTGGCAGCGCTCCCGCGCCGACCGCGCCGAGGCCGAACTGGACTACTGGCGCGCGGCCCTGGACGGCGTGACCCCGCTCGAACTGCCCACCGACCGGCCGCGGCCCGCCGTCCGCACCCGCGACGGCGCCCTGGTGACCTTTACCCTGCCCGCCGCGCTCACCGAGCGGCTGCGCGAGCGCGGCCGGGAGGCCGACGCCACCCTCTACATGACCCTGGTGACCGCCTGCCAGGTCCTGCTCTCCCGCTGGGCCGGCCAGGAGGACGTCACCGTCGGCACCGTCACCGCCGGCCGCGACCGCCCCGAACTGCACGACGTCGTCGGCATGTTCGTCAACACGCTGGTGCTGCGCGCCCGGGTCCGCCCCGACCTGTCCTTCTGTCAGCTGCTGGCCGAGGTGCGCACCACGGTCCTGGAGGCGTTCGCCCACCAGGAAGTGCCCTTCGAACGCGTGGTGGACGCCCTCCGGCCCGAGCGGGACACCAGCCGCACCCCGCTCTTCCAGGTCATGGTCGCCCTGCACAACCTCGGCGCCGAGCCGCCCCGGCTGCCCGGCCTCACGGCGGAGCCGGTGACCCCGCCGGTCCACACCGCCACCTTCGACCTCGCCTTCGACTTCGTGGCGGGCGACGACGGCCTCACCGGCCACCTGGAGTACAACACCGGACTGTTCGACGCCGCCACCGCCGAAGAGCTGGCGGACCGGCTGCGGCTCCTGCTGGAGGCCGCCGCCGAGGACCCCGGGCAGGCGGTCGGACGCCTGCCGCTGATGAGCGACGCCGAGCGGCGGCGGGTGCTCCGCCACGGGCAGGGCGCCCGGCTGCCCGAGCCGGACACCACCTTCCCCGCCCTGTTCCAGGCCCAGGCCGCCCGCACCCCGCACCACACCGCCCTGGTGGCCCGCGACACCACCCTGGACTTCGCCGCGCTGAACGAGCGGGCCAACCGGCTCGCCCACCACCTCATCGCCCTCGGCGCCGGCCCCGAACAGGTGGTCGCCGTACGGCTGCCGCGCACCTCCGACCTGGTGGTGGCGCTGCTCGCGGTCCTCAAGGCCGGGGCCGCCCTGCTCTGCGTCGACCCCGAACTCCCCGCGGAGCGCACCGACCTCCTCCTCGCCGACGCCCGGCCGCACACCTTCCTGACCGGCCTCGACGCGGTGCCCTGGGACCGGCTGCCCGCCCACGACCCGACCGACACCGACCGGAACGCACCCCTGCTGCCGCGGCACACCGCCTACCTCGTCTACACGTCCGGCTCCACCGGGCGGCCCAAGGGCGTCGCCGTCGAACACCGGCAGCTGGTCAACCTGTGCCACGACCACCGGGCGGGCCTGCTCGCCCCGCACACCGCCGGCGGGCGGCGGCTGCGGGCCGCGCTCAGCGCCTCCTTCTCCTTCGACACCTCCTGGGAGGGGCCGCTGCTCCTCGCCCTCGGCCACGAGGTCCACCTCGTCGACGAGGACGTACGCCTGGACCCGGGGGCGTTCTGCGCCCAGGTCGCCGACGACCGCCTCGACCTGGTGAACGTCACCCCGACCTTCCTGCGCGAACTCACCGCCGCCGGCCTGCTCGCCCCGGGCCGCCACCACCCGCGCCTGCTGCTCGTCGGCGGCGAGGCCGTCACCCCGGCCGGCTGGCGCGAACTCGTCCGCGCGGAACGCGAGACGGGCGTGGCGGTGTACAACATGTACGGGCCCACCGAGTGCACCGTCGACGCCGTCTACGGCCGGTGCGCCGACCGGCCCGACCGCCCTGCCATCGGCCGCCCCGGCGGCAACCTGCGCGCCTACGTGCTCGACGGCGCCCTGCGCCCGGTGCCGCCCGGGGTCCCCGGCGAGCTGTACCTGGCCGGGGAGCAGGTCGCGCGCGGCTACCTCAACCGGCCCGGCCTGACCGCCGCCCGCTTCCTCGCCGACCCGTTCGGGGCACCGGGGGAGCGGATGTACCGCACCGGCGACCGGGCCCGCTGGGACCGGGACGGGCTGCTGGAATTCCTGGGCCGGGTGGACGAGCAGGTCAAGATCCGCGGGTTCCGCATCGAGCCCGGCGAGGTGGAGGCCGCGCTGCTGGACCACCCGGACGTCACCGACGCGGCGGTGGCCGCCCGCGAGCACGCCGGCCGGCTCATGCTCGTCGGATACGTGGTGCCGGCCGCCGGGCGCGCCCCGTCCGCCGACGAGCTGCGCCTCGCGCTGCGCCGTACCTTGCCCGACCACATGGTGCCCGCCGCGTTCGTCCCGCTGGCCCGCATCCCCCGCACCACCAGCGGCAAGACCGACCGGCGCGCCCTGCCCGCCCCGCCCGCACAACCCGACAGCGCCACCCCCTACGTCACCCCGCGGCCCGGCACCGAGGAACGCCTCGCCGCGATCTGGGCCGAGGTGCTCGGCGTCGAACGCGTCGGCGCACGCGACAACTTCTTCGCCCTCGGCGGCGACTCGATCCTGAGCATCCAGATCGTCGCCCGCGCCCGGCAGGCCGGTCTCGCCCTCACCACCAAGGACGTCTTCCGCCACCAGACGGTCGCCGAACTCGCCCTGCGGGCCACGCGGTCGGCCCCGCTCCCGGCCGCCGCCGAGGAGACGGCCGAGGCACCGCTCACACCGATCCAGCACTGGTACCTGGACGGCCGCGAGCCCGGACAGGCGCTGCGGTTCACCATGACCCAGCGCCTCGCGCTCGCCCCCGGCACGGACCCGTCGGCGCTCCGCGACGCCGTCGGCACCCTCGTCGGCCACCACGCGGCCCTGCGCACCCGCTTCCGCCGCACCGCCGACGGCTGGCGCCAGGAGGTCCTGCCGCAGGCACCGGACGGCGTCTTCACCCGCCACGACCTGGCAGGTCTCGACGAGGCGGCGCTGGAGAGCGAGGTGCAGCGGCTCACGGACGAGGCGCAGGCCGCCCTCGACCCCACCACGGGCCGGGTGATCCGCGTCCTGTTCGCCGACCGCGGCCCCCGGCAGCCGGGCCAGCTCGTCGTCACCGTCCACCACCTGGTGATCGACGGCGTCTCCTGGCGCATCCTGCTGGCGGACCTGGAGACCGCCCACCGGGCGGCCGCGTCCGGCCGGCCCGCCGGACTGCCCGCCACCACCACCTCCTACGCCGGATGGGCCGCCCGGCTCGACCGGCACACCCGCTCCGGGGCCCTCGACGGCGACCTGCCGTACTGGACGGGCACCGCAGCGGCCCCGGCCCGGCTGCCCGCCGGACGCCCCGGCCCCAACACCCACGGCACCGCCGCCACCCTGACCGTCGCCCTGGACCCGGAGACGACCGACGCCCTGCTGCGCAAGGTCCCCGAGACCTACCGCACCCAGGTCAACGACGTCCTGCTCAGCGCCCTCGGCCGCACCCTGGCCCGCTGGTGCGGACGCGACACGGTGCTGCTGGGCGTGGAAGGACACGGCCGGGAGGACCTCTTCGAGGACGTGGACCTGTCCCGGACCGTGGGCTGGTTCACCGCCGAGTTCCCGCTCGCCCTGCGCACCGGTCCCGACGCCGGCTGGCACGACACCCTCCGCTCGGTCAAGGAGCAGCTGCGCGCGGTACCGCTGCACGGCCTGAGCCACGGCGCGCTGCGCCACCTCGTGCCGGGGAGCCCGATCGCCGGCACCCCCGCTCCGCTGGTCGGCTTCAACTACCACGGCCAGTGGGACGCGGGCGGCACCGGCGCCGACGGCCTGTTCCGCGGCGCCCTCCCCCCGGCCGGCCGGGACACCGACCCGGACGAACCCCGCCCCTACCTCCTCGACATCACCGGAGTGGTCCAGCACGGCCGGCTCGAACTGGGGTGGACCTACCCGGCCGCGGTCTACGACGCGGACACCGTCCGAAGGCTCGCCGAGGAGACGCTCGCGGCCCTGCGGGAGATCGTCGCGCACTGCGCCCGTCCCGGAGCGGGCGGCCGCACCCCGTCCGACTTCCCCCTCGCCGGCCTGGACCAGGCCCGGCTGGACCGGCTCGTCGGCACCGGCCGGCACGTCGAGGACGTCCTGCCGCTCACCCCGCTGCAGTCCGGCATGCTCTTCCACGGCCTGGTGGACACCGAACACGCCTACTTCGACCGCACGGCCGTACGGCTGTCCGGCGTCGCCGACCCGCGCGCCTTCGCCGCGGCCTGGCAACAGGTCGCCGACCGCACCCCGGCCCTGCGCACCAGCGTCCACTGGCACGGCCTGCCCCACCCGGTCCAGGTCGTCCACCACCGCGCCGAGCTGCCCGTCACCCACCTCGACTGGCGGACCCTGACACCCGAGCGGCGCGCGGAGGCCACCGAGCGGCTGCTCGCCGAGGACCGCGCGGCGGGCATGGACCTCACCACGGCGCCGCTGACCCGCCTCACCCTCGCCGCGCTGCCCGGCGACGAGGTGCTGCTGCTGTGGTCCACCCACCACATCGTCCTCGACGGCTGGAGCACCGGACAGCTCCTCACCGAGGTGTGCGAGCGGTACGCCGCCCTGACCGGCGGCCCGGACCCGGCACCCCCGGCACGGCGGCCGTTCGCCGACTTCCTGCACTGGCTGCGCGCGCAGGACGAGACGGCGGCCGAAGGGTACTGGGCCGAGGCCCTGGCCGGGTTCACCGCCCGCACCCCGCTGCCGTACGACCGCACGCCCGCCGAGGCGCACCGCGCCCGGTCCGCCGCGGCCGTCCACCGTGAGCTGGACGTCGGCACCTCGCGGCGGCTGCGGGAGAACGCCGCCCGTGCCGGGCTCACCGTCAACACGGTCGTGGAAGGCGCCTGGGCGCTGCTGCTGGCCCGCTGCAGCGGCCGGGACGACGTGGTGTTCGGCACCACCGTCTCCGGCCGCCCGGCCGAACTCCCCGGTGTCGAGGGCATGATCGGCATGTTCATCAACACCGTGCCGACCCGGGTGCGGGTGCCCGCCGGGCCCGCCCTGCCGTGGCTGCGCGGACTGCAGGACCGGCAGAGCGACGCCCGCCGCCACGACTTCCTCGCCCTGCCCCGCATCCAGGCCGTCAGCGAGATCCCGCCCGGCGAGGCGCTGTTCGACAGCATGGTGGTGTTCGAGAACTACCCGGTGGACGAGTCGGCCACGGCCCGCACCGGCGTCCGGGTCGAGGAGGTGCGGGCCGACGACGCCACCACCTTCCCGTGGTGCCTGCGCGCCCACCTGACCGAGCGGCTCGGTCTCGACCTGGCCTACGACCCGGCCCTGTTCGACCCCGCCACCGCGGAGCGCGCGGCGGAGCGGCTGGCCGCCCTGCTCACCGCCCTCGCCGACGGGTTCGACGCCGGCCTGGCCGACCTGGACCTGCTCACCCCGGCCGACCGGGAGCTGCTGGCCGCCTGGCACACCACCGCCCGCCCGGCCGCCCCGGCGAGCCCGGTCGACCTCTTCGCCGCACAGGCCCGCCGCACCCCGGACGCGCCCGCGGTCCGCGACGGCGACCGCGAGCTGACGTACCGCCAGCTCGGCGACTGGGCGGGCGCGCTGGCCGCCCGGCTGGTGGCCGGCGGGCTGGCGGCCGAGGACCGGGTCGCGCTGCTGCTGGACCGCTCCGCCGAACTCGTCGTCGCCCAGCTCGCGGTCCTCATGGCCGGCGGCGCCTACGTCCCCGTCGACCCCCGGGCCCCGGAGGAACGCCGCCGCACCCTGCTCGCCCGGGCGGGCGTGACCGTCCGGCTCACCGCCGCCGAGGTGGCCGCCGCCCGCACCGGCACCCGGGCCGGGCGGACCCCGGCCGCCGACCCCGACCGGCTGGCCTACGTGATGTTCACCTCCGGCTCCACCGGCCTGCCCAAGGCGGTCGCGGTACGGCACCGGGACGTGGCGGCGCTGGCCACCGACAGCCGGTTCAGCGGCGGGGTGTGCGCCCGGGTGCTGCTGCACTCGCCGGTGGCCTTCGACGCCGCCACCTTCGAGGTCTGGGCGCCGCTCCTCACCGGCGGCTGCGTGGTCGTGGCACCGGGCGGCGGCGTGGACGCCGCGCTGCTGCGCCGGCTGGCCGCCGACGGCGGGCTGACGGCACTGTGGCTGACCGCCGGTCTGTTCCGGCTGCTCGCCCAGGACGCCCCCGACAGCTTCCGCGGCCTCGAACAAGTCTGGACCGGCGGCGACGTGGTCCCCGCCCAGGCCGTGCGCCGGGTGCTGGCCGCCTGCCCCGGCCTCACCGTCGTGGACGGCTACGGGCCCACCGAGACCACGACCTTCGCCACCTCCTGCGCGCTCACCGACCCGGCGGCCGTGCCGGACACCGTCCCCATCGGCCACCCGCTGGACGACATGCGCGCGTACGTCCTCGACGCCCGGCTGCGGCCCGTACCGCCCGGCTGGACGGGCGAGCTGTACCTGGCCGGCGAGGGCGTCGCCCGCGGCTACCTGGGCCGCCCGGGCGACACCGCGGCCCGCTTCCTCGCCGACCCCGCCGGCCCGCCCGGCGCCCGCATGTACCGCACGGGCGACCTGGCCCGGCGCCGGCCGGACGGCACCGTGGAGTTCCTCGGCCGCGCCGACGACCAGGTGAAGATCCGGGGCTTCCGGGTGGAGCCCGGCGAGATCGAGGCCGCGCTCGCCGCCCACCCGGGCATCGCCGACGTGGCCGTCCTGGCCCGCGAGGACCGGCCGGGCGCCAAGCGGCTCGTGGCCTACGTCGTCGGACCGGCCGCACAGGACGAGGAGGAACTGCGGGCCCACGCCGCCCGCACCCTGCCCGACTACCTCGTCCCCACCGCCTTCGTCCCGCTCGCCGCCCTCCCGCTCAGCCGCAACGGCAAGGTGGACCGGGCGGCCCTGCCCGCGCCACAGGCCACCGGCCGGCGCCCGCGCACCGAGCCCCGCACCGAGGCCGAGCGGCGCACGGCGGCCGTCTTCGCGGAGGTGCTGGGCAGCGAACCGCCCGGTGCGGAGGACGACTTCTTCCAGCTCGGCGGCGACTCGATCCTCAGCATCCGGCTCGCCTCCCGCCTCGCCGAGGCATTCGACACCGACGTCACGCCGCGCGCGGTGTTCACGCACCCCACGCCGGCCGCGCTGGCCCGCCTGCTCGGCGACCGCGAGGGCACCGGCCGGGCGGCGATCGTCCCGGCCCGCCGCGGCGCCACCGCGCCGATGTCCCACGCCCAGCAACGCCTGTGGTTCCTCCACGAGTTCGAACCCGGCGGCGCCGAGTACGTCACCGCGCTCGCCCTCCGGCTGCGCGGCACCCTGGACACCGGCGCGCTCCGCGCGGCCCTCACCGCCGTGGTGGCCCGCCACGAATCCCTGCGCACCACCTTCGACAGCGTGGACGGGCACGGCGTCCAGCTCGTCCACCCGCCGCAGGACGTGCCGCTGCCCCTGCGCGACCTGACCACGCTCGCCGCGGCCGAGCGGGACCCGGCACTGCGCCGCCTGCTGGCCGAGGAGCGCACCCGCCCCTTCGACCTGCGGACGGGCCCGCTGCTGCGCACCGCCCTGGTCCGGCTCGGCGAGCACGACCACGTCCTCACCCTCGCCCTGCACCACATCGTCACCGACGGCTGGTCCACCTCCGTCCTGCTCGGCGACCTCGCCCACTGCTACCGCGCCGCACTGGGCACGGCCGCGGGCGAACTGCCGCCGCTCCCGGTGCAGTACGCCGACTACGCGCACTGGCAGCGCACCACCGGCGACACCGGCGCCGACGAGCACCTGGCCTACTGGAAGGAGCAACTGGCCGACACCGCACCGCTGGAGCTGCCCACCGACCGGCCCCGGCCGCCGGTGCGCACCAGCGCCGGCGCGACCACCCGGCTGGTGGTGCCCGCCCGGACCGCGCGGCGGCTGAACCGGCTGGCCCGCGACCACGGCACCACCCTGTTCACCACGCTCGCCGCCGCCGCCCAGGCCTACCTCGCCCGGCTCTCCGGCGCCGAGGACATCACCGTCGGCACCGTCACCTCCGGCCGCGACCGGCCCGAAACCCAGTCGCTCGTCGGGTTCTTCGTGAACACCCTGGTCCTGCGCTCCCGGGCCGAGGCGGACCAGCCGTTCACCGCCTTCCTCACCGCCGTACGGCAGACGGTCCTCGACGCCTTCGCCCACCAGGACGTGCCGTTCGAGCGGGTCGTGGACGAGGTGCAGCCCGTCCGCGACACCAGCCGCAGCCCGCTCTTCCAGGTCATGGTCGTCCTCCAGAACACCCCGGCCGCCGGTCTCGACCTGCCCGGCCTGGACGTCACCGACGTCGAACCGGAGTCCGACCAGGCGGCGTTCGACCTCACCCTGGAGTTCGCCGAGACCGGCTCCGGCGAACTGCACGGCCTGCTCACCTACAACACCGATCTCTTCGACCCGGCGACGGCCACCCGGATGGCCGGCCAGCTCGGCGCCCTGCTGCACGCCGTCGCCGAGGACCCGGAGCGCCCGCTCGGTGCCCTGCCGCTGACCTCCGACGACGAACTGAAGGCCCTGCTGGACCAGGGCCGCGGCACCTTCCGCCCGGTGCCCGAAGCCACCCTGCCCGACCTGTTCGAACGGCAGGCGGCCCGCACCCCCGACGCGCCGGCCCTCCTGGACGGCGACCGGGAGCTGACCTACGCGCAGGTCGACCGGGCCGCCAACCGGCTCGCCCACCGGCTCCTCGCGGACGGTGTCGGACCGGAGCGGGTGGTGGCCCTCGCCCTGCCCCGCTCGGCGGCGACCGTGGTGGCCCAGCTCGCCGTCGCCAAGGCCGGCGGCGCCTTCCTGCCGGTGGACCCCGACTACCCGCAAGCGCGCCGGGAGTTCATGATCCGGGACGCCGGAGCCCACCTGGTCCTCGCCGACCCGGCCGAGGTGTGGTCCGCCGACGGGCCGGAGACGGCTCCCACGGACGCCGACCGCACCGCGCCGCTCACCCCCGCCCACCCGGCCTACGTCATCTACACCTCCGGCTCCACCGGCACCCCCAAGGGCGTCGTGGTCACCCACCGGGGCCTCGCCTCCTTCGCCGCGGCCGCCGCCGCACAGTACGCGGCGGGCCCCGGCGACCGGGTCCTCCAGTTCGCCTCGCCCAGCTTCGACGCCTCCGTGCTGGAGCTGTGCGTCTCCCTGCTCAGCGGAGCCGCGCTGGTCACCGGCGAGGAGGGACCGCTGGTCGGGGAACGGCTGGCGGAGGTGCTCGCCGAGCGCCGGGTCAGCCACACGCTGATCCCCCCGGCGGCGCTGGCCACCGTCCCGCCCGGCACGGCCGCCGTCCTGCCCGACCTGCGCACGCTCATCGTCGGCGCCGAAGCCTGCCCCGCCGACCTGGTGGACACCTGGGCCCCCGGCCGCCGGATGATCAACTCCTACGGGCCCACCGAGGCCACCGTGGTCGCCACCTGGACCGGCCCGCTGACCCCCGGCACCGGCGCGCCGTCCATCGGCCGCCCCGCCGGCGGCACCCGCGTCCACGTGCTCGACGCCGCCCTGCGGCCGGTACCGCCGGGCGTGACCGGGGAGCTGTACCTCGCCGGACCCGGCCTCGCCCGCGGCTACCTGGGCCGGCCCGGACTGACCGCCCAGCGGTTCGTGCCCGACCCGTTCGGCGCGCCGGGGGAGCGGATGTACCGCACCGGGGACCTGGTGCGCTGGACCGCCGACGGCCGGCTCCGGTTCGCCGGACGCGCCGACGACCAGGTCAAGCTGCGCGGCTTCCGCATCGAGCCCGGCGAGATCGAGAGCGCGCTGCGCCGCAGCCCCCTGGTGCGGGACGCGGTCGTGGCCGTACGCGCGCAGGACGCGCCCGGCGCCCCGGACCGGCTCGTCGCCTACGTCGTACCGGCGCGGCCGTCGGAAGCCGGGCTGCCCGTCGGCGAGCTGCGGCTGCACCTGGCCGGGCAGCTGCCCCCGCACATGGTGCCCTCGGTCTTCGTGCCGCTCGACCGGCTGCCGCTCACCCCGAGCGGCAAGACCGACCGGCGGGCCCTGCCCGCACCCGGGCCCGCGCAGGCCGCCGACGGCCCGCGCACCGCGCCGCGCACCGCCACCGAACGCCGGATCGCGCATGTCTGGGCCGATGTGCTCGGCATCGAGGAGGTCGGCGCCGACGACAACTTCTTCGCGCTCGGCGGCGACTCCATCCTGAGCATGCAGGTCGTCTCCCGGCTGCGCCGCGAGGGCCTGCACGTCGCCACCCGGGACCTGTTCACGCACCAGACCGTCGCCGAACTCGCCACCGTGGTGCGCGCCGCGCCCCGGCGCTCCGGGGACGGCCCGGTCACCGGCGAGGTACCGCTCACCCCGATCCAGGAGTGGTTCCTGACCAGCCCCCGCGCGGCCCACCACCACTTCAACCAGTCGGCGCTGCTGGAACTCGACGGCACCCCCGACCCGCGGGCCCTCGCCGCCGCGCTCGACGCGCTGCTGGACCACCACGACGCCCTGCGCATGCGGTTCACCCGCGACGAGCACGGCTGGCGGCAGTTCAACCCGCCGCCCGCCCCCGGCCACGACGTCCTCGTCCGGTACGACCTGACCGGGCTGTCCGCCGAGGACGCCGACGCGGCCATGGCCAAGGCCGCCGACGAGCTGCACGCGAGCTTCGACCTGGCCCACGGCCC
Organism: Streptomyces sp. NPDC013455; assembly: GCF_040632975.1. Lineage (NCBI taxonomy): Bacteria > Bacillati > Actinomycetota > Actinomycetes > Kitasatosporales > Streptomycetaceae > Streptomyces > Streptomyces sp. NPDC013455. Next base: position 151,640 of record NZ_JBEYCX010000004.1, on the reverse strand, counting down.
GCAGCTGCGGGCGGCCCTGTTCACCGGGGGCCCGGACCGGCCCGCGTTCCTGCTGCTCGTGGCCCACCACCTGGTGGTGGACGCGGTCTCCTGGCGCATCCTCCGTGACGACCTGGAGACGGCCTACCGGCAGGCCCTCGACGGCGGCCCGGTCACGCTCGGCGAGCGCGGCACCAGCTTCCGCGAGTGGTCCCGCAGACTGGCCGCGCACGTCGCCGAGGGCGGCCTCGACCACGAACTGGCCCACTGGGAAGAGGCGGTGCGCACTGATCCGGCCCCCGCTCCGGCGCCCGGGGCGGGGCCGGGGTCCGGGGCGGGACCGGCCGCCACGGTGAGCGTCGAACTCGGCGAGGAGGACACCACGGCCCTGCTGCGCTCGGCGCCCACCGCCTACCGCACCCGGGTCAACGACGTGCTGCTCGCCGCCCTGGCCCTGGCGCTGGCCCGCTGGACCGGGCAGGACCGGGTACGCCTGGACCTGGAGGGCCACGGCCGGGAGGACCTGCTCGACGACGTCGACCTCTCCCGCACCGTCGGCTGGTTCACCACCGTGTACCCGGTCGCCCTCCAGGTGCCCGAGCCCGACGGCCTCGGCCCGGACCGCGACTGGCGGTCCCTGGTGAAATCCGTCCGCCGCCAGCTGCGCGCCGTACCCGGCAACGGCATCGGCTTCGGCGCGCTGCGCACCTTCGGCCCGCCCGAGGTCCGCGAGCGCCTCGGCGCCCACGCCCACGGACAGGTGGTGTTCAACTACCTCGGCCAGTGGGACGCCCGCCCGGAGACCGCGGACGGCGGCCTGGTCCGCGCCGAACACGGCTCGTTCGGGCAGGACCACGACCCCCGGGACCCCGGCTCGCACCCGATCGAGGTGGTGGGCGCGGTGCAGCACGGCCGGCTCGCCTTCACCTGGCACCACCGGCCCGGCGTCCACGACACGGCGACCGTGCGCCGCGTCGCCGAGGAGTTCGCCGCGGCCCTGCGCCACCTCGCCCGGCACGCCAGGGGAGGCCGGTGACACCACCCAGGCCCCGCGAGGCGCCGTCCCGGCGGTCCGCCCGGCACGGCCCTCGCACCCCCCGCGCCCCGACCCGCCCGCCCCTTTCCGTTCCCCTCCCCGCCCAACCGACCACGAAGGAAAGCGACATGGACGAGAACACCCGCTACCAGGTGCTGCGCAACGACGAGGAGCAGTACTCGCTCTGGCCCGCCGACATCGAGGTGCCCGCCGGCTGGCAGCCCGTCGGCAAGGAGGGCACCGAGGCCGAGTGCTCCGCCTACGTCGACGAGGTCTGGACCGACATGCGCCCGAAGAGCCTGCGCGAGCGCATGGAGAACGCCGGCGCCTGACCGGCGTCACCGCCACCGGCACGCCGGGCCGGCCGCACCCGAGCCGGCCCGGCACCTCCCCTGCACCCCCTGCACCCCCGCACCACCCCCCGCTCCGCCGCCCGGCGCCCCACCGCCCTCGGCCCCGCCGTACCGCATCACTCCCGAGGAGCCCGCCATGACCCCCGAACTGCGCACCCGACGCCTGCTGTTCCTCCCCTACCGGCCCGAGCACGAGGACGTCTTCGTCAGCCTGCTGCGCGACGAGGAGGTGTGCCGCTGGATGGGCCAGGAACTGGTGCCCGAACCCCAGATCCGCGAGCTGTTCCGCGCCATCCTCACCGACGTCTACCCCCAGCGCCGCTTCGACGTCTGGGGCCTGTGGCTGTCGGGCACCTACGTCGGCCACGCCGAGGTGAAGCCGACCGGCAACGTCGACGGCCACGAACTCGTCACCGCGCTCGCCCCCGGCTACTGGGGACGCGGTCTGGGCGGCGAGGCGGTACGCGGCCTGCTCAGGCACGCCGCCGACAACCTCGGACTGACCGAGGTCTACGGCATGGTCGGCGCCGAGAACACCGCCAGCCTGTCCATGTGCGACCGCCTGGGCTTCCGGCACGTCCGGGACGTGGTGGCCGACGACGGCTCGGTCACCAAGCTGCTGGCCATCTCCACCGGCGAGGCGACCACCGGGGATCCGGCCGCGACCGCCACCGGAAGTCCGGCCGGGGCCGCCACCGGGAAAACGACCGCGACCGCCCCCCGGGATCCGGCCGCGACCGCCCTCCGGGATCCGGCCGGGGCCGCCGCCGGCGTCGAGGACCCCGTATGACCCGGCCGCCGCTCTCCGGGGGAGTGGCCGGTACGGCGGACGCCGGACCGGCGCCCAGCCTGTGGCGCAACCGGGACTTCACCCTCCTGTGGACCGGCCAGTGCCTGTCCGACCTGGGCGGTGCCATGGTGGACCTGGCGCTGCCGCTGCTGGTTCTCCAGCAGACCGGGTCCCCGGCGCGGGCCGGACTCGTCGGCACCGCCGGGCTCGTCACCACCCTGGTGTGCCGGCTGCCGGCCGGCGTCCTCGCCGACCGCTTCGACCGCCGCCGGCTCATGATCGCCTGCGACGCCCTGCGGATCGCCGTGTACGCCCTCCTCGGCATCGCCGTCGTGACGGACACGGCCGGACTGCCGGTGATCCTCCCGGTGGTCGTCGTGGGCGCCGCCGCCACCGCCGTCTTCAGCACCGCCGAGCACGCCTCCGTACGCAGTCTCGTCGGCCTCGACCAGCTCACCTCGGCGGTCGCCCGCAACGAGGCACGGACCTACGGCGTCTCGCTGGCCGGTCCGCCGCTCGGCGGCCTGCTGTTCGGGATCGGCCGGTCCCTGCCCTTCCTCGGCAACGCGCTGAGCTTCGCGCTCTCGCTCGTGGCCGTCCTCCGCATCCGCAGACCGCTCCAGGAAACCCGGCGGGAGGCGGCGGCCCCGGCCGGCGCGTCGGCCGCGGAGGGCCTGCGCTTCCTGCTGGGGCATCCGTTCCTGCGCGCCCTGCTGGTGATCGCCGCTCCCCTGAACATGGCGTTCACCGGCATGCTGTTCGCGATGACCCTGGCGCTGCGCCGCGCCGGTGTCCCACCGTTCCTGGTCGGCGTCGCCGGCACCGTCTTCGCGCTGGGCGGCCTGCTCGGCGCCTTCGCGGCCCCGGCGCTCCAGCGGCGGCTGCGGCTGCCCGTGCTGCTCACGCTGCTGTGCTGGGTCACCGCCGCGCTGATGGCCGTCAGCACCCTGCTCGCCGACACGGTGCTGGCCGCCGTACCGCTGGCCGCCGCCGCCTTCCTCGGACCCACGGCGAACGCGGCCCTCTTCGGTCACCAGGCCGCCGTCACACCCGACCACCTCCAAGGACGCGTGGTCAGCGGCGTGCTCCTCGCCGCCGGCTCGGCCGCCGCGCTCGCCCCCGCCCTGGCCGGAGCCCTGCTGGCCCGCTGGAGCCCGGGGGCGGCCATGCTGGTCTTCCCGGCACTGGTCGTCGTCGCCGCGACGACCGCCACCCTCAGCAAGGGCATCCGGACGGTGGCCGCCCGGTAGTGCTTCGTCAGGTGGTGGTCCCGGCTGGTGGTGGGCGTGTGGGCCCACTCCGTCCAGCCGCGCGCATCACGCCGTGTGCGCGCGTGCCGGAGCCCGCTCCAGCAGGGTGGTCAGCTCGGCCGCGCCGGCCTCCAGCTCCTTCTCCCGCGCGTCGAGGACGTCCGTCATCGTCCGCAGCGGCCGGGCCAGTTCGTCGAGACCGGCCCGGACCTGCGCGATCGCCGTCGTCCAGCCGAAGTCCGGGCGGTCCTCCCCGTCTCCGAGCACGCGGTTCACGATCGTCTCGGCCGTCTCGCCCATCCTGCCGCGCAGTTCGCTGCGCCGCTCCGCCTCCCGGGCCTCCAGACGCACTTCCTGGATCTCGCGGAAGACGAGGGTGCCGAGTTCGAGCACGGACGGAAGCACCGCGTCCAGCACCTTCATCCGCCGGAGCGAGGCCTGCGCCTGCGCGACGTGCTTGGCGTCGGCGAACCCGACACCGCTGCGGAAGTAGTAACTCAGCTTGCGCCGCTGGCCGGCGAGGCTCTCCACCTGTCCCAGCTCCGCCACGGCCTGGTCGAGTGACATGCCCAGCTTCTTCTCCAGGTGGCTCTGGTAGAGGCTGCGGACCACGCAGCGGACATGAGTGCGCAGCTCGCCCAGGACGACGTCGAGACTGCGCTCCCCGGTCCTCGCCGCGGCCCGCGGTGTGTGCCGGACCGGCGGGTCGGTGAGCGTGCCCACGAACCGCTGGAACGCCGTGGCGGCGGCGCGCTGGGCCCGCGCGGCCAGGTCGGTGTCCGTCCGCCGCACCAGATGGTCGAGTTCGGCGCCCCAGCGGGTGGACCACCCGGCCAGGACCTTGCCGAGGCCGCTCTCCGCCTGGGCCCGGACCGCGGCTTCGTCCGCGCCGTGCAGGTTCTCGACCGCGGAGCCGAGCAGGTCGAGGACCGAGGCCCGCAGCTCCGCGCGGGCGGCGCCGACGAGGCCGTCCAGCTCTTCGGTGACGGCGGCGAGCCGGGCCAGTTCCCGGCGCGCCTCGTCGGCCGCGAGCCGGGTCTGCGTCCGTTCGGTCGCGGCCTCGTCCAGCGCCCGCGCCGCGACCCGGCTCCAGAGCCGCACCTCGGCGGCGGCGCGCAGCTCCGGGCGCCGGCCGACGAGGGCGGCCAGGTCCGCGCGGAGCCCGGCGATGCCGTCCCAGTCCCCGGTCGGCCCGTCGAACACGCCGAGACCGTAGGGGTCGGCGGCGACGAGGTGGACCGGAGCGTCCTGCGGCGGCGGGCCGCCGTCCGCGTCGCGGCTCAGGAGCAGGACCAGCTCGTCGCGCTTGCGGGCGCAGAGCCGCCGGTACGCGTCCGGGTTGTCCTGCGGGTCGATGCCCGCCTCGTCCATCCGCCCCACCGCCAGCAGCAGTGCGCCCGCCGGGAAGAGCCGCGACGCCTTCGGCCCGAAGAGGGCGCCGGTCGCCACGGCGCGGATGTGCTCCACGCCGGTGGTGGCCAGCTGGGGCGGGAGCACGACGAGCAGCGCGTCGGTGACGCCGAGCGCGTTGTCCGCGGCGGCCTCGTGCTCGGGGTGGCCGGCGGAGATGCCCGGGGTGTCGGTGTATTCGAGCCCGGCGCTGGTCTCCCGCCCGACGACGAAGGTCTCGGGGCGGGCACCGATCGTCAGCCAGGACGGCACCGCCGTCCCGTCCTCCACCAGCAGGCGCTTGACCAGGCTGGACTTGCCGGAGTCGTAGGGGCCGTAGACGGTCACCCGCACGGCCGGGCTGTCCCGGAACTCGTCCCACAGGGCCGTGACCTCGTCGGTGACACCCTGCCCGGCGACGGTGCGCACCGCGGCGCGGACCCGGTCGGTCCACTCCGCGGTGCCGCCGCTTTCCGCCCCGTCGGCGGACGAGGCCGCGGTCCCGTTCCGGGTCTTGGTCTCGCTCATCGCTCCCCCTCTTCGTCCTGTCGTGCCGAGTGGCCCACGGGCTCGTGGCCCAGGTGGGCGAGCGCGTCGGCGATCACGTCCCGGATGGCGCCGATCCTGTCCCGGAGGCCGTCCGTGGTCCGGGCGTACACGGCCGTGCGCGCGTCGATCTCCTTGACGCGGGCGGCCAGTTCCGCGCAGTCGTCGTCGAGTCCGGACAGCAGGCCCGGTTCGTCCCCGGTTCCGTCCGTGATCACCTCGGCCCACCGGGCGCCGGACTCCCGCAGGGCCACCGACACCGCCAGCCGGCCCCGGGCCAGTTCCTGTTCGTCCTTCACATCGCGGACCAGGGTGTAGACGTCGACGGCGCTGCCGGCCGCTTGCAGGACCATTCCCGCCCTGGCCATCAGCACCGCCCCGCGCGCGAGCGTGGCCGGCTCCACGCTCCGGCCGAGCCACGTCGCCACCCGGGCGATCACCGGGCCGTCGGCGGCCTTCCCGATCAGCGCCCCCGCCCGGCCGAACCCGCGGGCGGCCTTCTTGCGGCGCTCGCGGCGCGGGTGGCCGCTCAGGAAGCGGAGGGCCTCCACGGCGCCGGTCCCCGGGAACGTCCGGGCGAACGCCTTGGACTCCAGGCGGCGGCGGAAGGAGTGGGCGGTGCGCCGCCGCCATACCGCGATCTCGTCGGCCGACTCGGCCCACCACTGCTCGACGACCGCCCGCAGGTCCGGGTCCTCCGTCCACCGGTCGAGGCGCTCGGCGAGCACCTTGCGTCGCTCCGGGTCGCCGTTGCGCAGCGCCCTGCCCAGTCCGCGGTCGAGGAACTCGGCCACCAGGTCGGTGAGGCGCGCGGCCCGTACCTGCCGGATGGCGAGGCCCTCGCGGAGCCGGTCCGTGACGTCCGCGCGCAACCGGTCGAGCTGGTCGGCCCGTTCGCGCGCCACACGCTCCTCGGCCTCGGCGTTCCGCAGCACGGCGCCGAACCGCGCGAGCCCGCCGTGCAGTACGGACACGTCGACGCCGTTCGCGTCCAGAGCCGGCCGCAGTTGCTCCAGTGCCTCGGCGAGGACGTCCACGCCGTCCCAGTGGCGGTGCGGGTCGAAGTGCTCCCTGCGGCTGCCGTGGAGGCCGTAGGGGTCGGCGGACACGCACACGACGCGGTCCGGGTCGACCGGCGGCCGCCCGGAACCGGGCGGCGCCGTCCGCTCCAGCGCCTGCGCGAGCTCCATGCGCTTGCGGGCGCAGCGCAGGGCGAACTCCTCGGGCGCGTCGAACGGATCGGGGCCGATCTGGTCGGAACGGTTGACGATCAGGACGGTCCGGTCGAGCTTTCCCGGCAGGTGCCGTTCCGGGTCCCCGTCGAGGACGAGGTCCAGGTCGTCGTGCCGGCCCACGACCAGGTTGGGCGAGAACAGGTAGAGGACCGCGGCGGCGTCCGGCACCGCGCGCCGCGCCGCCGCACGGTGCGCCGTCCGGCCGCTCTGGAAGCCGGGGCTGTCGACGAACACGACGCCATCGATCTCGTACGAGGCCGGCTCGGCGGTCTTCGGTACGGCGGCGACGGCGGGGAGTTCATCCGGATCCGTCTCGGTGTCGACCAGCAGGCGCCGGATGAAGGAGGACTTCCCGGTGTTGTAGTCCCCGCACACCAGGACCCGGGGCCGGGCGTCGGCCGCGAGCCCGCCGAGCTGTGCCAGCACCTCGTCGCATGCGACGTCGACGGCGGCAGCGGCTTCCGCCGCCCCGGTGTCCTCGGCCGCCGGGCCGGGGCCACCGGATCCGGCGGTACGCCGGCGCAGCAGGCGGCGGGTCTCCCGCAGCCAGCGCCGGCCCGATCCGGGGGCCGGCACGGCGAACGGCCCCCCGGCTGCCCTTCGCGTCCACTCCAGGAACCCGGGCTGGGGCAGGGGCCGCGCCGGTTCGGACGGCGGCGAGGGTGCCTGTCCGGTGCCCGGCTTCCCGGCACACCAGGACTCGCCGAGCCACAGGTGCGCGGCCGCCGCGTTCCCGGCGAGGCCGGTGGCGGCCTCGCACGCGACGGCGGTCTCGCGCAGTACTGCCGCCGGGTCGACGGGGTCCGGCAGACCCGCGGCCGCATTCCGCAGCAGCTCCCGGCGGTGCGCGGCGAACTCGGCGACGCGGCGCAGTTCCACGCCCTGTCGTACGGCGGCGCCGACCTGTTCGGCGAGGGCCCGGCGGACCAGCTCGCCCGCCCGCGCGGCGGCCGCCGTGCGAGCCCCCTCGAAGGTCGCGGCCACGGCCTTGCGGGCGTCGGCGCGGGCGCGTGCCAGCGCCTCCTCCTGGCGCCGGCGGGCACGGCGGCGGCTCCAGCCGCTGAACGCCCGCCCGATCAGGCCGGCGGCGGCCCCCGCGAGCAGGATGCCGCCGACGGTCCAGCCGACCGGGTTCCAGATGTTGGCGGCGACGAGGGCCGCCATGGCGGCGCTGCCGATCCCCGCGGCCGCTCCGCCGACACCGGCGGCGATGCTCACGCCGCGGAGCAGCCGCCCGGCCCGGCCCTCCACCCGGGCCCGCTCGGCCGCGACCGCGGCCAGGTCCGCCGCGGCGTCCTCGACGACGAGGCCGACCCGGCGCCGCAGGTGTGCGGCGCTCGCCCGCAGCGCCCCCTGCAGGGCGTCCTCGATCTCCGCGGTGTCGAAGACCCGCTGGGCGAACACCCGGTCCGGCACCACCTCCCTGCGCGCCATGGCCCGGTCGACGACGTCGTCGGCGCGCCGCTGGGCAGCGTCCCGCACCGGGGCCAGTGCCGCGCGGATCGCGTGGTCGGCGTACCGCTCGAACTCCCCCGTCGGGGGTGCCTCGAAGCGTCCTGCGCGCATGCGCTCCAGCTCGGCCAGGGCGGCGCACAGACCCCCGTCGGCCCGGCCGGGGTCATGTTCCGGTCGGCCGCCCGCGGCAGCGGATCCCGCCTCCGTGCCCGCCGCGGGGTCGCGGTCCGGGAAGGCCGACTCCGGTGAGCCCAGGACCGTCAGCATCCGTTCGATGCCGATCTCGGTCTGCTCGGCGAGCCGGAGGGCGGGCTCCTCGACGTGCACCCGGAGGCTGTCGTCCGCGTTCCGGCAGGCCCCGCCGACCTGGGACACCAGCGCGCCGAGCCGCAGACCGACCGCGTCCCGGCCGAGGGCCGTGGCGAGCAGCGATTCGAGGGCCGGCAGGTTCGACCAGTCGAGGAGGACGTCGGTGGACCCCGCCTCGGCCCGGTGCCTGGACAGGCTGTCGGCGTCGGGCCCCTGGTAGGGCAGGGCGGCGCGGGCGAACACCGCCCGCTTGGTGTTGAGGGCCACGACCGGGACGTCGTGCAGGCCGATCCGGGCGAGTTCGTCCCGGATGTTCTCGGCGTGCTCGGCGACGGAGCGGGAGAGCCTGCGACGGATTTCCTGCTGCGGCACCCGGGTGGGGAAACGCCACATCGAGCTGCGGTTGTTGAGGACGGCGACCACCGGCTTGCCGTAGTCGGCGATCCAGTCGGCCACCTTGGCGAACTCCCCCTCCTGCTGGCTCTGGCTGTCGAAGCAGAGGATCACCACGTCGGCGGAGACCAGTGCCTCGCGGGCGGTGTCCTCCAGTTGGTTGCGGGACTTCGTCCGCCCCCAGCCGTTGGTGCCCGGGGTGTCCGCGACGCGGCAGCCGCGCCACTGGCCCGCAGCGACGTCGGTCGTCCAGTCGGACGCGCCGTCAGGGGAGATCGAATCGCCGCACCCCTGGGTCAGCGCCTCCCTCAGGCTGCTCTTGCCGGTGCCGGTGCGGCCGAAGAGGACGAGGTTGAACGTTTCGAGTCCGTCACCGAGCCGGCGCTCCGTCAGCTCGGTCAATTCGCGGACGACTGCCCGTACCGCATCGTCGGCGTACGCGCGGAGCGCGTCGGGACCGGGCGGGTCCGACGCGCCGGAGGCCGCCGCCGCGCCGGACGATGCACGCCCGACGCCCTGCATGAGCCCGCCGACGAGCCCGTCGATCTCGCGTCGCAGCCGCGCCGCGACCGGACGGCTCCGTTCGATCGCCTCCGCGACAGCGCTTTCCAGCTTCTCCGCCCCCACCAGAGCCTCCCCAGCTCCGTACCCGCCCGTCACCCCGAAGGCCGGGCGGTGCGGGGCAAGCGTGGCAGAAAAACGACCCCCGCGACAGGCTTTTTCGACATATATGCGAACTGCTGGACAACGCCCGCGCTCCGGGGTACACGCGGTTCGGCCGGTTTCGCGTTGACGCCGTCGCCGTCCGGCGGAGTCCTGCGTGTAGGCGATGGCTACTTGGTGTGGCCGTCGTGCTGTGTCCGCCCCCTGATCCGGCCTGATCGACGAGACGCCCCCCGGCGCCGTGCACAGGGGCTGCGCGGGCGGCTCACACGCGCTGTAATGGCGACGTGGTCTATGAGGGCGCTGCGATCAGCAGAACGAGGGCGGAGCGTGCCGAAGCCGCCCTCGCGTCGCTGACGGCGACCCCGGCCACCGCCGACCGGCTCCGCCGGGTCCTGGAGCAGGCCCTGGTCTTCGCCGGGGCGTCGTTCGCCGGGGTGTACACGCCCGGTGACGACCCCGCGCTGCTCCGCCTCGCCGAGTCCGCCGGGCTGCCCCGCACCCTGTACGGGCTGCGGGACGGCTACCCGGCCTCCGGAGCCTCCCCGGTCGCCGAGGCCCACCGCACCGGCCGGCCGCGCTGGTGCGGCCCCGACGAGCTCGCCGGCTTCCCGGACGCGCGCCGCACCCCGTCCCCGGACTTCTCCCTGGCCGCCCTGCCGCTCGGCCACGGCGGCTGTCTGCTGGCCGTCTGCGAACACCCCGGCGGCTTCGGCACCGACGACCGGGCCTGTCTGGAGCTGATCGCCCGCGCGGTCGCCGTACCCGTCCCGGGCGCCGCCGGTGACACCGGCGAGCTGCGCGAGGACGCCTTCAGCCTGGCCATGGACACCGGCCGGGTGGAGGTCGGCGACGCGATCCTGCGCCTGTTCGGGATCCCCCGGAACGACTTCGACGGCCGTGTGGACACGCTGCTCGGCCACGCGGTGCCCGAGGACCTGCCCGCGCTGATGTCCGTGGTCGAGGCCGATCACATGTCCATCGGCGACCGCGAGCTGGAGTTCCGCATCCTCCAGCCCACCGGCGCGCCCAAGTGGCTGCGGCTGCGCGGCCGGCTGGTGCCCGGCGGCGAGGGGCGTCCCGCCCGGCTCGTCGGCACCGTCGCCGACGCCTCCACCCTGCGCTCCGACGTCACCGACGTCGCCCGGGTACAGCGGCTGGCCGCCGCCCTCGCCACCGCCGGCACCGTGAAGGACGTGGGCCAGGCCGTCGTGGCCGCCCTGCGGCGACCGCTCCAGGCCGACCGGATCGCGCTGGCCGAGCTGGAGAACGACCGGCTGGTCGTCACCGTCCTCGACCCGCCCGCCCCCGAGGCCTGGCCCGAGGTGTGGCGCAGCGAATGGCGCACCGAGTGGCCCGACGCGCCGGTGCGCGCCATGCCCACCCTGTCGGCCGCGCTGCGCGAGGGCCGCGCCCGGATCTGGCCCGCGGGCAGCCCGCTGGAACCCGCCCTCGCCGAGGTCGGCCCCGGCGGCCTCGCCGTGCTGCCGCTGCCCGCCGGCGGCCGCATGGCCGGCGCCTGTCTGATCGGCTGGGACCGCCCGCGCGATTTCGGCCCCGACGAACGCGCCCTGCTCACCGCCTGCGCCGGCCTCACCGGCCAGGCCCTGCTGCGCGCGCACGCCTTCGACGCCGAGCACGAGCTCGTCGGCATGCTCCAGCGCACCCTGCTGCCCCGCCGCCTGCCCCGGCTGCCCGGCGCGGTCGCCGTCGCCCGCTACCTGCCCACCACGGCCGGCCTGGAGGTGGGCGGCGACTGGTACGACGTGATCCCGCTCGCCGACAACCACGTCGCCCTCGTCATCGGCGACGTCCAGGGCCACAACGCGGGTGCCGCCACCCTCATGGGCCAGATGCGCACCGCGCTGCGCGCCTACGCCACCGAGGGGCACACCCCGGACGTGGTGGTCGCCCACGCCAACCGGCTGCTGCTGGAGATGGAGACCGACCTCTTCGCCACCTGCGCCTACGTCGACGTCGACGTGGAGCAGGGCACCGCCTGGTGCGTGCGGGCCGGGCACCTCCAGCCGGTGCTGCGGCACCCGGACGGCACCGCCGAGATCGTTCAGGCGGAGGGCGGCCCGCCGCTCGGCGTGCTCGCGCAGGCCGAGTTCCCGATCACCCCGCTGCGGCTCCAGCCCGGCACGGTGCTCGCGCTGACCACCGACGGCCTGGTGGAGTCCGCCGAAGCCGACCTGGACGCCGGTATGGAGCGGCTGGCCCGCGAGCTGGCCGCCGCCGACCCCGCCCATCTCGGGCTGGTCGCCGACACGCTGCTCAGCGGCGCCCACCGCGGCGACGACGTGGCCCTGCTGCTGGTGCGCTACGACGGCATGGCGGTACGGCCGCTGCGGGAGAGCTGGACGGTGTGGCGGGTGCCGGAGGCGGTCCGGCACGCCCGCCGCTTCACCCGGCGCACCCTGCGCGTCTGGGGGGTCTCCCAGGACGCCCTCGACGCCGCGCTCCTCGTCGTCTCCGAACTGGTCACCAACGCCCTGGTGCACACCGGTGGCCCGGTCCGCCTCGATCTCAGCCTGATCAACCACCGGTTGCGGCTCGCCGTGGCGGACACCTCCCCGCGCAGTCCCGTCAAACCCACCAGCATCGGCTGGGAGGCCACCGGCGGCCGGGGCATCCTCCTGGTGGAGGCCGTCTCCGACGCCTGGGGGACCGTACCGGTCAGCGGTGGCAAACAGGTCTGGGCGGACCTCCCCACCGGCTGAGCCCTCCACTGAACCGCCGGCCGGGGGCTGTCCGCCGGCCCGCCGGCCGACCGCCACTCGGGTGCGCCCGCGGCCGCGCACGGCAGGTCGCCCTGGGCCTGCGCGCCGGATGTGCCTAGGGTCGGTTGGCGTGTCGCACACCTTCGAAGAACTCGTCGCCAAGCAGCGCGCGGCCGAGGCCGCCCATGCCCAGGTCCGGGACCTGCGGGACGCCTACGGCCCGCCGGCCGAGCGGCGGATGACCGGAGCCCAGTCGGGCACGTACGAGACCGCCCTGCGCGCCTGGCGGGATCTGGCCCGCGATCTCCAGACGGCGGTGAGCGAGTACGCCCGGCAGACGGGCCGGCCCCGGCCCGAGATCGAGGCGGAGGTGGCCCGCGCGGCGGCGGAGGAGGAGGACTGACCCGCAGGACCGACCCGTAGGACCGACGCCGCGGGACTGACCCACACGAGCGACCCGGCACCGGACCGCGCCGGCCCGCCCTGGAGCGCGCCGCGCGGTACCGTGCCGTGCCGCGCCGGGCGGTGCCGGCCCGCGGTGAGCTGCGCCGACGGCGTCGGACCGTCCGTGGTCGCTCCGGTCGTCCCCGGGCCGCCCCGGACGCCCGTCGTCGCGCCGGCGCGCATCCGCCGGGCAACGCCGGGTACCCGGCGTTCATGAACACTGCCATGTACCAAGCGGCCGCGGGCGTCCAGGTCTTCGGATACGTCCTCATCCTGATCGCCGGAGTGGCCTGCGTCGCGGGACTGATCTGGGCTTTCCGGCTGGGCATCAGGGTGCGTGAGCGTGAACCCGCACCGCCGCGGCCCGACGAGCAGCCCACGATGCCGCCGTCCGGCCCGGTCCACGAGACCCGCGAGGTCCGCGAGCCCGACGAGGTGCCCCGGGCCGCCGACGAGAGCGAACGCCTCACCCCCCACCAGCTCGGCAACGCCGGCACCAAGCGCGCCGACGACCAGCGCCGCGCCCGCTGGTCGCCGGGCTCCAGCGGCTCGTTCGGCGGCGGGGGCGGCGGCCGGACCTGACCCGGTGCCGGCCTCCGCGGCGGCACACGGTGTTCGCCGGCTCCGCGGACCGGGGACCGGTCGCGCACGGATCGCCCGGCACCTTCCCGTACCGGCGCCTTGCCGTACCGGCGCCTTGCCGTACCGGCGGCCTCGCCGCGCAGACGCACGACACTCCGATCCGGCCCGTCCAGCGGGCCGGATCGGGCGCGTCAGGGGCGGCTCCTGGCGAGCAGTTCCACGATCTCGGCGGTCGTGCCGGTCTCCCCGAGCCGCGGGAAGATCCGCTCGACGCTGTTGGCGTGCGCCTCGCCGTCGGCGTCGGCCATCGCGTCCGTGGCGAGGGTGACGTGGTAGCCGTGGGCGTAGGCGTCCCGGGCGGTGGACTCCACGCCGATGCTGGTGGCGATCCCGGTCAGCACGATCTGCGTGACGCCCCGGCGGCGCAGCTGGACGTCGAGGCCGGTGCCGTGGAAGGCGCTCCAGTTGTGCTTGGTGACACGGATGTCGCCGGGGTGCCCGGACAGTTCGTCGACGATGGCGTCCCAGCCCTCGGGGAAGGCGAGCCCGCGTGGCCCCCGCTCGGTGCGGCCGGGGACGGCGTCGGCCCCGTCGGGCGCGAAGGAGACCCGGACCAGGACCACGGGCAGTCCGTGGGCGCGGAAGGCACCGGCGAGTTCCGCGGTGCGGGAGACGACGTCCGGGCCGGGGTACGGCCGGGTGGGCATGGCCACGATGCCGTTCTGGAGGTCGACGGCGACGAGGGCGGTACGGGGATCGAGCGTGCTGAGCGCCATGCGGGGGTCAGGCCTTTCGAAGGGGTCGGCCGGCCGGGGTCACGGCCGGGCGGGGGAGGAGCACATGCCGTGGGCGAGGTGCCCGGTGGGCCCGGCTGTCACGGCTGCGACAGCCGTTCCAGCAGTTCCAGTGCCGCGAGGACCGTCCGCCGCTCCTCCTCGGTGTAGCGGTCCTGGAAGGCCCGGGCCAGCCACTCCTCGCGGACCTGCCGGTTGCCCGCCACGCGGGCCCGGCCGGCGTCGGTCAGGGTGACCAGCTGGCGGCGGCCGTCGTCGGGGTCGGGAGCGCGGCGGATCAGCGCGTGCCGCTCCAGCGCGGTCAGCGTGGTCGCCATGGACTGCGGACGCACCCCCTCGGCGGCGGCGAGCGCGCTGGCGGTGGCCGCGCCGTGCTTGCCGACGAGAGTGAGCGCCGACTCCTGCGAGGGGCTGAGGTCGGCGTCCTGCGCCACCTCCCGGATGCGGCGCCGCAGCCGGCTGAAGACCACGCGCAGGTCACGCGCGGCGCGGGTGGCGGAATCGGAGATGTCGGCCATGACCGCCACCTTACGACCGACAGGCCACACTGTCCAGTTCGAACTGTTCAGTTTTGGCTGACTGTTTGCCGGGTACTCGCCCGCCCTCGGACAGCGCGGTACGTCGGTGAACCAAGGAGCCCAGATGACCCCTCCGGACATGTCCGGCCTGGAGGCGGCCCTCCGCGCCGAGGTGGACGGCGAAGTCCGCTTCGACGCGGGCAGCCGCGGCGCCTACGCCACGGACGGTTCGAACTACCGGCAGGTCCCGCTGGGCGTCGTCGTCCCCCGCACCGTCGAGGCGGGGGCGCGGGCGCTGTCGGTGTGCGCCCGCTTCGACGCCCCCGTGCTCTCCCGCGGCGGCGGCACCAGCCTGGCCGGCCAGTCGGCCAACACGGCGGTGGTGATCGACTGGAGCAAGTACTGCACGAGGGTGCTCTCCGTCGACCCCGAGGCACGCACCTGCGTGGTGGAGCCCGGCATCGTCCTGGACGAACTCAACCGCCGACTCGCCCGCCACGGGCTGCAGTTCGGCCCGAAACCGTCCACCCACAGCCACTGCGCGCTCGGCGGCATGATCGGCAACAACTCCTGCGGCGCCTCCGCCCAGGCGTACGGCAAGACCGTCGACAACGTCCGCCGCCTGGAGATCCTCACCTACGACGGCCTGCGCGCCTGGGTCGGCCCCACCCCGCCCGACGAACGCGCCCGGATCACCGCGGGCGGCGGCCGGCTCGCCGAGCTCTACACCGGCCTCGACCGCATCGCCGGCGAGTACCTGGCCGACATCCGCCGCGGCTTCGCCCGGATCCCCCGCCGCGTCTCCGGCTACAACCTGGACTCGCTGCTGCCCGAGAACGGCTTCGACGTCGCCAAGGCGCTCGTCGGAAGCGAGGGCACCCTCGTCACGGTCCTGCACGCCGAACTCGACCTCGTGCCCGTGCCGCCGTACCGGTCCCTGCTGGTCCTCGGCTACGACGACATCTGCGCCGCCGCCGACGACGTGCCCCGCCTGCTGGAGCACTGCTCGCCCACCCAGCTGGAGGCCCTGGACGGGCGCATGGCCCAGCTGATGCGCGCGGAAGGCGCCTACCTGGACTCGCTGGACATCCTGCCCGAGGGCGGCAGCTGGCTGATGGTGCAGTACGGCGGGGACAGCCGGGACGACGTCGACGAACAGGCGCACGCGCTGCTGCGCGCCATCGGCCGGGACGAGAAGGACGCGGACGTCGCCTTCTCCGACGACCCCGCCCGCGAGCAGAAGATGCTCAGGGCCCGCGAGGCCGGGCTCGGCGTGACCGCCCGCCCGCCGGACGAGCGCGAGACCTGGGAGGGCTGGGAGGACTCCGCCGTACCGCCCGAACGGCTCGGCGACTACCTGCGCGACCTCAAGCGGCTGTTCGAGGAGTTCGACTACGACCACCCGTCCCTCTACGGGCACTTCGGGCAGGGCTGCGTCCACACCCGCATCCCCTTCGGGCTGAGGACCGCCGAGGGCGTGGCCGGCTTCCGGCGGTTCCTGGAACGCGCGGCCGACCTCGTCGCCTCCTACGGCGGCTCCCTCTCCGGCGAGCACGGCGACGGCCAGGCCCGGGGCGAACTGCTCACCCGGATGTTCGGTGAGCGGCTCGTCACCGCGTTCGGCGAGCTGAAGGCGCTCTTCGACCCGGGCAACCGGATGAACCCCGGCAAGGTCGTCCACCCCGACCCGGTCGACGGGCAGCTGCGGCTCGGTCCCGGCTGGCGGCCGGCCACCCCCGCCACCCACTTCGGCTTCCCCGAGGACGACCACTCCTTCCACCGCGCGGTGATGCGCTGCGTCGGCATCGGCAACTGCCGCAGCCACTCCGGCGGCGTGATGTGCCCCTCGTACCGGGCCACGAGGGAGGAGGAGCACTCGACCCGCGGCCGGGCCCGGCTGCTGTTCGAGATGCTCGGCGGGCACGCCGACTCCGCGATCGAGGACGGCTGGCGCTCCACCGCCGTACGCGACGCCCTGGACCTCTGCCTGGCCTGCAAGGGCTGCAAGTCCGACTGCCCGACCGGCGTCGACATGGCCACCCTCAAGGCGGAGTTCCTCTCCCACCACTACGCCCGCCGCCTGCGCCCCGCCGCCCACTACTCCATGGGCTGGCTGCCGGTGTGGGCGCGCCTGGGCGCCCTCGCCCCCTCCCTGGTCAACTCGGCCCTGCACGCGCCCGTCCTGGCCCGCGCGGGCAAGCGGCTGGCCGGTGTCGACGGCGCCCGCCCGGCACCGGTGTTCGCCGAGGAGTCCTTCCTGCGGTGGTGGCGGGCGCGCGGCCGGGACGAGCCCGACCCGGCCGACCCGCGCACCGTCGTGCTGTGGCCCGACACCTTCAGCACCTACTTCCACCCCTCGATCGCGAAGTCGGCCGTGCGGGTCCTGGAGGACGCCGGCTTCCGGGTCGCCGTCCCCACCCGGCCGGTCTGCTGCGGCCTCACCTGGATCTCCACCGGGCAACTGCCCATGGCGAAGAAGGTGTTGCGCCACACCCTCGGCGTGCTGCGCCCCTACCTGGAGGCCGGCACCCCGGTGATCGGCCTGGAACCCTCCTGCACCGCCGTGTTCCGCGCGGACGCCCGGGAGCTGCTGCCCGGCGACCAGGACGCGGAGCGGCTCGCCGGGCAGACCCGCACCTTCGCCGAACAGCTCGTCCACCACGCCCCCGACGACTGGCGGCCCCCGCGGCTCGGCCGGCGGGCGACCGTGCAGACCCACTGCCACCAGCACGCCGTCATGAAGTCCGACGCCGACCGCGAACTGATGCGCCGCGCCCACCTCGACGCCGAGGTGCTCGACGAGGGCTGCTGCGGCCTGGCCGGCAACTTCGGCTTCGAACGCGGCCACCACGAGGTGTCCATGGCCGTCGCGGAGCAGGGCGTCCTGCCCGCCGTACGCGCCGCCGCCCCGGACAGCCTGGTCCTCGCCGACGGCTTCAGCTGCCGCACCCAGATCGAGCACGGCGGCACCGGCCGCCGCGCCCTGCACCTCGCCGAAGTGCTGGCCCTCGCCCTCGACGGCGCCCTGCCCGGCGACCATCCCGAGCGACTGGCCACCCGGCCCGCCCGGCCGTCCCGGACGGTCCGCTGGGCGACGGCCGCCTCCGCCGCCGTCGCCCTGGGCGCCGTGGGTGCCGTGGGCATCGTGGGCGGCCTGCGGCAGCCGAGGAGGTGACCTGAGCGACCAGCCGGCCGTGGAAGTGGAACGAGCAGGGCGGAACGGTCCACCCGGACATGAGCCGGGTGGAAGGACGGACACCGCGTACGCGGGAGGAGAGAGGACCATGCCCCCCACCGTCGTCATCACCGGCGCCAGCGCCGGCATCGGCCGTGCCACCGCACGCCTGTACGCCCGGCGCGGCGCCGACGTCGTCCTCATCGCGCGCGGCGAGGGCGGTCTGGAGGCGGCGGCCGACGAGGTCGCGGCGCTCGGCGGACGGCCCCTGGTGCAGGTGGCCGACGTGGCCGACCCGGCTCGGCTGGAGGCCGCCGCCGAGGCCGCGGAGAAGGCGTTCGGCCCGGTCGACGTCTGGATCAACTGCGCGTTCTCCACGGTCTTCGCGCCGTTCGAGGAGATCACCCCCGAGGAGTTCAAGCGGGCCACGGAGGTGACCTACCTGGGCTTCGTCAACGGCACCCGCACCGCGCTGCGGCGGATGCTGCCCCGCGACCGGGGGACGATCGTGCAGGTCGGCTCCGCGCTCGGGGAGCGGTCGGTGCCGCTCCAGTCGGTGTACTGCGGCGCCAAGCACGCCATCAACGGCTTCACCTCCTCCCTGCGCACGGAACTGCTGCACCGCGGCAGCAACGTGCACGTCACCGTCGCCCAGCTGCCCGGCGTCAACACCCCCCAGTTCGAATGGGTCCGCTCCCGGCTGTCCCGGCACCCGATGCCGGTCGCGCCGTTCTACCAGCCCGAGGTCGCCGCGCGCGGCGTGCTGTACGCCGCCGACCACCCGCGGCGCAAGCAGTACTACGTCGGAGCCACCACCGTGGCCACCCTCTGGGCGAACCGGTTCGCCCCGGCCCTCCTCGACCGCTACCTGGCCCGCACCGGCTTCGACTCCCAGCAGACCGACCGCGTCCCGCCCGCCGGTGAGGACAACCTCTTCGCACCGGCCGACCGGGAACCCGCCGACGACCAGGGCGCCCACGGCTCCTTCGACGACAGGGCGCACGCCCGCTCCTGGCAGGAGACGCTGGTCCGGCACCCCGCGGCCACCGCCCTCGGCGCGGGCGCCGCCCTGCTGGGCACGGTACGCGGCCTGCGCCGCGTCACCGGGCGAGCCGCATAGGCTGACGCGGTGCGCCTCCTCCTCGTGTCCGACACGCACCTGCCCAAGCGGGCCAAGCGGCTCCCCGAGCAGTTGCTCGCCGAACTCCCCGATGCGGACGTGGTCCTGCACGCCGGGGACTGGGTCGACACCGCCACCCTCGACCTGCTGGAGAGCCGCAGCCGCCGGCTGATCGGTGTGTACGGCAACAACGACGGCCCGGAGCTGCGCGCCCGGCTCCCCGAGGTGGCCTACGCCGAACTGGGCGGCCTGCGCTTCGGCGTCGTCCACGAGACCGGCCCCGCCCAGGGCCGCGAGGCGCGCTGCGCCGCCCGCTTCCCCGACCTGGACGTGCTGGTCTTCGGGCACAGCCACATCCCCTGGGACACCACGGCCCCCGGGGGCCTGCGCCTGCTCAATCCGGGCTCCCCGACCGACCGCCGCCGCCAGCCGCACTGCACCTACCTCACGGCGACGGTGGCCGGCGCCGCACTCACCGACGTGACGCTGCACCGCCTGCCCCGGCGCCGCTGATCAGTCGTGCGAGTATGCCGGGATGATCTCCGGCACCGGCATACCGCACGTCGTACCCGCCGGCCGCATGGCCGATCACGCGCAGCCCGTCCTCGCCCTGCCGGACGGCCGGGAACTGCGGCCCTGGCGGCCCGGGGACGCCGACGCGCTGGTCGCCGCCGGGCAGGACCCGGCGATCCGGCGGTGGAACCTGTTCACCGTGGCCGACCGCGCCGACGCCCGCGCCCGGATCGACCGCATGCACGAGCGGTGGCGGGCCGAGACCGGCGCGGTGTGGGCCGTGGCGCGGCCGGACGGCCCGGCCGTCGGGCTCATCGGGCTCAACGACGTCGATCTCGCGGGCGGCGGCGCGGAGATCGTCTACTGGCTGCTGCCCGCGGCGCGCGGCGGTGGTGTGGCCGTAGCGGCGACCCGGCGGCTCGCCCGGTGGGCCCTGGCCGACCTGGGCCTGCACCGTCTCCGCCTGTGCCACTCGACGGCCAACCCCGCGTCCTGCCGGGTGGCGGAGAAGGCGGGCTTCGCCTTCGAGGGCACGCAGCGCAGCGCCCTGCTGCACGCCGACGGCTGGCACGACCAGCACCTGCACGCGCGGGTGGCGGGTGACCCCGAGTAACGCGGGGAGCGGCCGCCACGGCCGGCACCGTCACGCGCGCCTGGTCGGCGCCCGGGTGACCCCGGCGGCGCCGGCCACGGCCGGCCCCCGCACGCGGGCGTGGCCGCGGACCGCTCCGGTGGCGCGGAGGGCGCCGGGGCTCAGGCCACGCCCCGGGGGTGGATCGCCCCGCTCGTCCTGCTGAGCGGTGCCCCGGTGCCGCCCCGCCGCAGGGCCACGATCTCCGCCGCCACCGACACGGCGACCTCCTCCGGCGTACGGGCGCCGAGGTCGAGGCCGACCGGGGAGCGCAGCCGGGCCAGTTCCGCGTCGCCGAGGCCGGACTCGACGAGGCGGCGCAGCCGGTCGTCGTGGGTGCGCCGGCTGCCCATCGCCCCGATGTAGGCCGCCGGGCGGCGCAGCGCCTCCCGCAGCACCGGCACGTCGAACTTCGGATCGTGGGTCAGGACGCAGATCACCGTCCGCTCGTCGGTACGCGTGCCGCGCAGGTACCGGTGCGGCCAGTCCACGACGACCTCCACGCCCTCCGGGAACCGGCTGGGCGTGGCGAACACCGGCCGGGCGTCGCACACGGTCACCCGATACCCGAGGAAGCCGCCGAGCCGGGCCACGGCGGCGGCGTGGTCGATCGCGCCGAACACCGGGTCCCGGGCCGGCGTCACCAGCCGTACCAGGACGGTGATCTCACCGCCGCAGGTGAGCCCGGACGCGAAGGCGTCGTCGTCGGTGCAGCCGAACGTCTCCAGACGGGCCGTGCCGGTCTCCACCACCTCCTGGGCCAGCTCGAACACCGCGCCCTCGACACACCCCCCGGCCATGCTGCCGACCACCTCGCCGTCCGGCCCGACCGCCAGCGCGGCCCCGGGCCCGCGCGGGGCGCTGTGGCCGACCGAGACGACCGTGGCCAGCCCGAACGGCAGCCGGGCGGCGTACCACCGGTCCAGTACGGCGAGAATCTCACGCATCGTCCGCTCCTCGGCTCGACCCCCGCCACGGGCCTCTCGTTGAACGTTAATCCGTTGGCGCCGTGGGCGCCTTTCTGCTGCACTGCACCGGTCGAGTTCCCGAGACGAGCAGGAGCCGAGATGCGCGCCGCGTCCATGTCCACCCCGGTAGCCCTCACCCCCTCGCCCAAGGACATGACGCTTCGTGCACCTGCTCAATCTCGGCATCCTCGCCCACGTCGACGCGGGTAAGACCAGCCTGACCGAACGACTGCTGCACACCGCCGGAGTCATCGACGCCCTCGGCAGCGTCGACGCCGGCAGCACCACCACCGACACCCTGGCGCTGGAGCGGCAGCGCGGGATCACCATCAAGTCCGCCGTCGTGTCGTTCCCGCTCGACGGCGTCACCGTCAACCTCATCGACACCCCCGGTCACCCGGACTTCATCGCCGAGGTGGAGCGGGTGCTCGGCGTGCTCGACGGCGCCGTCCTGGTCGTCTCCGCCGTGGAGGGCGTCCAGGCGCAGACCCGCGTGCTGATGCGCACCCTGCGCCGGCTGCGCATCCCCACCCTGGTCTTCGTCAACAAGATCGACCGGCGCGGCGCCCGGGACACGGCCGTGCTCCGCCAGCTGGCGCACCGGCTCGCCCTGCCGCTGGTCCCGATGGGCAAGGCCACCGCTCTCGGCACGCCCGCCGCCCGGTTCCGCCCCGGCCTCGGCCCGGCCGCGCTGGAAACACTGGCGGACCGGGACGACGCTCTGCTGGCCGCCTTTCTCGACGGCGGTGTCCCCGACCACCTGCTGCGCGGCGCCCTGGCCGCCCAGACCCGGGACGCGTCCGTCCACCCGGTGTACTTCGGCTCCGCCATCACCGGCGCCGGCGTGCCCGAGCTGATCGGCGGCTTCGAGCGGCTGCTGCCGGCCGCCGGCGGCGACCCGGACGGCCCCCTGTCGGGCACGGTCTTCAAGGTGGAGCGCGGGCCCGCCGGGGAGAAGGTGGCCTACGCCCGCCTCTTCTCCGGCACGCTGCGCGTCCGCGACCGGATCCTGTTCGGAGACGGCCGCCGGGGACCGGGCGAAGAGGGCCGGGTCACCGCGCTCGGCGTCTTCGACCGGGGCGCCGACAGCCGGGCCGGCAGCGCCGGGGCGGGCCGGATCGTCAGGCTGTGGGGCCTCGGCGGCATCCGGATCGGTGACGCGATCCGGGATGTGCCCGGCGGCGGGGGTGCCCCGCGCCCCGAGGAAGCCGGGTCGGGGCCGGCCGGACCCGGGGGAGTACCGGGACGGGCGTACGGGCACCACTTCGCGCCGCCCACCCTGGAGACGGTCGTCGTCCCCGGGCCCGGCACGGACCGGCGCTCCCTGCACCTCGCGCTCACCCAGCTCGCCGAACAGGACCCGCTCATCGGCGTCCGCCACGACGAACTGCGGGGCGAGACGTCCGTGTCGCTCTACGGCGAGGTGCAGAAGGAGGTCGTCCAGGCGACCCTCGCCGACGAGTACGGCCTCGACGTCACCTTCCGGGAGACGACGACCCTGTGCGTCGAACGGCCGGTCGGCACCGGGCACGCCGTGGAGTTCAACAAGAAGGACCAGAACCCCTTCCTGGCCACCGTCGGCCTGCGCGTCGACCCCGCTCCGCCGGGCGCGGGTGTGGACTTCCGGCTGGAGGTGGAGCTGGGTTCGATGCCGTACGCCTTCTTCAGGGCCGTCGAGGACACCGTCCGCGAGACGCTCGGCCAGGGGCTGCACGGCTGGCAGGTCACCGACTGCACGGTCACCATGACCCACTCCGGCTACTCGCCCCGGCAGAGCCACGCCCACCAGGGCTTCGACAAGAGCATGTCGAGCACCGGCCAGGACTTCCGGGGCCTGACCCCGCTGGTCCTGACCGACGCGCTGCGCCGGGCCGGCACCCTGGTGCACGAGCCGGTGCACCGCTTCCGGCTGGAGGCGCCGGCCGACACGCTCGGCACGCTGCTGCCGGTGCTGGCCCGGCTCGGCGCGGTGCCGGAGTCCACGGGCACCCACGCCGCGGCCTGTGTGCTGGAGGGCACGGTGCCGGCCGCCCGGGTGCACGCGCTGGAGCAGCGGCTGCCCGGGACGACCCGGGGAGAGGGCGAGCTGGAGACGGCGTTCGACCACTACGCGCCGGTGACCCGCGGCGCGGTCCCGGAACGGCCGCGCACCGACCACAACCCGCTCAACCGCAAGGAGTACCTGCTGAACGTGACCCGCCGCACGGGAGCGAACGGCTGAACCGACCGACGCCGCACGGTGTACGCACCGCCCGCCCACACCGGGCCGGTCGTGAGGCGGCCTCCGGAGCGAGTGGGGCGCCCCGGAGGCCACGGTCTCCGGAGTGAGCGGGGGCACCCCGGAGGTCACGGTCCGCCGGCCGTCAACCGCCGTCGGGACCCGTCCAGTCGGCCGGTACGTGCCCCAGCCGGACGCGCTGCGGGTGGTCGCCGACCGGGACCGACGCCACCTTCCGGCCGGTGGCGAAGTCGATCGCGGTCACCTGGTCGGCGCCGCTCTCGGAGACGACGCAGTCCTTGCCGTCCCCGCTGACCGTCGCCCAGTACGGCTTGGACGCCGGGACCAGCGGGCCCTCCTGGAGCGAGGTCCGGTCGACCACGGCCGCGTAGTCGTCCATGGTTCCCGCGACGCACAGCTTGGTGCCCCCGGGGTTCACGGACATCCCGTGGTGGCGCGAGTCGTTGACCCAGGTCGTGCGGTCCTCGCTGGTCGCCGGGTTCTTCGGCAGGGTCTTCAGGCGGGTGATCTTGTCGCTGGCGACGTCGTACTCCAGGAAGCCGTTGAAGAAGGACACCTGGAAGTACAGTTTGGACTCGTCGGGGGAGAACACGGCCGGGCGCACCGCGTCGGAGAAGTCCTTCAGACCGAAGGCGTCCAGCCGCTGCCGCATGTCGATGACCTTGACCTGCTTGTACGTCGTCGCGTCCACGACCGTGATGCGCCGGTCGCCCTTGGTCCAGTCCCAGCCCGGAGTGTCCAGGGCGGTGTTGACGTCCCCGATGGACATGTTCCAGAGGTACGCGCCGTCCTTGGTGAAGACGGTCTCGTGCGGCTTGTCGCCGGTCGCGAACGACCCCAGCTGCTTGCCGGTGGCGATGTCCAGCACGTGCACGGTGTTCGCCGTCGAGGCGGAGACCGCCACCCTCGTGCCGTCCGGGGAGACCGCCATGTGGTCGGCCCGGTAACCGGACACGGCGAAGCGCCAGTTGACCTTCCCGCTGGCCAGGTCGATGGAGACGACGTCCGCGAAACTCGGCCGGGACACCACCACCGCCCTGCCGTCCGGGGTGGAGTACATGTCGTCGGCGAACTGGTCGTGACCCTCGCCGACGCTGCTGCGGATCGCCTGGAAGTAGATCCACCTGATCGGGTCCGCGTTGATCTCCGCCATCCGCGCGTCCTTGTCGGGGACGACGTCGATCCGGCCGATCTTCGCATAGTCGCCGGAGGACCGGATGACATCGGCCGTGCCGTCCCAGTTGTTGCCGACGAACAGCACCTCGCGCAGGCCGTCGGGGGAGGCCGAGGCCGCGGAGGCGGCGGTCGCCGGGGCGGCGGCGGTCAGGACGAGGGCGGCGGCCACGGAGCACAGGTGCCTGGTTCTGGAGGCGGCCATGACGGCTCTCTTTCCTCGGGGGAATCTGAACACACGTGCTTTCACAGTGAACTTACTGAAAAGTAAGGAAGGGGCGGCCTTCTCGACAAGATGTGTGCACGACAAGATTGGGTGACCGGCGGGACGAACCGGCGGACGAGCCGGTGAGGTGACCGGTGGGGTGACCGGTGGGGTGACGGAGGGGGAAGCGTGGGGGGCAGGCTCAGAGCGCCGACGGGACGCTACGGCGGCCGGTCCGCCGAGGAACGGCAGGCCGAGCGGCGCCGCCGCTTCCTGGACGCGGCACTGGGCCTGTTCGGCGACACACCCGGATACCGGGGCACCACGGTGGCCGCGCTGAGCCAGGCCGCCGGTCTGTCCACGCGCCAGTTCTACGAGGAGTTCCGCACCCTGGAGGACGTCCTCGCCGCACTGCACCTCCAGGTCAACGGCTGGGCCGAACAGGCCGTCCTGGACGCGCTCGGCGACGCGGAGGGCCTGCCGCTGGCCGAGCGCGCCGCCGTCCTCTTCCGGGCCTACGCCCGCGGTGTCACCTCCGACCCGCGGCGCATCCGCATCGCCTTCGTGGAGATCGTCGGCGTCAGCCCCCGGCTGGAGGAGCAGCGCCTCGCCCGCCGGGCTCGCTGGGTCGACCTGATCCGCGCCGAAGCGGACGCGGCCGTGGCCCGCGGGGAGGCGGAGCCGCGCGACTACCGACTCGCGGCCACCGCCTTCATCGGCAGCGTGAACGGACTGCTGCACGACTGGACCACCGGCTGGGTGGACGCCTCACTGGACGACGTGGTGGACGAGCTGGTCCGGCTGCTGCTCGGCATGCTCCGGCCGGAGGGCTGGCGCCCCCGGGAGGCGTGACCCGAGGCCGCCACCGTCAGCCGTGGCGAGGCCGCGGAGCCGTGCCGCCCAGGCCGGCGGGGGTGCGGCCGGTTCGGCGCGCGCGATCGGGCCGGAACTGGTCTGCTGGTGCGGGGGACCGTCGTACCCGTACTCCGGAGAGACCCATGAGTACCTATCGAGTCGCGCAGGTGAGCGCCGCGGGCGGTCCGTTCGAGCTCGTCGAGCGCGAGGTGCCGCGGCCGGGGCCCGGTCAGGCGCGCATCGCCGTCGAGGCGTGCGGGATCTGCCACAGCGACGCCTTCTTCGTGACCGCCGGAATGCCGGGCATCACGTTCCCGGTGGTGCCCGGACACGAGATCGCCGGGCGGATCGCCGAGCTCGGCGAGGGCACCGGGGACGGGAGCCCGCAGGTCGGCGACCGGGTGGCGGTCGGCTGGTTCGGCGGCAGCTGCGGCCACTGCCGGTCCTGCCGCGAGGGCGACTTCATCGTCTGCCCGAATCTGAAGGTCCCCGGCTGGGCCTACGACGGCGGCTTCGCCGAGCAGGTGATCGCCCCCGTCGACGCCCTGGCCCGCATCCCCGACGGGCTCGCGGCGAGCGACGCCGGACCCATGGCCTGCGCGGGCGTCACCACGTACAACGGGCTGCGGCGCAGTTCCGCCCGGCCGGGGGATCTGGTCGCGGTGCTCGGCATCGGGGGCCTCGGCCATCTCGGGGTGCAGTACGCGGCGGCGATGGGCTTCGAGACAGTGGCGATCGCCCGCGGCGCCGAGAAGGCCGGCTTCGCCGAACAGCTGGGCGCCCACCACTACGTCGACAGCACTTCCGGGACCCCGGTCGCCGAAGCGCTGCGGTCCCTCGGCGGGGCCCGGGCGGTCCTGGCCACCGCGGGCGACGCCGAGGCCATCACGGCGACCGCGGGCGGTCTGGCGCCGCGCGGGGAACTGGTGGTCATCGGCGCGTCCCCCGAGCCGCTGGGCATCAGCCCGGTGCAGCTCCTGATGAACGCCAACGTGATCCGGGGCCACCCCTCGGGCACCGCGCGGGACGTGGAGGACACCATGGCGTTCAGCGCCCTGCACGGGATCCGCCCGATGACCGAGACGGTGCCGCTGGCCCAGGCCGGCGAGGCCTACGACAAGATGCTCTCCGGCGCCGCCCGCTTCCGCATGGTCCTGACCACCGACTGAGCCCGGGCGTCCGCACCAGCGGCCGGGCGTTCCGCCAGACCCCGCATCACGGCCGGGCCCAGGTGCCCGAGCGGGCCGGGGGGCCGCCGTAGCGGGGCGGTCCAGGCCGGTCCGCAGGCGGCCCGGACCCGCGACACCCTCCTTCCGGTGCCTGGTGTGCCCGGCCGGGTCCTACTCGTCCCAGACCTGGACGATGAGCTGATCGGCGATCTTGCCGTCCCGCAGGGTGACCATCGACTCGGCGAGCACCCGGGTGCCGTCCTCGTACTCGCAGGCCTCGCTGTAGGCGGCGTGGTCGCCCTGGACGACGCACTGCTCCAGCTTGTGCGTCATGTCGCGGCTGTAGATGTCGTCCAGCAACTCGGCGATCTGGCCCCGGCCCCGCAGGACCGTGGGGTGACTGGGCTGGTTGTTGCGGTCGACGATGCGGATCTGCGCGTCGTCCGCGTAGAGCGACAGCAGGTTGTTGCCGGTGTTCCCCTCGATGCCCCGGCGCAGTGTCTCGGTGTCGAAAGACCCCGTCGCGGTACCCATGGTGACCTCCTTCGCGTGCCCGCGGCCCGTCCGGGAGCGGGCCGCACGGGCCCCACCTCAGAGACTCCTCCGCCCCGGCGGCCTCGGCAAGCGCAGCCGGCCCCTCCGCCTCACGGGTGAGCGCGGCCCGCCACCCGTGTCCGGCCGGGGCCCCGGCCCGTTGCTGAGGGCATGATCTCAACACGACGTATCGCCGCCGCCGTCGGTCTGGCCGCCGGGATCGCCGGGCTCGCCGGACCGCAGGCGAACGCGGCGGACACCGGCGCACCGCTCGTCGGCAGGCTCGGCGCGCTGAGCACGCTGGACTCGCTCACCGCCGGCAACATCCCGGCACCGCAGCGGGACCGCGTCCCGCGGGTCAGCCAACAGCTGCAGGAGCTCAAACACCTGCGCGAGCTCAACCAGCTGAACCAGCTGGAGCAGGTCCTCGCTCCCGCGGCACCCGTGCTCGGACTGGCGTCCGGCATCCACTGACCGGGCTCTCCCGCCGGGCGGGCCGTCCCAGCCGGGACGGCCCGCCCGTCCGTGTGCCCCGGGGTGCAGCTCCCGTCCGTGCCCCTGGGGTTCGGCGCGGGCGGTCTCCGGGGCCCGGTTCCAGCCATCTGCCAAGTCCCTCACGGTGCGTCCGCCGACCGCGTCCGCGCACCGCGGCCGGCCGGCCGTCACCCGGAACTCCGGCCCTGTGCGGGCGGAGACCCCGGGCGCCCGCCGGGACTCGCGGGGTGACCACCATCGAACGGCCTCTTCCGGTCGGGTCTCCGTGCGGCGGAAGCGTGGCGGAAAGATCCACGATCACCCTCGTGGCCCGTCCCGCCACCGATCGGATCGCGCGTAGGGTCGGCGGCGAAGGCAACCGAAGGAAGGGACGGACCATGGCGCAGGAAGTACGCGGCGTGATCGCACCGGGGAAGGACGAACCCGTACGGGTCGAGACGATCGTGGTGCCGGACCCGGGACCCGGCGAGGCCGTCGTACGCGTCCAGGCCTGCGGGGTCTGTCACACCGATCTCCACTACAAGCAGGGCGGTATCTCGGACGACTTCCCCTTCCTGCTCGGCCACGAGGCCGCCGGTGTCGTGGAGTCGGTCGGCGACGGTGTCACCGACGTCGCTCCCGGCGACTTCGTCGTCCTCAACTGGCGCGCGGTGTGCGGCCAGTGCCGGGCCTGTCTGCGCGGCCGGCCCTGGTACTGCTTCGACACGCACAACGCGCGGCAGAAGATGACGCTCGCCGCCACCGGGCAGGAGCTCTCCCCGGCCCTGGGCATCGGCGCCTTCGCTGAGAAGACGCTGGTGGCGGCCGGCCAGTGCACCAAGGTCGACCCGGCCGTCTCCCCGGCGGTCGCCGGTCTGCTGGGCTGCGGGGTGATGGCCGGCATCGGTGCCGCGATCAACACCGGGGGTGTCGGCCGCGGTGACTCGGTCGCCGTCATCGGCTGCGGCGGCGTCGGCGGCGCCGCCATCGCCGGGTCCCGGCTGGCCGGCGCGGCCCGGATCATCGCCGTGGACATCGACGACCGCAAACTGGAGACGGCCCGCACGCTCGGCGCCACCCACACCGTCAACTCCCAGGGCACCGACCCGGTCACCGCGATCCGCGAGCTGACCGGCGGGTTCGGCGCCGACGTCGTCGTCGAGGCCGTCGGCCGCCCGGAGACGTACCGACAGGCCTTCTACGCCCGCGACCTCGCCGGCACCGTCGTCCTCGTCGGCGTCCCCACGCCCGAGATGAAGCTCGAACTGCCCCTGCTGGACGTCTTCGGCCGCGGCGGCGCCCTGAAGTCCTCCTGGTACGGCGACTGTCTGCCCAGCCGCGACTTCCCCATGCTGATCGACCTCCACCTGCAGGGCCGCCTGCCGCTGGACGCCTTCGTCACCGAGACCGTCCAACTGGACCAGGTGGAGCAGGCGTTCGAGCGGATGCACCACGGGGACGTGCTGCGCTCGGTGGTGGTGCTCTGATGACCGTACGCATCGAACGCCTCGTCACCTCCGGCCAGTTCACCCTCGACGGCGGCACCTGGGACGTCGAGAACAACGTGTGGATCGTCGGCGACGAGCGGGAGGTGATCGTCGTCGACGCCGCCCACGACGCCGACGCCATCGTCCGTGCCGTCGGCGACCGGCGCCTCGCCGCCATCGTGTGCACGCACGCCCACAACGACCACATCGACGCGGCACCGGAAGTCGCCGCGCGTACCGGCGCCACCATCTGGCTGCACCCCGAGGACCTGCCGCTGTGGCGGCAGACCCACCCCCACCGCGAACCCGACCGCCATCTCCTCGACGGCCAGGTGATCGAGGCCGCCGGCGCCGACCTGACCGTCCTGCACACCCCCGGGCACGCCCCGGGCGCCGTCTGCCTGTACGACCCCGGTCTCGGCACCGTCTTCACCGGCGACACCCTCTTCCAGGGCGGGCCCGGCGCCACCGGACGCTCCTTCTCCCACTTCCCGACCATCATCGACTCCATCCGCGACCGCCTGCTGACCCTGCCACCGGAGACCAGGGTCCTCACCGGCCACGGGGACGCCACCACCATCGGCGCCGAGGCACCCCATCTGGAGGAGTGGATCGCCCGCGGCCACTGAGCGGAAAAGCGGACAGGAGATGTCCGGCTTCCCGGTCACAGTGGAGCACGACAGCACGCACACCACAGGGGAGTCAGGACATGCCCGGACCGCTCGCAGACAAGGTCGCACTGGTCGCCGGGGCGACCCGGGGCGCCGGCCGCGGGATCGCCGTCGAACTCGGCGCGGCCGGCGCCACCGTCTACGTCACCGGCCGCAGCACCCGTGCCCGCCGCTCCGAGTACGACCGCCCCGAGACCATCGAGGACACCGCCGACCTCGTCACCGCGGCCGGCGGCCGGGGCATCGCCGTACCGGCGGACCACCTGGACCGGGCCGCCGTACGGGACCTGGTGGACCGCATCGCCGACGAACAGGGCCGCCTCGACGTCCTCGTCAACGACATCTGGGGCGGCGAGAAGCTCTTCGAGTGGGACACCCCCCTCTGGGAGCACGACCTGGACCGCGGGCTGCGGCTCCTGCGCCTCGCGGTGGAGACGCACGCCATCACCAGCCACTACGCCCTGCCGCTCCTGCTCCGCCGGCCCGGCGGCCTGGTCGTGGAGGTCACCGACGGCACCGCCGAGTACAACCGCGACACCTATCGCGTGAACTTCTTCTACGACCTCGCCAAGGCGTCCGTCCTGCGCATGGCCTTCGCCCTCGGCCACGAACTCGGCCCGCGCGGGGCGACGGCCGTGGCCCTGACCCCCGGCTGGATGCGCTCGGAGATCATGCTGGAGGCGTACGGGGTCCGCGAGGACGACTGGCGGGACGCCCTGCGGCGGGAACCGCACTTCGCCATCTCCGAGACCCCGCGCTTCACCGGCCGCGCCGTCGCCGCCCTGGCCGCCGACCCCGACGTGGCCCGGTTCAACGGGCAGTCGCTCTCCAGCGGCGGCCTCGCGCGGGAGTACGGCTTCACCGACCTCGACGGCAGCCGGCCGGACGCCTGGCGGTACCTGGTCGAGGTGCAGGACGCGGGCAGACCGGCGGACGTCACCGGCTACCGGTGACGCCGTCTCCGGACGCGGGGCCGTCGACGGCGTCGGCTCCGGCAACGGCCTCCAGGACCGAGGCGGCCGTGCGGCGCTCCTCCCGGCCCGTCAGACCGAGGCCGCCGCCGGCACCTTCGGCGCCGTTGCCGCCATGTCGTCCGAGGCCGCCGCCAGCACCTTCAGCACCCGGTCGGTGTCGGCCTCGGTGGTGCGCCAGTTGCTGAACGCCGCCCGCAGCCCGGGCACCCCGCCGTACACCGTCGGCGTCAGGTACGCCTCCCCGGACGCGGCGACCGCCCCGGCCAGCGCGTCCACCCGCTCCTGCGAGGGGTCCGCGGCGAGCGTGAAGCAGACCACGTTGAACCGGACCGGAGCCAGCAGCCGCAGCCCCGGCAGCGCGTCGACACCCTCGCCGAGCCGGCGGGCCAGGGCGACGTTGCGCTCCACGATCTCCCGGTGCCCGTCCCGCCCGTACGCCGCCAGCGAGAACCAGGCCGGCAGGGCGCGCAGCCGCCGCGAGTTCTCCGGGGTCAGGTGCAGGAAGTCCGGCTCCCCGACGGGCAGGCCGAGATACGGCGAGGCGTTGTGGAACACCGCCACCTGGAGGTCGCGGCGCCGGGTGAACTGGATGGCCGCGTCATAGGGGACGTTCAGCCACTTGTGCAGGTCCACGCAGACCGAGTCGGCCGCGTCGAGACCGTCGACCAGCGCGGCGTACCCGGGCGACAGCGCGGCGAAGCCGCCGAACGCGGCGTCCACGTGCAGCCAGAAGTCGTACCGTTCCTTCAGCGCGGCGATCGCCCGCAGGTCGTCGAAGTCGACGGTGTTCACGGTGCCCGCGTTCGCCACGACGATCACCGGCCGGCCCTCCGCCCCGGCGAGCGCCGTCTCCAGCGCGGCGACGTCCACGGCCTCGCGGTTCCCGGGCAGCAGCGGCACGCGGCGCAGCCGGTTCCGGCCGATGCCCAGCATGGACATCGCCTTCGTGATGCTGGAGTGCGGGCTGCCGGAGAGCACGTCGACCGGGCCCAGCGCGGCGGCACCCGCCCGGGAGACGTCCACGCCCAGCCGCTCGCCGACCCACTCCCGGCCGATCGCCAGACCGACCGTGTTCGACATGGTCGCGCCCGTCACGAACGCCCCGCTGTGCGCCTCGCTCAGCCCGAACAGCTCCCGCAGCCAGGCCACCGTCTCCCGCTCAAGCTCCTGCGCCCAGGAGCCGCCCGCACCGGACAGGTTCTGGTCGAATGCGGACGTCAGCCAGTCACCGGCGACGGACGCGGGCGTCGCGCCACCGGTGACGAAGCCGAGGTAGCGCGGGCCGGCGGAGCCGGAGAAGCCCGGCGCCCATCGCTCGGTGAACCGCGCGAGGGCGCCGTCGCCGCCGACGCCGTCGGCCGGGAGCGGGGCCCGCCCGGGCATCGGACCGGACGCGGCGACCGGCCGCTCGGCCAGCCCCGCCACCTCCCAGGCGGCGACGTCACGGGCGGACTGGAGCAGTTCGGGGAGCCGGGAGAGATCGTCGGCGAGGGTACGGTGCATGCGCCGCAGCGTAGACCGGAGCTGCCACCCACACCTGGTCCACTTCACGGCAACTGGACCAGGGACACTGGACCGGTGGACACTGGATTCGTCGCCGCGCTCGGCGACTGGCGCACCCGCTCCGGCCCCCTCGCCCGCACCCTGGCGGCCGCGGTACGCGACGCCGTGGTCGACGGCCGGATCCCGGCCGGCACCCGGCTGCCCTCCGAACGGGAACTGGCCCGCACCCTGCACCTCAGCCGCGGGACCGTGGTCGCCGCACTCGACGTGCTCCGCGCCGACGGCTGGCTGCACACCCGGCACGGCAGCGGCAGCGCCGTACGCCTGCCCGCCCGCCTCACCGAGCGCACCACCCCCTGGTCCCTGGACCGGGGCGGCGCCCCCGACGCCGACCTGGACCTCACCCTCGCGGTGACCGCCGCGCCCCACGAGGCCTACCGCGCCGCCGTCGCCCGGGCCGCCGAGCGCAGCGCCCCCCTGCTCGTGGACTCGGGTGTCGCCACGGCCGGCCTGCCCCGGCTGCGCGAGCTGCTGGCGGACCGCTACACCCGGGCCGGCCTCGCCACCCGCCCCGAGCAGATCCTGGTCACCGCGGGCGCGCAGGCCGCCCTCACCCTGCTCCTGGACCACCTGCACACCGACCGCAGGGCACCGGTGGTGGTGGAGAACCCCGCCTACCCCGGCGCCCTCGCCGTCCTGCGCGCCCGCCGGGCCCGTCTGCTGCCGGTCGCCGTCTCCCCCCGGGTCGGCTGGGACACCGACCACCTCGCCGCCGCCGTACGCCGGCACCGCCCCCGGCTCGCCTACCTGGTCCCCGACTTCCACAACCCGACCGGCGCGCACATGGACGCACCGGCCCGCCGGGCCCTGGCCGCCCTCGCCGACCGGCACGACCTGACCCTGATCGCCGACGAGACCATGCGCGACCTGGACCTGCGCACCCCGCCCGGCGGCGAGCCGCACCTCGCCGGGGCGCGGGTGATCCAGATCGGCTCCGCCAGCAAGACCCTGTGGACCGGCCTGCGGGTCGGCTGGATCCGGGCCACCGCGGACCTCGTACGGCGGCTGTGCCGCAACCCGCTCCAGGCCCAGCTCGCGCCGCCGCCCCTGGAACAGCTCATCGCCGCCGAACTGCTCGGCGAGCCCCTCCCCGCCCTGCTCGACGACCGCCGTGCCCGGCTGCGCGCCCAGCGAGACCACCTCACCGGGCTGCTCGCCGGCACCGGATGGACCTGCACCGTCCCGTCCGGCGGGCTGACCCTGTGGCTGCGCCTGGGCGACGACGGCCCGAGCGCCACCGACCTCGCGGCGCGGGCCGCCGCCCGGGGTCTCGCGGTCACCCCCGGCCCGCACTTCGCCGCCGACCGGGCCACCCTGACCCACCACCTCCGGCTGCCGTTCACGGCGACCCCCGAGACGCTGACCCGCGCCGTCGGCCTGCTGCGGGAGTGCGCCGTGCGGTGACGAAGTTCACCGTTTCGTCACAGCCTGACCGGAACGACAACCATCGTCCCGCCGAGGGGGTCTAGTAGTCGCAAGCCGCGGGAATCGCGCAGGGGAGCGCCCGGGGGAGGCCCTGGGGAAAAAGGGGAGAAGGGGTGGAACTCACCATGGGGGACATACGCCGACGAGGTGTCATCGCGCTGGGCGTCACGGGACTGGTGGCGCCGCTCGCGCTCGCCTTCACCGCGGCGCCGGCCCAGGCCGCGAGCTGCACCACGCGGACCGGGCCGTACCAGAAGCAGGTGGAGAAGTTCCTGGGCCGGCCGGTGGACGGCAAGCAGTCCGCCGCCGACTGCACGGCCATCCGGGCATTCCAGAACAAGCACGGCATCACTCCCGCCATCGGCTACGCCGGGCCGGTCACCTGGGGTGTGATGGACCTCATGAACAGGCAGAAGGCCGTCGGGAACAAGCCGAACAAGGACGGCAAGTGCCCGGTGAACAAGGGCCGGATCGCCTGCGTGAACCTCACGCTCCAGCTCAGCTGGATCCAGGACGGCGGCAAGCTGGTCTACGGTCCGGTGCCGGTGCGCACCGGCCGCGACGGCTACGAGACCCGTACCGGCCTGAAGAAGATCTACTGGCGGGACATCGACCACGTCTCGACCATCTACGACGTGCCGATGCCCTACTCCCAGTTCTTCGACGGCGGTCAGGCGTTCCACTCGGTGGGTCTGAGCATGTGGAACCCGCCGGGCTCGCACGGCTGCGTGAACATGACCACCAAGGACGCCAAGAAGTACTGGTCGCTGCTGAAGACGGGCGACGACGTCTTCGTCTACGGGCGCAAGCCGGGCACCTGAACCCCGCCCGGCCCGGCCGGCCGGGCCTCGGGAGGGCCATCGGAGGGGTCACCGGGAGGGCGCTGCCGACCAGCGAACTCCCGGTTCGAGTCGACATATTGACGTGATGAGCAACACGGTCCGTAATGTCCGAATCGTTCGTACTTACTCACAGCGCCTTCACCTCCGGCGGCATATGCTTCACAGCATGTCCACCACTGTTGCAGCCGCCTCCGAGCGATCGGCCGCGGAGGTCAACGAGGAGATCCGGGCCCTGTGGCGCCGGTCGGGCGGGACACTGACCACCGAGCAGCGCGCGGAGTACCAGCGCCTCGTGATGGAGTGGGCCGCCGCGACCCCGCAGCCGCACCGGGCGGCCTGACCGACCCGCGCGAGACCGCAGAGAACCACTCGGGGCACCCGTGACCGCACGGGTGCCCTTCTCGTCGTCGCCCCCGGGCTGCTCAGCCCCAGGTCGCCGAGTAGTACCGCTGATACGCCTTCCGGTCCTGTTCGGCACGGATGTAGCGGGTCGCCACCAGCGCGATCAGACTGCCCGCGACAACCAGCAGCCCCGGCCCGACGTTCCGGGTGTCCGTCAGCCGCGCCAGCAACGTGTCGTCCTCCCCGCCGCCCGTGACCGGCGCCGTGAAACCCGGCGAAGCGGCGCTGGGCGCCATCCCGCCCTGCGGGGCGGTGGCCGACGGCGCCGGCGAGGCCGGGACGCCGCCCGCGTCCTGACCCGACACGATCAGCCGGACCCCGAGCGTCGACAGCGCCTTGGTCACCGGCTGGAAGAACGTCGTCCCGCCCGTCGTGCAGTCGCCGTTGCCGCCCGAGGTGACGCCGAGCGCGACCCCCTCGGAGAACAGCGGGCCCCCGCTGTCGCCCGGTTCGGCACACACGGTCGTCTCGACGAGCCCGGTGACCGTGCCCTCCGGGTAGTTGACGGTCGCGTTCAGCGCGGTGACCTGGCCGTCGCGCAGACCGCTGGTGCTGCCGCTGCGGAACACCCGCTGCCCCACCGCCGGATCGGCGGCCCCGGTGATCCGCACCCCCTTGCCGCCACCGACCGCGACCACGTCGGCGCCCGCACCGGCCTTGCCGCCGGCGTACTGCACGAGCGAGAAGTCACTGCCGGGGAACGCACTGTTCACGGTCGAGCCCAGCTGCCGGTCCCCCCGGGTGTCGGAGAACCAGACGGAACCGGCGGGCCCGCAGTGACCGGCGGTCAGGATGAAGTCGGACCGCCCGTCGGTGACGTTGAACCCCGCCGAACAGCGGCCACCCGTCGACAGCATCGGCAGGGCCCCGTTCAGCCGCGTCGTGAAGGCGCCCTTCGTACGCTCCATGTGCACGAACCCGCCGATCCGCGCGGCGACCCCGGTCAGCCGGGACCAGTCGCCGGACGACACCGTGCGGTCGGCCCGCACCACGACCCGGTTGGTCCGGTAGTCCACCGCCCACGCCGTTCCCGGCACCCGCGGCGCCGAACCCAGCGTGGCGGTGGCCGACCTGAGCTCGTCCATGCTGTGCCGCACGACCTTCGCCGTGGCACCGGTCCGCCGCACCGCCCGTGCCGCCGCCTCGTCCGTCACCGCCACGACCGGCTTCCCGTCGGCGCCGATCCAGCTGCCCGCCGTCCGGGCCGGGCCGAGCCGCGCCACCACGGCGGCACCCGGGCCCCCGGCGCCGCCGGCGGCGAGCGGTCCGGCGGAGGCCCGCGGAGTCTCGTCCGCCATGGCCGCCTGGGCGACCATCGTGCCGCCCAGGAGGAGTCCGCCGACCGCCGCCAGCCGTGTCACTCGCCGGACGACCCGTCGTCGTGCGTGCCGCATGCGTGGCTCCCGAAGCCGAACCGAAACGCGCTGCCGGCCACCGGCACCGCGCGGC
Source organism: Streptomyces sp. NPDC013455 (assembly GCF_040632975.1). Lineage (NCBI taxonomy): Bacteria > Bacillati > Actinomycetota > Actinomycetes > Kitasatosporales > Streptomycetaceae > Streptomyces > Streptomyces sp. NPDC013455. The sequence goes on along the minus strand of NZ_JBEYCX010000004.1, from coordinate 115,312 downwards.
CCCCGAACCGTCGAGGGCCCGCCCCTCCATACGGCGCCCGGGACGGCGGCGTTCACCGCGGCGGCGGTCAGCTCTTGCGGGCCACCCCGCCGAACATCGCGACCTCCTCCGGCTCGGCCCCGTGGTCGTGCTCCGGCCGCCAGCGCGAGCACGAGACCACACCCGGCTCCAGCAGCTCCAGCCCGTCGAAGAAGCGGGCCACGTCCTCGGGCGTGCGCTGCGTGAGCTTCGGAGTGCCGTGCTCGTTCCAGAACTTCACCGCCTCGTCCACGTCCGGCATCGACGGGCTGGTGACCGTGTGCGACAGCACCAGGTGGCTGCCCGCCGGCAGCCGGTCCGTCAACCGCCGTACCAGACCGTACGGGTCCTCGTCGTCGCCGATGAAGATGACCACGCCGAGCAGCATCAGCGCCACCGGCTCACTGAAGTCCAGCGTCTTCGCCGCGTGTTCGAGGATCGCGTCGACGTTGCGCAGGTCCTCGTCCAGGTAGTCCGTACGGCCCTCCGGCGTGCTGGTCAGCAGGGCACGCGCGTGCGCGAGGACGAGCGGGTCGTTGTCGACGTACACGATCCGGGACTCCGGCGCGAACCGCTGCGCCACCTCGTGCGTGTTGTCGGCGGTGGGCAGCCCGGTGCCGATGTCCAGGAACTGCCGGATCCCCACCTCCTCGACCAGGTGGCGCACGGCACGGCCCAGGAAGAGGCGGTCGGCGCGCGCGTACTCCCCGATGCCCGGGTGCAGTTGCCGGATCTGGTCCCCGGCCGCGCGGTCGACCTCGTAGTTGTCCTTGCCGCCCAGCCAGTAGTTCCAGATCCGGGCGGTGTGCGGCTGGCCGGTGTTGATACGGGCGCGCAGCGACACGGCCACGTCGTTGGTGGCTGCCGGGTTGTCGGTCACGTGGGTCAGCTCCTGAATACCTGATATGTGCCGGACGGAGGGATGCACCGTGCGGGGCGAACACAGACGCACCGTGCGGGACGAACAGAGATGCACCGTGCGCGACGGAAGCCGGGACGCACCGTGCACGACGCAATCTAGACGCCCGCGTCGATCTCCGTCGCCCGGCCCCGGTCATCCGAGGCCGCGGCCGGCCGGACCCGGCCGCACGCGCCGCCCCCGCACCGACTCCCCAGCGCCGTACGCCCGCGGAAACACCGTCAGCTCCCGGTCCGCGCCCCGGCGCCCCCGTACACCCGCCCGGCCCACGACCCGTTCCGGCTCACCCCGCGGCCCCCTATCTTGAGCCCCATGACCAGCATCCCGCACGGCACACCCGGCCCACCGGATCCGCTGCGCGCGCTCGACCTGCCGCGGCTGCGACGTCGTACGAGCATGAAATGGCGCACCTACCCCGCGGACGTGCTGCCCCTGTGGGTGGCCGAGATGGACGTCCCCCTCGCCGAACCCGTCGTCCACGCCGTCACGGAGGCGCTCGCCCTCGGCGACACCGGCTACCCCGCCGGCACCGCCTACGCCGAGGCGCTCGCCGGTTTCGCCGCCGCGCGCTGGAACTGGCACGGGATCGCCCCGGAGCGGACCGCGATCGTTCCGGACGTGATGCTCGGCGTGGTCGAGATGCTCAAACTGGTCACCGGCCCCGGCGACCCGGTGATCGTCAACCCGCCGGTGTACCCGCCGTTCTTCCCGTTCCTGGCGCACGCGGACCGACGCGTGGTCGAAGTGCCGCTCGGCGCCGGACTGCGCCTCGACCCCGGCGCCCTGGAGGAGGCGTTCCGGGAGGCGACCGCGCGCGGCGGCCGGGCCGCCCACCTGCTGTGCAGCCCGCACAACCCCACCGGCACCGTGCACACCGCCGCCGAACTCGCGACCGTCGCGGACCTCGCCGAACGGTATGGCGTCCGGGTCGTCGCCGACGAGATCCACGCCCCGCTCGTCACCCCCGGCGTGCCCTTCGTGCCCTACCTGAGCGTGCCCGGCGCCGAGCGCGGCCTGTCCCTGATGTCGGCCTCCAAGGGCTGGAACCTGGCGGGCCTCAAGGCCGCGCTGGCCCTGGCCGGGCCCGCTGCCGCCGCCGACCTGGCCCGGCTGCCCGAGGAGGTGAGCCACGGCCCCAGCCACCTCGGCGTCATCGCGCACACCGCCGCCCTGCGGGAGGCGACCGGCTGGCTCGACGCCCTGCTGACCGGCCTGGAGCGCAACCGGCGCCTGCTCGCCCGCCTGCTCGCCGAGCGACTGCCCGGCGTCCGCCCGCACCCCGCCGAGGCCACCTACCTCGCCTGGCTGGACTGCCGCGACCTCGGCCTCGGTGACGACCCGGCCCGCGTCTTCCTCGACCGCGGCCGGGTCGCCCTCAGCTCCGGGCCGCTCTTCGGCACCGGCGGCGCGGGTCACGCCCGCCTGAACCTGGCGACGTCGCCCGAGATCCTCACCGAGGCGGTACGGCGGATGGCGGCCGCCGTCACCTGACCGCACGGACACCGGGCACCGCCCGCCCGCACGGAGGCCGGACGCGAGCGGGCGCGCCCGCCCGTGCCGGGCCGGACTTCGGCGCCACCGGCGAGCGGCCCGGATCCTAGACTGCCCACATGGACGACACGCGGCTGAACCGGCTCGGCTCCGGCAAGTACCTGCTGGTGACCAGTTACCGCAAGAACGGCACCCCCGTCGCCACCCCGGTCTGGGTGGTCCGCGACGGCGGCACCCTCGGCGTGTGGACGGCCGCCGACAGCTGGAAGGTCAAGCGGATCCGGCGCCGTCCCGACGTCCTCGTCGGCCCCTGCGACGTGCGCGGCAACCCCACGGGCGACCAGCTGCCGGCCACCGCCGAGATCACCGACGCGGACACCACCGCCCGCTACCGCGGCCTGATCGCCCGCAAGTACGGCATCGTCGGCCGCCTCACCCTCCTGGGCAGCAGGCTCCGGCGCGGCCTGGACGGCACGGTCGGCATCCGGGTGACCCTCGGCCGCTGAGGGCCACCCGTAACCGGTGTCCTACGACGCGTTCCGCACCGACCCGGTCAGCTCCAGGCCACCGGCCTTCGGCTCCCCGGTCTCCAGGTCGATCTGCCGGAACCGCACCGACTCCGTCCCCTCCCGGACCCGGTCCTCGACCGTGGGCACGGTGAAGTCGACGCTGGTACGGCCCGCGGGGATGTCCGCCCACAGGTAGAGCCCGCCCACCTTCGACAGCGCACGCTCGGGATCGGGCTTCTCCCCGGTCGTCTCCCGCAGCCAGCGCGCCGGGACGTCCTTCGTCGACAGCTCCGGCGCGGTCGCCCGCGCGATGCCGAACAGCGCACTCATGTCCACGTCCACCGCCTCCGACAGCGACACCCGCCACTTCAGCGACTGCCCCTCGGTCACCTCGCCGGCGACGGGGGTGACGGTCATCTTCGGCGCCGGGTCGTCGTCGTGGACGGTGACGCCGCCCCGGTAGGAGCCGACGACCGCGCCGCGGACCGCCTTGACCAGGACGTCGTACGACACATCGGTGCCGTAGCGCGTGTTGCCCTTCACCTCGACCGGTACGTCGATGTCCTGACCGCCCGGACGCACCGTGACCAGTCGGTCCCTGGCCTTGCCGGTGACCGGGTCCAGGACGTACACCCGGACCTGACCGCTGCCGCCCTGGCCGGTGACCCGCACCGGCACCCGGTAGGTGCGCACGCCCGAGTCACCCTCGTCCACCGTCGTCCGGCCGACGTCCACACGCGGCAGGGCGTCCGTCCGCACCGCCGGCGTCCCGGACCGCCAGCCCCACGCGTCCATCAGCCAGGCCCGCCCCGAGGCCGAACGCGGCGTCAGCTCCAGGGACGCCACCGACCCCAGGGCCAGCCCGGCGCGGGTGGCCGCCGTCAGCGGCACCCGGACCTCCTGCGCCCAGTAGGAGGCCGTCCGCGCACTGCCGGGCAGCCCGTCCACCCGTACCCGGCCGAGCTTCGCCTTCCGGCCGGAGGAGTCCGTGAGGGACACGTCCAGCTGCGTGCCCCGCGAGTTCGGCGGCACGATCACCCGCAGCGCCAGCGCCGTGGACCCGGACAGCGACACCGGCTGCCGGGTGCTCACCCGCGCCGGCGCACCGGCGCGCGTCCAGTGCAGCGCGATCGCGTGCCGGCCGGCCTCCCGGTCGGTCTCCCACTGCGCGAAGTGCGGCGACGCCCCCTTCGCCCCCGTGCCCAGGCACGCCGTGGCCGGTCGCGGGTCCACCGCGGCGCACAGCCTGCCGCCGGTCACCGTCACCCCGCCGTCCGGCAGGAAACCGCCGCCCCGGCGGGCACCCACCGCGTGGCTCAGCACCCGCGCCGGGTCCGCCGACGGCGCCCGCCGGCCGGAGCCGTCGAGCAGCGGCCGCACCCGGTCGTCACCGGCGAGGAACAGCCGCGCCGCCGCCGCGATGTAGGTCGAACCGGCCCGGTGCTGCTGGTCGGCGGTCAGCCGGGTCGCGGCCCGCTTGGCGCACACCGGGTCGTGGTGCTCCGGGTCGTCGGAGAAGTCGTCGTCGGCCGGCGCGGCCGCCTGGCCCGGCGTCCACTCCGAGTTGAAGAAGTTGTGGTTGGCGCCGATCACGTACACCGCGCTGTGCAGCGCGCTGCCGTTGCCGACCCCGCGGGTCCCGTCGACGTACACCTGGCCCTGGAGGTCGGAGACGTCACCGTCACAGCCCGGCAGGATGCTCACCGACGGCACGTCCGGCACCGGGTTCTGACCGAAGACGGTGGGACCGATGAGGACCGTGCCGCGGACCCGCCAGCGCACCGGCCCCCGGTAGCCGTCCTGGTCGGCGGGCGGCGGAGTGATGCTGTCCAGCGCGGCCCGGTTGACCCCCTCACCGCCGCGCGAGTGCCCGACGAGCAGCACCCGGGACAGATCGGCCCGCGGCGCCTCGCGGACCGCCTTCGGCGCCTTCTCCGGGTGCTCGGCCCAATCGGCCCACCGGGCCAGGTGCTGCCGCACCAGCGAGGACCGCGCCTGCGCGCCGCCGTCCTCCGCCGCGAAGTCCTGCCCGTTGATGCCGTTGGCCGAGACGGACACGGTCAGGTAGCCCTGCGAGGCCAGCAGCTTCTGGTCCCGCAGATAACCGCGGTGACTGGGCACCGGCTTGGTGCCGGCCGGGCACGGCCAGGCGCCGGAGATGTCGTCGCGCCCCTTGTAGCAGGTGTAGTGACGGCCGTGCAGGAACAGGGCGACGGGCCGCTTGCCGGACGCGCCGACCGGCGCGACCACCACCGCGCGCATCTCCACCGGCGCCGAGAAGCCCGGCAGCCGCACCGACTTCAGCCCGTACTCACCCGTCTTGGTGCGGTACGCGCCCGGCTTGCCCGGGTCCACGCCGTTCGCCGGCAGCGCGGCCGGCAACCGGGCCGCCGACACGGCGCCGCCGCCGCTCTCCCGCGCGTCCAACCGACGTCCGCCGGACCAGACTTCCAGCCCGCGCAGGTCCGCCGCCCGCCGTCCGTCGAGCGGCAACCGGAAGCCGCGCCCGTCCGCGTCCGGCCGCGGCACGCCCAACAGCCGTCCCGCGGCGTGGAATTCGACGCGGGCGTCGCCCATCGGCACCGCCCGGCCCGACCGCCACACCAGCTGCGGAGCCGGGCCCCCGCCGGTCAGCCGCCATCCCGGTGGCAGCGGCAGGTCGTCACCGGCCGCCCACCCCCCTTGCCCTCCGAGCGGTTGGGAGTGGGCGACCGCCACCCCCGGGGATGTTCCCGCCACCGCGAGCAACGCGGCTGCGGCCGCCCATATGTGCCGGGCACGGACCACAGTTCCTCCTCGGACCCCGAGATCGGACGTCCCGGCCTCTCCGGGCGCCCCTCGCTCCCGGAGGATGGAAAGCGGAGGCTGTGGGTTGCCTGTGCGGAGGAGGTGGTGGATCACACCCGGGGGTGAGGAGGAGGAAGGACCGCGCCCGGGACGCTCCGACCCGAAGGGGCGGGAAGCCGCGTACTCGCGGCGGTCGTTGACCGGTGCGGGTGCGGGTGCGGGTGCGGGTGCGGGTGCGGGTGCGGGTGCGGGTGCGGCCGGGGCCGGGGGAGGGCTGCGGCCGTCAGGTCCAGGCGCGGTACGGCTCGTCGACCAGCTGGAAGACCGGCTCCCCGCGCACCGGGTCCTTGGCGGTGGACAGCCGGACCCGGTCGCCGCTGTGGATCCCGACCGGCGGGCCCATGACCCGGCCCCGGACGACGAAGCCCTCGGCCATCTCGATCAGGGAGACGTTGCGCGCGGCCGGAGTGTTGCGGTGCACCACCGTGGAGTGGCGGACCGTGCCCACGCCCTCGCTGCGCTCCGTGCGCAGCTCGCTGCCCTGGCACACCGGACACAGCAGGCGGTGGTACATCGCCGTGCCGCACCAGGTGCAGCGCTGGAAGAGGATGGCGTCCTTGGAGTCCGCGGCGGCAGGGTCCAGGACACCCGCCGCGGAACCGGCCGCCGAATGCGAGGCGCTTGCTGAGTGGTGGTACACGCTGTCAACTCCCTGCGCTCGGCCGGAATTCCGCGTGCCCGGCGCTGGCCGCGCACGCATGAGCACGGTTGCCGTGCCACCGTGCACGGCGACAGGATATGGCACTGAGTGTCACTCGTAAAGGCACTCCGTACCCCAGATTTGTACACTGCCGGACCGCCGTCTCTCCTGGCCGGCCGTGGGCGGGAGGGGTGCCGGGGTCAGCCGCGGTCGAGCGCCGTCTCCAGTTCCTGCACCATCCGCCACAGCGGGGCGTCCCGGCGGGACACCAGCACCACCACGTCCTGCGGACACTCCGCCTCCACGGCGGCGCCGGCCGGACCGGCCCAGGCGGGCGCCGCAGGGGTGTCGCGGGGCCGGGACGCCGCCGGGGTGTCCGACGGCCGGGCGAACGTCCGCTGCACGTATTCCAGCGCGCGGTCCACCGCCGTACCCGCGTCGCCCTCGCCTGCCGAGCGCAGCCAGGAACGCAGGGCGTTGTTGTGCGCGGCGACGACCGCGGCCGCGATCACGTCGGCGCGCAGCGTCCCGTCGGGCCGCCCCGCGAACCGCGCGCGCAGGTACTCGGCGAGCGCGCGCTCGTAGCGCCACACCACCGACAGCTCGTACGCCCGCAGGCCCGGCACCTGCCGGGTGAGGCGGTACCGCTGCACGGAGAAGGTCGGGTTCTCCGCGTACATGCGGAGCACCAGCCGGGCCGCGTCGCACACCCGCCGCACCGGCTCGTGCTCCGGGCCGCCGGCCGCCAGGAAGGCGGTCATGTCGGTCAGGCAGCGCTCGTGGTCCGGGAAGACCACGTCCTCCTTCGAGGGGAAGTAACGGAAGAAGGAACGCCGGCCGACACCGGCCAGGGCCACGATGTCGTCCACGGTGGTCTGTTCGTACCCGCGTTCCAGGAAGAGCTGGAAGGCCGCCGCCACCAGGGCGTCCCGGATCGGCGGCTTCGCGGTCGGCACCGCGCTGCTGGAGCTCATGGACGGGAACGTAGCATCCGGGACCGGATGAGTGACACTCAGTGCAGCGTGAGCCCGCTTTCGGGGGAACTGAGTGCTACCGGGGCCACTGGGTCGCACCATCGTCCGCCCGCGTCACCGCGGCCGAGGCGGCCGGCGGCCGGCCGCTAGCGCCGGCCTGTGGCGGAAGGAGCGGACGGGCTGTGGCGGAAGGAGCGGACGGGCTGTGGCGGAAGGAGCGGACGGCTTGTGGCGGAAGAAGCGGACGGCTTGTGGCGGAAGGAGTGGACCGGCCTGTGGCGGAAGGAGTGGGCCGGGGGTGGCCGGAGACGCCCGTACCCTGCGACGTAACCTTTCTCCACCGTCGCCGGGCGCCGGACCCCGGTGAGCAGTCCCGCCACCCCGAGGAGCCCTCCATGCCCGTCGCCCGCCCCCGCCTGCTCTACGTCACCGACCTGGCGTACCAGGCCCGCGGGCGCCGCTACTGCGACGAGGACATCCACCTCACCTCCCGGCTGCGCGCCCACTTCGACCTGGCCCTGTGCCATCCGCTGGACGCCGAGGCCCTGATGGACGGCTTCGACGCGGTCGTCGTCCGCAACAGCGGTCCCGTCCTCGGCTACCAGCGCGCCTACGAAGCCTTCCGTGCCCGGGCGCTCGCCGCCGGGACCCGGGTCTACAACCCGCTCACCGGGAAGGCGGACATGGCCGGCAAGCAGTACCTGCTCGACCTGACCGCCGCCGGCTTCCCCGTCATCCCGACCGTCGACCGCGCCGAGGACCTCCACCTGCTGCCGGCCGCCCCGCGGTACGTGGTCAAGCCCAAGCTCGGCGCGGACTCCCTCGGCCTGCGCGTCGTCCCCGAGAGCCGGCTCGCCGAGCACGCCGCCGGCGACGTCCTGATCCAGCCCCGCGTCGACTTCCTGCACGAGGTGTCCTTCTACTTCGTGGACGACGACTTCCAGTACGCCCTGTACGCCCCCGACCCGCAGCGCCGCTGGGAGCTCAAGCCGTACCAGGCGACCGCAGCGGACCTGGAGTTCGCCCGCCGGTTCATCGACTGGAACGACCTCGGGTACGGCATCCAGCGCGTCGACGCCTGCCGTGACCTCGACGGCACCCTGCTGCTGGTCGAGCTGGAGGACCTGAACCCCTACCTGTCCCTGGACGCGCTGCCGGAGGAGGACAGGGACGCCTTCGTCGCCGCGTTCACGGCGTCCCTGAACCGGTTCGCGCAGGGAGTGCTCGACCCGGCCTGACGCCCGGACGCCCGGCGGCGGGGCCGGGTTGACGGCTTCGATCGTTCATGGGAAGGCGTGGGGAGGGGTATCCGCTGGACACGGACCGGCGGAACAGGGGCCGGCCGGCGCGTCGGACGGGAGGCGGTACGGCATGACGGATGTGAGCGGCACCCGGGACACCGCGGGCACGGGCGGACCGGAGACCGGCCCGGACGGCTTCTTCGGCCGGCTGGAACCCGACATGTGCGTGGTCACCGCCGTGGCGGGCGGTGAACGCGCCGGCTGTCTGGTGGGCTTCGCCTCGCAATGCTCCATCCAGCCGCCCCGGTTCGCCGTGTGGCTGTCCAAGGCCAACCGCACCTACCGGGTCGCCCGGAACGCGCGGTGCCTCGCCGTCCATCTGCTCACCCGCGACCAGCGTGGCCTGGCCGAGCACTTCGGCGGCGAGACGGGGGACGAGGTCGACAAGTTCGCGCCGCTCGACTGGTGGGAGGGCCACGGCGGCACCGCCGTCCTGGCGGACACGGCGGCCTGGTGCGTCGGCACCGTCCTGCACCGTATCGACGGCGGCGACCACGTCGGCTTCGTGCTCGACCTCGTCGAGTGGGGGCCGGGGCGCGACGGACCGCTGCTCAGGCTCCCCGACGCCACCGCCATCGAGGCCGGCCACCCCGTCGACTGACCACGCGCGCCACCGGCCAGGAGACCACGCGCGCCACCGACTTCGGGGGAAGCATCAGGGCACCGACCGACCGCGCCCGGGTCCACGTCCCGGCCGCTAGACCTCCGTGTCGTCCGCCGTCCCCACCGCGTCCTGGACATCCTCCAGTGGCATCCGGATGTCCAGCACGCACACGTCGTCCCGCCGCTCGTCCGGCAGCATCGACGCCAGGAGGGCGTCCAGGGAGCCGGACTCGCCGCTGCCGTGGGCGCGTACCGCCTCGGCCAGCCGGGCGAAGCCCGCGTCCAGGCCCTCGCCGGGGCGTTCGACCAGGCCGTCGGTGTAGAGCAGCAGCCGGTCCCCGGGCTCCAGGCGGAGCTCCAGCGACTCGTAGTCGGAGGCGGCCGTCGCGCCCAGCAGCATGCCGCCGGGCCGGTCCAGGAAGCGCGCCTCGCCGCGGCGCACCAGCAACGGCGGCGGGTGCCCGGCCTGTGCCCACGCCAGGACGTGCTCGTCGGGGTCGTAGCGGGCCAGGACCATGGTGGCGGTGATCTGGCCGTCCCGGGAGTGCAGCAGCAGCTGGTTGAGCCGCGCCAGCGCCCCGGTGAGCGAGGACCCGGTGCTGACCATCCCCTTCGCGGTGAACCGGAGCTGGGCCATGGTGGCCACGGCGTCGATGCCGTGACCGGCCACGTCGCCGACCACGAACAGGGCGTTGAAGTCGGGCAGTTCGACGGCGCTGAACCAGTCGCCGCCGACGTGGATGCCGGCCTGCGCGGGCAGGTAGCCGACCTCGACGCGCAGCCCGGCCAGCCGCACCGGCTTGCTCGGCAGCGGCAGCAGGGCGTGCTGCAGCCGGGCCGCCAGGGCCCGTTCGGCCTGGAGGATGCCGCGCTGGAGCAGCATCGCGCGTTCGCTCTCCACCAGGGCGAGTTCCGCGCTGCGCTGCGCGGTGACGTCCTGGACGAAGCCGTGCACCTCGACCGGGCTGCCGTCGGGCGCCATGACGGCCTCCGCGACCATCCGCAGGTGCCGGGGGCCGGCGGGTGTGTCGATGCGGAAGGGCACGTCGAACGAACGGCCGTCGGCCACGAGCCGGGCGATCGCGTGGGCCAGCGCCCCCTGGTCCTCCGGCAGGGCCAGGTCCGGCAGCCGCTCCAGCCGGACCGGGCGCTGTCCGGGCTTGCGGCCGAGGACGGCGAACGTCTGCGCCGCCCAGGAGATCTCCTCCGTGATCAGGTTCCAGTTCGCCCAGCCGAGGTTGCCGAGCCGCTGCACGTCGGCCAGGCGCTGTTCCTGCAGCTCCGTCGAGTCGTGCCGCAGCCAGGTGACCACCAGGCCCTCGCCCAGCGGGGCCGCGCGCACGCTGTAGGTGGCGGTGACGGGCACGTCGCCGGTCGAGTCCTGGTAGGCGAACGGTTCGCCCTCGAACGGCACTCCGGTCTCCAGCGCCCGCAGGTAACCGTGCCACAGCGGTTCACCGGCGACCGACGGGTAGCTCTCCAGGATGTGCTTGCCGACCATGCTCCGCCCGGTCCGGCCGAACACGTCGACCGCCTCCGGCGTGGCCGCGTCGATGCGGTAGTCCTCCACCTCGCCGGCGGCCGAGCGCAGCGGGGTCAGCAGGATCGCCGCGCCCGGCAGCGCGTCGAACACGGCCTGCACGGTCTGCGCGACGGCCCCGGCCGGGTCCTCGTGCGGGCTGTCGAAGGCGCGCAGCCGGCCCGCGCACAGCCGGGCCACGGCCCGCAGCAGCTCCCGCTCGCCGGGGTCGAACGGGTCGCCGCAGCGGCGCAGCACGCCGAAGGCGACGCTGGAAGCCTCCCCGGCCGGCACCGGGAGCCAGACCCGGGTGAGCCACCGCTCCGGCGGCTCGCCGATGAGCAGGTACCGCGTGCGGTCCACGGCGACGTCCTCGAGCCAGCACGGCTCCCCGGACCGGAGGGCGTCCAGCGCCGCCACTCCGGACACCGGGGGCACCTGGCGCCACTGGGCGGCGAGGGTGGGGTCGATGCCGGCGGAGCCGATCAGCAGGAGCCCGCCCTCGGGCAGCCGCTCGTACAGCATCACCGCGTCGGCGTCCGCCTCGGGACCCAGGTGCTCCAGCAGACATCCGGCCAGCTCCTGCGGGGAGCCGACCCGGACCAGGTCCCGGCCGATGCGTCCCAGCACGTCCGTCAGCTCACGGGTGCCGGCGGCCGGGTTCCCGCGGGGATCCGCGGCGGCGGGCGTCTGCGCGGGCGGAGCCGTGGGCGCGGCGGCGGGACGCCCGCCGGGCGGCAGGGCGCCCAGGGTGAGCCAGCACTGTTCGAGCAGGGTGCGGTTGCCGTCCCTGGCGCGCCGGGACAGTTCCTCGTGAGCGGCGTCCGGGGTGCAGCCGGTGACGGCCATCAGCACGCCCTTGGCCCGCTCCACGATCGCCGAGGTCGCGGCCCGGTCGCGCAGCAGTTCCATCTCCGCCCGCTGGCGGGCCACGACCCTGGCCAGCGCTACGAGGTCGGCGCCGGTGCCGGGGTCCACCGGGGGCAGAGGCTCGCTCGTCACGCGACGAGCATTGCACACCTCACCCCGTTCGATCACTCGTCTGCCGGGTACGGCTTCATGCGACCTTCATACAAGATCCCCGGAGGTGGAGAGCGGGGAGGCGTCCAAAAGGGGCGAACGGTCCGCGGGGGGTGGGCGGGAAGGGGCCGCTGCGGGGCGGGCCGGGTCCTGAGCTGGGGAAAAGTGTGTACGAAAGCGTGAAGCCGGCCGGAGCGTGATGACGGCCGAGGCGGGCGCGCGGTGGGTTCAGCGACCGGTGCCGCGTCCGGCCAGGGCCTCGCTGACGGCGCGGACACTGCGCGCGATGTGCTGGAGCTGGAGCACTTCGGCCGCGTACATCTTGATCGTGTGCTCGATCACCGACTCGGGCAGGCCGAGCACGGGCAGTTCGGCCCGCGCCGTCTGGAGCGCGGTCCGTGCCACCCGGATCTCCTGCTGCACCTGGATCTGCGCGTGCCGGGCGAGCAGGACAGGGTGCCGGATGAGCGCCGGGTAACTGGCGTAGCGCGCGGGGATCAGCTCGCGCAGCCACTTGGCCGCCGAGCGCTCCCAGTCGTACGAGCCCGGCGTCTTGACCTGGCAGGGCCAGTCGGGGCTGATGCGCGTGCTGGTCAGGGTCATGATCATCGCTTCCGGTGTGCGGCGTCGTGCGGGTGTCGACGGATGGGGGCGGCCCCGGCCTAGGGGATGACCGGGGCCGCCACGGGCACGTCGCGCAGACGACGCGCCCCGGTACACCCCCGACGCCGACGTGGGTAGGGAACGGCGGCTGGGGGCGTCCGTGCGGGTGCCCCGGGTGCCGGGCGGCGCTGCTGCGTGCGGTGGTACGTGCGCATGGGCGGTCCGTCGGCTTTCTCGGGGCGGTGTCACGAGCGGTGAGTCCGCCGAGCAGTATTTATATATGCCGACCGGTTTGCAAGACGTATGAAAACATTCATGCGTGATTTGGGGTGAATGATCCCCGTGCAGGGGGGTGGGGACCGCAAGATCTTCACGGAATTCCCGGCACGGGCGGAAGGATCGGCCGTTCAGTCCTTGAGGAAGAACTGATGCTGCTCGGAGAGCTGCTCGTACTTCTCCAGCCGGGCCTGGGTGCGCTCGGGATCGGCGTCCGTCATGGCCTGGAGCAGCGCCGCGGCCAGCACACCGGGCGCGGCGTAGGAGTCGAACACCAGCCGCGCACCGGTGCCGGTCGCGAAGACGATGTCGGCCTCGTCGGCCAGCGGCCCGAGCGCCAGGTCGGTCACCAGTGCGACCTTCAGACCCGCGCGGCGCGCCACCCGGACGGCGTTGAGCGTCTCCTGGGAGTGCCGGGGCATGGCGAAGGCCAGCACCCAGCTGCCGCCGGCCTCGCGGGACTGCATCAGGGCGTCGTAGGCCACGCTGCCGCCCCGGGTCACCAGCCGCACGTCCGGGTGGATACGGCGGGCCGCGTAGCCGAAGTACTCGGCGAGCGACACCGAGATCCGCAGGCCCAGCACGGTCAGCGGGGTGGAGCGGGACAGCTCGCGGCCGACGTGGATGACCCGGTCGGGGTCGGCGAAGTCGCGCCGCAGGTTCTCCAGGTTCTGGATCTCGCCGTCGACCGCCGCCTGGAGCTCGTTGGCCCGGTTCTCCTCCCCGGGCCCGCCGGCGAGGCTGCTCAGCGCGATCGACTGGAGCTTCTCGCGCAGCGCGGGATAGCCGCTGAAACCGACGGCGGCGGCGAAGCGGGTGACGGAGGGCTGACTGACCCCGACCCGGTCGGCCAGCTCGGTGATCGACAGGAACGCGGCCTCGGTGATGTGCTCGATCAGGTACTGGGCGATGCGCCGCTGCCCCGGCGACAGACGGGGGCCGTCGAAGAGTTCGTGGAGCCGGGAGGTCGGGGCGGCCTCGGCCTCGGGCACCGCCTTGCCCGATGTGATCGCTGATGCCTGTGCGCGTGCCTGTTGCGGCGAGGACACGGGTCGGCCTCCTTCGTCTGCCGGAGCACTCAACATAGCTCACCGACCGCCGTGACCAGGGGGTTGAGGTGCCGGGCTCACCTCCGCCGGAGAGTGATCGAATGGCCGACCTCGCCGACGGGCCGGCTGCTCGCGATCAGCTCGGCGAGCCTCCCGCGCGCCTTGGCGGCGGCCGAGTCCGACACCACCAGCAGCCCGTGCACCCGGTCCGGCGGTACGGTGCGCGGATCGGCGGCGCGGATGCCGTACGCCGACGGCACCCCGCTGCCCTTGTAGACCAGCCACACCCGCTCGCCCGGATACCGCTCCCGCAGCCGGTCGGCCAGCCGCCCCAGGTCCTGCCCCCAGTCCACGTTCGAGTCGTGCAGCAGCCGGTGGGTGTGCGCCGGCCCGCCGAACGCCTCGTTGGCGTACGGCAGGTAGTACGGGAACGTGCGCAGCGAACTCACCGCCGCCCACAGCACCAGCGCGCCGGCGAGGAGCGCGGTCCACCGCCGCCGCGGCGCGAGCGCGCAGGCCGCCGCCACCGCGAGGAACACCGGTACGCACAGCGCGTACCGGGTGCCGAAGTCCCGGGACCCCGTCATCGCCGCCGCCAGCAGCACCGCGGGCGGCAGCAGCAGGTACGGCGCCGCGTGCCGCGTCCGCCGCCGCGCCACGACCGCCACGGCACCGGCCGTGCCCAGCGCCAGCAGCCCGAGCGGCGTCTTCACCAGCAGGGCGGCCGGCAGGTAGTACCAGAGCGAACCGGTGTACAGGCGCCCGAACAGATAGCCCTGCCAGGGATGGTCCTCCAGCCCGAACTGCACCCGCATCCCGGCCCGGTACGCGGGCGGCAGCGGCAGCAGCTCCACCAGCCGCCCGCGCAGTCCCGCCACGTCCGGCGCCGGCTCGGCGGGCGTGAACCGCAGCCGGGGGTCGACGGCCAGGTACACGGCCCACACGACGACGACCGCCACCAGCACGACGGCCACCGCGCCGCCCCCCGCCGCCCACACGCTCCGCCACCGGCCGGAGCGGCCGGAGGGGCCGGAGGGACCGGAGGGGCCGGAGGGGCTGGCGAGCCACGGGAACACGTCTCGCCGCGAGGGCGTGCGCGGGCGCCTCGCGAGCAGTCCGGACGGCCACGCGAACACGGCGGACCGCCTCGCGAGGGGGCCGGAGCGCCTCGCGGGCACGCCGGACCGCCGGTCGGCGGCGTCGGAGCGCCGGTCGGGCTCGCCGGGCTGCCGGTGGGGCTCGCCGGGCTGCCGGTGGGGCTCGCCGGGCTGCCGGTGGGGCTCGCCGGGTGGCTGGTCGCGCTCGCGGGAGCGTCGGGCGTGCAGGGTGGAGACCGCCGCCAGCGCCATCACGACCGGCACCGCGGGCAGCGTACTCATCTTGGTCGCCAGGGCCGCGCCCAGCGCCGCCCCCGCAAGGGGCAGGTACCGGGCGGGACGGCGCCGGGCCCGCCAGGCCAGCCAGGCCGAGGCCAGGACGGCCACGGTCGCCGGCATGTCCAGTGTGGCCAGCGAGCCGTGCGCGATGACGTCGGGGGAGAAGGCGTACAGGGTGAGCGCGAGCAGTCCGCCCGCCGTGCCCGTCAGGTCCCGGGCGAACGCGAACACGACCAGCCCGCCGAGCAGCGTGACGACGATGACCGGCATC
The DNA here is from genome assembly GCF_040632975.1 of Streptomyces sp. NPDC013455. NCBI lineage: Bacteria > Bacillati > Actinomycetota > Actinomycetes > Kitasatosporales > Streptomycetaceae > Streptomyces > Streptomyces sp. NPDC013455. Next base: position 99,896 of record NZ_JBEYCX010000004.1, on the reverse strand, counting down.
CGCGCCCACAGCATCAGCCGCCAGGGGTCGTTGCCCGACGCGTACAGCAGATGCCGCCCCACATCGCCCTGGGTGCCGGGGGACGACGGGTCGTAGTGCGGGTCCGCGACCGCCACCCCGGCGGCGATCAGCAGCTTCCCGAGCGGTGGGTGCTCGGGGTTGTAGCGCAGCCGGTGCTCGTGCAGGTAGTCGGCGGCCGTCGCGACGTACACCGGTTCGTCGATGGTGGGGGTCTGCTGCACGGCCGTGGTGACCATGGCGGCGGCCGACAGCGCCGACAGCAGGGCGACCAGCAGCGGCGGCAGCCACCGCCGGTGCCGCCGGTGCCGGGCGGCCGCGCCGGCGGGCGCCTGCCCGGCCGGTCCCGTGGCGGTCGCCCCGGATGTGAGGACCGGGTGCCGTTCGCGCGCCATCATCCGCCCCTCGGTGGCGCCGGCCGCCCGCCGGCGGGAGGGCTCGGGAGGCGGATCACGGCCCCACTGTCGCACCGCTCCCGCCTCCGCGGGCGTCACCGCCGCACGAGTCGTACCGGCAGACCCTCTGCCGTGCACACCGGTACGGCCCGCGGCCCGCCGGAGTTCACCGCGGCGGCGGTGCGGGCAGCGCGGTGTCCGGTACCACCAGGTCCGCCCGCTCCCGCGTCGCCGCGACCAGGTCGGCGTTGCGCTGGTCGGTGCCCCGCACCCAGGCCACGGCCGCGGCGTGCTCCTTGCCGAACTCCTCGTGCCGGGCGACCAGTCGGCGGACCCGCTCCTCCTCGGCGGTCTCGCAGAACCACACCTCGTCCAGGCACGGCCGCACCCGCGCCCACGGGCCCCGCTCCAGCAGCAGGTAATTGCCCTCGGTCACCACCAGGCGCGCCTCGGGCGGTACCGGGATCGCACCGGCCAGGGGCTGTTCGAGGACCCGCTCGAACCCCGGCGCGTACACCACCTCGTCGGACTCCTCGCGCAGGCGCCGCAGCAGCGCCGCGTACCCGGCCGCGTCGAAGGTGTCCGGCGCCCCCTTGCGGTCCCGGCGGCCCAGCCGGTCCAGTTCGGCGTCGGCGAGGTGGAAGCCGTCCATGGGCACGTGCGCGGCCCGGACCGAGCCGTCGCCGTTCAGGGCGGACACCAGGCGCTCGGCCAGCGTGGTCTTGCCCGCGCCGGGGCTGCCCGCGATGCCGAGCAGGGCCCGGCGGCCGTCGCGGGGCAGCGCGCGGGCGCGGACGAGGAGGTCGTCGAAGGTCAGCGGCACACAGAAGAGTGTGGCACCGCCGGCGCACCCCGTATGTGGCGTGCGCCACTCGCTGGAGCGCCGTCGACGGGGAACAGTCCTGGGTATGACTCAGCTCGGTCTGCCCGACACCATCCAGGCATGTCTGTTCGACCTCGACGGGGTCGTCACCAAGACCGCCGTCGTGCACGCGGCGGCCTGGAAGGAGATGTTCGACGCCTTCCTGCGCGACTACGAGGGCGAGCAGGGGCGGCCCTTCGACGTCGTCGCCGACTACGACGAGTACGTCGACGGCCGCCCCCGCGCCGACGGCGTCCGCGCCTTCCTCGACTCGCGCGGCATCCACCTGCCCGAAGGCGGTCCCGGCGACCCCCCCGACGCCCGGACCGTGCACGGTCTCGGCAACCGCAAGAACGACCTGCTGCTCGCGAGGATCCGCACCGGCGGCGTGGAGGCGTACGAGGGCACGCTGCGCTATCTGGAGGCCGTCCGCGCCGCGGGGCTGCGCACCGCGATCGTCTCCTCCAGCGCCAACTGCCTGGACGTACTGCGCTCGGTGGGCGCCGAGCACTTCTTCGACGTGCGCATCGACGGTGTGGTCGCCGCCGAGCGCGGGCTGCCGGGCAAGCCGCACCCCGACACCTTCCTCGCCGCCGCCCGCGACCTCGGTGTCGACGCGGCCCGCGCCGCCGTCTTCGAGGACGCGCTGGCCGGCATGGACGCGGGCCGCGCGGGCGGCTTCGGGTACGTCGTCGGCGTGGACCGGACGGGCCAGCGCGACGCCCTCTACACCCACGGCGCGCACACCGTCGTGAAGGACCTCGCCGAGCTGGGAGGCGCACAGTGATCACCGAGCGGTCGTACGCCGTCGAACCGTGGACCGTACGGGAGACGGCCCTCGATCTCGACGTCCTCGCGCAGAGCGAGTCGGTCTTCGCCCTCTCGAACGGCCATGTCGGCTGGCGCGGCAACCTGGACGAGGGCGAACCGCACGGCCTGCCCGGCAGCTACCTCAACGGCGTCCACGAGGTGCACCCCCTCCCGTACGCGGAGGCCGGCTACGGCTACCCCGAGTCCGGGCAGACGGTCATCAACGTCACCAACGGCAAGGTCCTGCGACTGCTGGTGGACGACGAGCCCTTCGACCTGCGCTACGGCCGGCTCGTCGCCCATGAACGCGTCCTGGACCTGCGCCGCGGCGTGCTGGAGCGGACCTGTGAGTGGACCTCCCCGGCCGGCTCCACGGTCCGGGTCCGCTCCACCCGGCTGGTGTCGCTCACCCAGCGCGCGGTGGCCGCGGTGGCGTACGAGGTGGAGGCCGTCGGCAGCCGCAGCCGGGTGGTGATCCAGTCCGAGCTGGTCGCCAACGAGAGCCTGCCGGAGCCGAACGGCGACCCGCGCGCGGCGCGGGCGCTGAAGTCCCCGCTGGAACAGGAGGACGGCTTCGCCTCCGGCGACCGGCTGCGGCTGGTGCACCGTACCCGGCGCAGCGGTCTCAGGGTCGCCGTGGCCGCCGACCACGTGGTCACCGGCCCCGAGCGCACCACCCGCCGCAGCGAGAGCGGCATCGACGTCGCGCGGCTGACCGTCACCTCGGTCCTGGAGCCCGGCCAGACCCTGCGGGTGGAGAAGCTGGTCGCCCACGGCTGGTCCGGCACCCGGTCGCTGCCCGCGATGGCCGACCAAGTCGACGCCGCGCTCGCCGCCGCCGCGCACGACGGCTGGCAGGGCCTGCTCGACGGCCAGCGGGCGTGCCTGGACGACTTCTGGGCCCGCGCCGACGTCGAGGTGGAGGGCGACGAGGAGGTCCAGCAGGCCGTCCGGTTCGCGCTGTTCCACGTTCTCCAGGCCGGGGCGCGGGCCGAGCAGCGCGCGATCCCGGCGAAGGGACTGACCGGTTCCGGCTACGACGGGCACGCCTTCTGGGACACCGAGATGTTCGTGCTGCCGGTGCTCGGCCACACCGCGCCCCAGGCCGTGGCCGAGGCGCTGCGCTGGCGGTACAACACCCTCGACGAGGCCCGGGAGCGCGCGGCCCAGCTGGGGCTCGCCGGAGCGGCCTTCCCCTGGCGGACCATCGCCGGCCCGGAGGGCTCGGCCTACTGGCCGGCCGGCACCGCCGCCTTCCACGTGAACGCCGGCGTGGCCGACGCCGTCGTCCGGTACGTCGAGGCCACCGGCGACACGGAGTTCGAGCGGGAGACCGGTGTCGAGCTGCTGGTGGAGACGGCCCGGCTGTGGCGATCACTGGGCCACCACGACCGGCACGGCGTCTTCCACCTGGACGGTGTCACCGGCCCCGACGAGTACAGCGCGGTCGCCGACGACAACACCTACACCAACCTGATGGCCCGCCAGAACCTGCGGGCCGCGGCCGACGCCGTCGAACGCCACCCGGGCGAGGCGCGCCGGCTCGGGGTGGACGACGAGGAGAGCGCGGCCTGGCGGGACGCCGCCGACGCCATGCACGTGCCCTACAACGACGAACTCGGCGTCCACGAGCAGCACGCCGGGTTCACCCGCTACCAGCGCTGGGACTTCGCCGGCACCCGCCCCGACCAGTACCCGCTGCTGCTCCACTTCCCCTACTTCGACCTCTACCGCAAACAGGTCGTCAAACAGGCCGACCTGGTCCTCGCGATGTACACGTGCGGCGACTACTTCGAGCAGGAGTACGACGAGGAGCAGATCGCCCGGAACTTCGCCTACTACGAGGCGCTGACCGTGCGCGACTCCTCCCTGTCGGCCTGCTGCCAGGCCGTCATCGCCGCCCGGACCGGCCATCTGGACCTCGCCCACGCCTACACCGCCGAGGCCGCGCTGATGGACCTGCACGACCTGGAGCACAACACGCGGGACGGGCTGCACATCGCCTCGCTCGCCGGCACCTGGATGGCGCTGGTCGCCGGCTTCGGCGGCATGCGGCACGACGGCGAGCGGCTGCGGTTCGCGCCCCGGCTGCCCGAGCGGCTGCGCCGCCTCGCCTTCCACCTCCAGTTCCGCGGACGCCGGCTGCGGGTGGACATCGGCGCGGACAAGGCGACCTACCAGCTGCTGGACGGCCCGCCGCTGACACTGCGCCACCACGGCGAGCCGCTGACGATCAGCACCGACGAGCCGGCCGTCCGGGCCCTGCCGCCGGTGGTCCGCCGCCCGGCCCCGCAACAGCCGCCCCACCGCGCGCCGCACACGGGCGGGGCGCCGCAGGACGGGTGAGCCTTACCCGGCCCCGCTCCGCCGTCTCCGACGTGGGACCGGGGCCGGTTCCGCGTGCCCTCACGCGCCGCCTCCGCCGAGCAGTTCGCGCAGCGCCCGCTCCTCCTCCGAGCTCAGCCCGGTGACGAACTGCCGGAGCGCGGCGATCGGGTCCGGCCCCCGGTCCAGGGCCTCGCGCATCGCCTCGGCGGTCAGCTCGGCCGCGTTCTTGGCCGGCCGGTAGGCACCGCGCCGCCCGTCGGCGTCCCGCAGCACCAGTCCCTTGTCGTACAGGCGTTTGAGGATCGTGTGGACCGTGTTGTAGGCGAGTCCGCCGCCGATCCGCTGCTGTATCTCCGCCGGGGTCAGTGGCCGCTCCGTGGCCCACAGGGCGGTCAGCACCTCGCTCTCCAGCTTCCCGGCGCTGCGCCGCTCCGTCCTGCCGCGGGACCCTGTGCCAGCCATGCCCCAACCTTACAGCGCGTAGGGCCGTGGGCCGGATGGCCCAGCCGCCGGGCCCGAGTGGGGGATTCACGCCGGTTCGGCCGTGTTCCGCGCCGCTCCCGCCGTCAACCCTGCACGCTTTAGTGTGACAAGCGGACCCTACGGACCGTAGGGACGAAGGGGTGGTCATGGCCGGCAGTGCCCACGCGACACTCGGCGCGGCGAGCCGTGAGCGCTCGCGCCGCACGTCCGCCGGTTCCGCGCGCGCCACTTGGCCGCTCGCCGCCGTCGCCGGGGCCTTCGGCCTCGCCCAACTCCTCCTCGTACCGCCCGGCCTGGGCCTCGGCTGGGACGAGACCGTGTACGTCAGCCAGGTCAGCGGGCACGCCCCCGCGACCTTCTTCAGCGCGCCCCGCGCGCGGGGCGTCTCGCTGCTCGTCGCACCCGTCGCGTCCTGGTCGTCGTCCACGGCGCTGCTGCGGATCTACCTTTCCCTGCTGTCCGGCCTCGCCCTCTTCCTGGCGCTGCGCGCCTGGCGCGGCCTGTTCCCCGTCCGGGTGCTCGCCCTCGCCGGCGCCCTGTTCGCCTCCCTGTGGGTGACCCTGTTCTACGGCCCGCAGGCCATGCCCAACTACTGGGTCGCCGTCGGTGCCCTGGCCGCCGTCGCCTGCTTCCTGCGCGCTCCCGCGGACCGCACCGCGCTCTGGGGCCTCGCGGCGAGCGCGGCACTGATGGCGTGGATGCGACCGGTGGACTCGGTCTGGGCGACCCTGCCCCTGCTCGGCCTCGGCCTGGCGCGCCGCCACCGGCGCGCCCTGCTCGTCCTGCTCGCCGGGCTCGCCTGCGGTGCCGCCGAGTGGGTCGTGGAGGCGTTCACGCGCTACGGCGGCCTGGCACGACGGCTGGCCGACGGCTCGGCGATCCAGGGCGGCCTCGGCTGGCACCTCGCCGTCGTGGACCAGCTGCGCAGCCTGGGCGGGCGGACCCTGTGCCGGCCCTGCACCGGCGCCCTGCCGCACCCCGCGCTCGCCGTGTGGTGGTGCGCGCTGCCCCTGCTCGCCGGACTCGCGCTGGCCGTCGCCGTCCGCGCCCGGCGTACGGCGGCCACGGCGCTGCCCCTCGCCTGCGCGGCGACCGCCGCCTTCCCCTACCTGTTCCTGATCGGCTACGCGGCCCCCCGCTTCCTGCTCCCCGCCTACGCCCTCCTCGCCGTCCCGGCCGCCGACGCGCTGCTCCACCTGGCGGCGCCCCGGCACCCGCGCGGGGCCGCGCGTCCCGCGGCGCCCCCGCCGACGGCCCGGGACGCGCTCCCGGCCCGGCCCCCGCGTCCGGCCCCGGGCCCCGCCGGCCGCCCGCCCGCGGTCCGGCGTCCGCGACCGGCCCGGCGCCCCGCCACCCGTCCGATCCTCGCCGCGCTGGTCGGCGCCGGGCTCGTCGCCCACCTCGCCGTGCAGCTCGTGGTCGTCCTGCACACCGTCCGCAGCACCGACACCGCCCACCGGGCCTGGGCCCGTACCGCGGCCGAGCTGCACCGCCACGGCGTCCGGCCGCCCTGCCTGCTCACCGGCCACGAGGCCATCCCGGTCGCCTTCGCCGCCGGCTGCTCCTCGGGCGCGACCGCCGGCCCCAACGCCAACACCACCACCGCAGGCATCATCCGCACCGCCCGGCGGATGCCGGTCGCCACGCTGGTGCCGGCGGGGAGCGAGCCGCCCGGCTACGCCCGCCACTGGACCGCCGTACCCGTCGGCCGGGTGCGGCTCTACTACGTCGTACCGGGCGCCGGCTCATGACGTCCCCGGCGGACCTCGCCGCGGCCCTCGGCCGGCGGCGCGCCTACTGGCACGCCGGGGTCTGCCTCGCCGTACTGCTCGGCGCGCTCTACCTGGCCCGCCGGCACTGGCCCGCGGTGGAGAGCGGGGCCGGGCGGCTGGCGGTCGCCGACCACGGCTGGCTGCTGGTCGGCGCGACGGCGGCCGTCGGCACCTGGGCGGCCTCCGCGCTCGCCCAGCAGGGTGCCGTCCTGCGCAGGCTGCCCGGCCCCCGGCTGGTCGCCGCCCAGTTCGCCGCCTCCGCCGCCAACCACCTGCTCCCCGCGGGGCTCGGCGCGGGCGCGGTGAACCTGCGGTTCCTGATGCGCTGCGGGCTGCCGGCCGGGCGCGCGGCCGCCGCCCTCGCCGTGAAGGCGACCGCGGGCGCCGTCGTACGGCTGGTGCTGCTCGCGCTGCTCGCCCCCGTCTGGCCCGGGCTGCTCCGCATCCCGCACGTCCCGGCCGCGGTACCCGCCGCGGCCTTGGGCGCCACCGCGCTCGCGGCGGTGCTGCTCGCCACACCCTGGTGGCCGCGCTGCCGGCGCGGGCTCGGCGCCGTACTGGCCGACATCCGCGCGCTGCACGCCCGCCGCGCCCGTGCGGCGGCCCTGTGGGGCGGTTCGCTGGCCTTCGCCGCGCTGCACGCGCTCGTCCTCGTCGCCGTCACCCGGGCCGTCGGACTGCCGCTCGCCCCGCTCCAGGTGGCCCTGCTGTACCTGGCGGCCAGCAGCGCCGCCGCCCTGCTGCCCACCCCGGGCGGCCTCGGCTCCCTGGACGCCGCGCTCGCCCTCGCGCTCACCGCCGCGGGCACCCCCGGCGCCGCGGCCGCCTCCGCGGTACTCGGTTACCGGCTGCTGACGATGTGGCTGCCGCTGCTCCCCGGTCTGCTGGTGCTCTGGCTGCTGGTGCGGCGCAAGGCGTTGTGAGGGCCGTCGCCTTCGCCGGCACCGGACCTCGGACCGCCGGGGCCGGGACCGCCGGGGCCGGGACCGCCGGGGCCGGGACCGCCGGGGTCGTCCGCGCCGTACCGGGGGACGCCGGGGGCATACCCGGCCGGGCGGGCCGCCGGCCGATCTCTTCGCGGGCGGGCGGGGTTAACCGTCCGGCCACGGGAAACGCGGACCGGGACCGCCCCGCGAGCCGAGAAGGAGGCGACGATGAGCGACCAGCAGTCGGAGCAGACCCCGATGGCGGACGACGCCTACCAGCCCACCGGAACCAACGAGGAGCAGGAGGACGCCGCCCCCCTGGACCTCCAGGACGCGGTCGACGAGCGTTCCTACGACGACATGCTGGACGAGGGCTACTCCCCGCCCGAACGCCCCCTGGGCGTCACCAAGCACGGCACCACGGCCGCCGAGCAGCACGCGGGGGAGACCCTGGACGAACGGCTCGGCCAAGAGGTCCCGGACGTGACCGTGCCGGCCGGCGACGAGGTGGGCGACCTGCCCGGCGGTGAGGGCGAACCGGTCGATCCCGAGGCGGGCGGGCCCCGCGCCGGCCGTCTCGTCGCCCCGGACGAGGGCGCCCACGCGGACACCGTCAAGGAGGAGATCGCCCAGGACGTGGGTGTCGACGGGGGAGCGGCCGGGGCGGAGGAGGCGGCGGTCCACGTCGTACCGGACGAGACGAGCCTGCCCGAGTAGACCGGGCCGCGTCCCTCCCGGCGCGTGCGCACGGGACCGGCCGGGCACGACGTGCCCGGCCGGTCCCCCCGTTCGCTCTCCCGTGATCCCCGGATCGCCCTAGGGCAGCAGCTTCTCGATGGCCGCCGGCCCCTCCGACTCCAGCTTGCGACGCGCCCAGTCGAGGGTCTTCGGTGTGACGTCCCTGCCCGCCGCCATCACCAGGTCCTCCGGGGTGACATCCCTCGAGGGTGCGGAGTGGAGCAGGGCGTCCGGGGTGCGGACGTCGTCCGCGCTACGGGACTCTTCGGGTGTGGATGTCGACATGATGCCTCCTCCTCGGTCCGGATGACCGCATCCGTGCCGGTGCCGCCGAACGGGGCACACTCTCACCATTGCCCCCCGCGGCGCCGCCTGCATCCGGAGGCGTCACGGGAGCGGGTGACGAGCGCCTTCCCACGCCACAGGAAACCACGCGCTCTTAAGCTGGAAAACACCCCACACACTGAAAAACGCCCCGCAAGCGGATGAAACGGCCGTGAGCAGGGAAGACCACCGGGAGGCCGCCGATGGCCGCGACGCCGTTCGCCGGGGACGCTCCCCGCACCCGCTATCTGCCCATCGCCGAACACGGGCTCATCGGTGACCTGCGCAGTGTCGCCCTGGTCGGCACCAACGGCACGATCGACTGGTACTGCTGTCCCTCCTTCGACTCCCCCAGCGTCTTCGCGGCGATCCTCGACGCCGAGCGCGGCGGCCGCTTCGAGCTGGCCGCCTCCGTCCCCGCCCGCACCAAGCAGTTCTACTTCCCCGACACCAACGTGCTGATCACCCGCTTCTTCACGGAAGAGGGCGTCGGCGAGGTGCAGGACTTCATGCCCGTCTGCTGCGACAGCGCGCGCGAGGTGAGCCGGCACCGGCTGATCCGGCGTGTGGTCTGCGTCCGCGGCACCGTGCCCTTCCGGGCCCTGATCGCCCCGCGCTTCAACTACGGCGCCGACCCGCACACCCTGCGCTCCCTGGACGGCATGATCCTGTTCGAGTCCCCCGAGCGGTCCCTCGCGCTCACCTCCACCGTCTCGACGGAGAACGACGGCCGCGACGCGCGGGCCGACTTCAAACTGAGCGAGGGGGAGACGGCCGTCTTCGCCGTCGACCAGCTCGGCGACGAGGTCATACCCCGCGGCTGCGCCCGCACCGAGGCGGAGCAGCAGTTCAACGCCACCGTCGCCTACTGGCGCAGATGGCTGCAGCAGTCCCGCTACCGGGGCCGCTGGCGCGAGATGGTGCACCGTTCCGCCCTCACCCTGAAGCTCCTCACCTACGCCCCCACCGGCGCCATCGTCGCCGCGCCCACCACCAGCCTGCCCGAGCAGCTCGGCGGCGAGCGCAACTGGGACTACCGCTACGTGTGGGTACGCGACGCCGCCTTCGCCGTCTACGCGCTGCTCAGACTCGGCTTCAGCGGCGAGGCCGAGGCGTTCATGAGGTTCCTGACCACGCACATCACCCCCTGCGACAGCTCGGCCGTGGGCCCGCTGCAGATCATGTACGGTATCGACGGCCGCGTCGACCTGCCCGAACGCGAGCTGCCGCACCTGGAGGGGCACCTGGGCTCGGCACCGGTCCGGGTCGGCAACGCCGCCGCGGGCCAGCTCCAGCTCGACATCTACGGCGCCCTGATCGACTCCATCTACCTCTACGACAAGTGGGCGCAGCCCATCTCCAGCGCACAGTGGGACGACGTCTGCCACCTGGTCGAGTGGGTGTGCGACCACTGGGACCAGCCCGACGAGGGCGTGTGGGAGACCCGCGGCGGCCGCAAGGACTTCCTGTACTCCCGCCTGATGTGCTGGGTCGCGATCGAGCGGGCCATCCGCCTCGCCAACCACCGCGGACTGCCCGCCGATCACCGGCGCTGGCGCCGGGCCCGCGACACGATCTACCGGCGGATCATGGACCGCGGCTGGTCCGAGCGCCGGGGCGCCTTCGTGCAGTACGAGGACAGCGACGTCCTCGACGCCTCCGTGCTGATGATGCCGCTGGCCAAGTTCATCGCCCCCACCGACCCCAAGTGGCTGTCCACCCTGGACGCCCTCACCGAGGACCTCGTCTCCGACTCCCTGGTCTACCGCTACGACCCGCAGGCCAGCCCGGACGGCCTCCGCGGCGACGAGGGCACCTTCTCCATCTGTTCCTTCTGGTACGTCGAGGCACTCGTCCGCGCCGGCCGGCTCGACGAAGCCCGCCTGGCCTTCGAGAAGATGCTGACCTACGCCAACCACCTCGGCCTCTACGCCGAGGAGATCGGCCGCACCGGCGAGCAACAGGGGAACTTCCCCCAGGCGTTCACCCACCTGTCCCTCATCAGCGCCGCGTTCAACCTGGACCGCGCCCTCGGCTGAGACCCCGCCCCGCCCCGTCCCGCTCCGGGCACGGCTGTCACCGCCGTGTAACAGCCCGTGCGCACACCACAACCACCCGCACCCCCGCCGGGTCCAACCCAGCGCCGACCGGACCGGCCGGCTGATGGACCGTCAATCACGCACGGGGGTACCGGACATGACCAGCAACACCCGCCGTACCGCGGGCTCCGCCGCCGTCGCCGCGGCCGCCTTCCTGCTCACGGCCACGGCGGGCGTCCTCGCCGCCCCGGCCGCCTTCGCGGGCGTACCCGGCGGCACCTCGGCCGCCGACCGCAACAGCGACTTCGACGGTGACGGCTACACCGACCTGCTCACCGGAGTCCCCGAGGGCACCGTCGACGGCAAGGAAGGCGCCGGCTACGTCACCGTCCAGTACGGCGCCCCCAACGGCATCGGTACCCGCACCACCGTCCCCCGGGGGCGGGTCCAGGTCGTCAGCCAGTCCACGAAGGGCGTGCCCGGCACCTCCGAGGCATGGGACGACTTCGGACAGGCCGTCGCCACCGGCGACCTGGACGGCGACGGCTACGACGACGCGGTGATCGGCGCACCCGGCGAGGACGAGGGCGGCGTCGCGGACGCGGGCCGGGTCACCGTGCTGTACGGCTCGAAGAAGGGCCTCGGAACCGCGGGGACCGCCTCGGTCACCGCCGCCCGGCCCGCTGCCGGCGCCCGGTTCGGACTGGCCGTGGCCGCCGCCCGGTTCACCGGCGACGTGGACTCCGACCAGCTGGTCGTGGTGGACCAGGAGGTGGGCCTGAACGTGTTCACCTGGCACGCCGGCGTCCTGCGCCGGGTGGGCGCCCCGCACTCCGCCGGCCACCGGCTCCAGCCCGGCTACGTCACCACCGGCGACTACGACCGCGACGGCTTCGCCGACCTGGTCGTCTCCGGCTACAGCCCCGACGACGACTACGCCAAGGGCTGGTCGGCGTACTACGCGGGCGGCCCGCGGGGCCTGGCCCACCGCCGGGACCTGCACGGCGGCCTCGGCTCGGCCTCCGGCGACATCGACGGCGACGGCTACGACGACCTCGTGGTCGGCCAGTTCGGCGCCGCCGACGACGCCACCGGCGACGCGCACGCGCCCGGCGGCCTGGTCGGCGTCTACTACGGCGGCGAGCACGGCCCGGCCGGCACCCAGGGCCCCGGCACCGCCCCCCAGTGGTGGTCGCAGAACTCCCCGGGCGTCCCCGGCACCGCCGAAGAGGGCGACGCCTGGGGCGCCGACCTGTCCGTGGCCGACGTGGACGGCGACGGCCGCGCGGACGTGGCGGTCGGCGCGCCCGGCGAGGACGTGGGCACCACCGCCGACGCGGGCGCGGTCTGGCTGCTGCGCGGCTCCCGCGACGGCCTCACCGGCGCCCACGCCCGGTCCTTCGACCAGAACACCCGGGGCGTCCCCGGCACGGCCGAGGCCGACGACGCCTGGGGCGCCCAGGTGCGTCTCGCCGACACCGACGGCGACGGCCGCGCCGAACTGCTGGCCGCCGCACCCGGCGAGAACGCGGGCGACGGCGCGATGTGGCTGCTCCCGGCGAGCGGTGGCGGGCCGCTCGCCGACGGCTCCTGGTCCTACGGCGCGGCGGCCCTCGGCGGCACCGCCCACGGCGCCCGTTTCGGCGCGGTGATCGACGAGTAGCAGACCGGCCCGGATTCGGGCGGTGTGCCGACAGACGGCACGGGTACCCGGGGTGTCCCGCAACGGAATCGACGCAGGGTCGAACGAAGGAGGAGACCCCGGATGACCAGCACCAGCGAGACCGGCGACGTCACCGGCACCCGCGACAAGGACTACAACCTCATCTGGTACGTCGAGGCGTGCCTGAGCAACGCCCTGCGCCTGGAGCAGTACATCCAGGACGCCGAACGGGACAAGGACGACGAAGTCGCGGACCTGTTCCGCAAGGCCCAGGCCGACAGCCGCAAGGGCGCCGAACTGGGCAAGCAGCTGCTGCGCTCGCGGCTGAACGGCGGCTGATCTCCGCCTCCTCAGGCGAACCGGGCACTCCGGGAAGGGGCCCGGCGGGCCGTACGCGCCCCCGCCGCCCCGGTCACGCCCCCTCGGGGGCCACGACCGGGACGCGGCCCGCGCGCCACGGCCCGCCGGGCCCACGCCGTGCCCGAAGACCCCCGGGCACGCGCCACGGCCCGCCGGGCCCACGCCGTGCCCGAAGACCCCCGGGCCTCGTCCCGGTCGTCCCCCGCGACGCTCCTGCGCAGGGCGGCCCCGAGCGTTGCCGCGGGCCCGGTCGGGGCGTGCTCAAGGCAGCGGCTGCTCCGCCCAGATCACCTTGCCGTGCGGGGTGTACCGGGTCCCCCAGCGCTCGGCGAGCTGCGCCACCAGGAACAGCCCCCGCCCGCCCTCGTCGGTGCCGGCCGCGTACCGAAGGTGCGGCGAGGTCGTGCTGTGGTCGGAGACCTCGCAGATCAGCGTGCGGTCGCGCAGCAGCCGTACCCCGATCGGGCCGCGCCCGTACCGGATGGCGTTGGTGACCAGCTCGCTCAGGATCAGCTCGGTCGTGAACGCAAGTTCCTCCAGGTCCCAGTCGGCCAGCCGCCGGGTCACCGAGGCCCGCACCCGCGACACGGCCGCCGGCTCGGACGGCACCTGCCACTGCGCGACCCGGTCGTCGCCCAGCACCCGGGTACGGGCGACGATCAGCGCCACGTCGTCGCTCGGCCGCGCCGGCAGCCGGTCCAGCACGGTCCGGCAGGTGTCTTCCGGGGAGGCGCCCGGCGTCCGCCGAAGGGCGTCGCGCAGCAGGCCGAGCCCCTCGTCGATGTCCCGCTCCCGGTCCTCCACCAGCCCGTCGGTGTACAGCACCAGCCGGCTGCCCTCCGCCAGCTCCAGCTCCGCCGTCTCGAACGGCAGCCCGCCCAGGCCCAGTGGGGGACCCGCGGGCAGCTCCGGGAACTCCACGGCGCCGTCCGGACCCACCAGCGCGGGCGGCGGGTGCCCGGCCCGGGCCATGGTGCACAGCCGGGACACCGGGTCGTAGATCGCGTACAGGCAGGTGGCGCCCGTCACCACCGCCGCGCCCCCCGCCGGGGTCTCGTCCTGGTCGATCCGGCCCACCAGCTCGTCCAGCAGGCCGAGCAGTTCGTCCGGCGGCAGGTCCAGCGACGAGAAGTTGTGCACGGCCGTCCGCAGCCGGCCCATCGTCGCCGCCGCGTGCAGCCCGTGCCCCACCACGTCGCCGACGACGAGGGCCACCCGGGCACCGGACAGCGGCAGCACGTCGAACCAGTCGCCGCCCACCCCGGCCTGGGCCGGCAGATAGCGGTAGGCGAGCTCCAGGGCCCCCTGCTCGGGCAGCGAACGCGGCAGCAGACTCCGCTGGAGGGTGACCGCCATGCTGTGCTCACGGGTGTACCGGCGGGCGTTGTCGATGGCCACCGCCGCCCGCGCCACCAGCTCCTCCGCGAGGGCCAGCTCCTCGGCGTCGAACGGCTGCGGCTTCTCCGCCCGCCAGAAGTTCGCCACGCCCAGCACCAGGCTGCCCGCCCGCAGCGGCACGGTGATCAGCGAGTGGATGCCGTACGACAGCACCTGGTCGGTCCGCTCCAGGTCCTGTGCCCGCCAGCCGGGCTCCGCGCGCAGCCGCGGCACCACGACCGACTGCCCGGTCGTCAGCGCCCGGGCCTGCGGCGAAGTGGCCACGAACCGGATCCGCTCGCCGACCGGGTACAGCGGGGCGTCCTTGTGGACGCCCACGCAGGCCGAGCGGCGCAGCGCCGTCCCCGGCCGCGGCTCCTCCCCGCTCAGCACCGCGTCGAACAGGTCCACCGTCGCGAAGTCCGCGAACCGGGGCACCGCCACCCGCGCCAACTCCTCCGCGGTACGGGCCACGTCCAGGCTGGTGCCGACGCCCACCCCGGCGTCGTACAGCATGTTCAGCCGCTCCCGCGCCACCTCCGCGCGGCCGGACAGGGCGCGCAGCTCGGTGGAGTCGCGCAGCGTGGTGACGCTGCCGGGCGGGCCGCCGCGCAGGTCCGTGGGCCGCTGGTTGATCGCCAGCAGACGGTCCTTGACCAGGTGCACCTCGTCCGTGGCCACCCGCCCCGAGGCCAGCAGCCCCGCCGTCTCCTCGTCCAGGCCCAACTCCCGTACGTCGCGCCGCTCGGCGTCCGCGGGCAGGCCGAGCAGCCGGTGCGCCTCGTCGTTGGCCAGCAGCAGCCGGCCGTCACCGCCGACGATCAGCACGCCCTCCCGGACAGCGTGCAGCACCGCGTCGTGGTGCTCGTACATCCGGGTCATCTCGTAGGGCCCGAGGCCGTGCGTCTGGCGCAGCAGCCGTCTGCTGACCAGGGCCGTGCCCGCGGTGGCCAGCGCGAGCGCGGCGGCCGCCGCGGCGAGCAGCAGCGGCAGTTGCTGGTCGGCGGCCCCGCCCACGTGGGCGGTGGTGATCCCGGCCGAGACCAGGCCCACCACCTTGCCGGCGGGGTCCTTCACCGGCACCACGACCTGCACCAGCGGGCCGATCGTGCCGGTGATGTGCTCGGTGACCGTGCCGCCGGCCAGCGCCGGGGCGGTGGTGCCGACGAACTTCTTGCCGATGCGGTCGGTCTTGGGGTGCGTGTAGCGGACGCCTTCGGTGTTCATCACGACGATGAAGTCCACGCCGGTCGCCTTGCGCGCGGCCTCCGCCTTCGGCTGGAGGACGGCCGAGGGATGCGCTGAGCGCAGCGCCGCCACCGTGCCGGGCGCGTTGGCGAACGTCTCGGCCACGGCGAGGGAGCGGTTGGCGGCCTCCACGTCGGTGTCGCGCCGCACCTGGAGCACCTGGGCCACCACGGCCGACACCACCAGCAGCACCACGATCACCACTTGGAGCAGGAACACCTGCCCGGCCACGCTGCGGCCGCTCAGCGCCGACCGCAGCACCCCCGGCCGCCCCGGCCGGCCGGCGTCCCCCTCGCGTTCCCGCGGCGGCGGGACGTCCGGTGCGCGCGGGTGCCCGAGGGAACGGAGCGGCCGAGTCACGGGCCGGCCGGGCAGTCGCACCATGTGCCCATGTCTACACTGCCCGGCCGTATCCGGCGAGACCGTCGCCCGGGGCGGACGACGGCCGACCGGACGGCGGCCGACCGGACGGCGGTACCCCGGGAGACGGCCCCGGCCGACCGGCCGCTACCCGGGTGCCGCGCGGCGGGTGGCCAGCAGCAGGGCGACGTCGTCGGGGCGGTCGGTGGCCCGCCGGGCGGTCGCCGTGAGCCGGTCGGCGACCCCGCCCAGGGACCGCCCACCGGACCGGCCGACGGCGGCACCGGCCCTGGACAGCACCAGCCGCAGCGCCGTGATGCCCTCGTCGATGTCCGCGCCGGGCCGTTCCACCAGGCCGTCGGTGTACAGGGCGAGGACCGCGTCCGGCTCCAGCACCAGCTCGGTCACCGGGTACCGGGCCTGCGGGTCCACCCCGAGGACGACACCGCCCGGGACGTCCAGCAGCCGGGTCCGTCCGTCGGGAAAGCGCAGCACCGGCGGCGGATGGCCCGCGCGGGCGATCCGGGTCAGGCCGGTGGCGGGATCCAGGCGCAGATAGCAGCAGCTGGCGAACTGACCGGGATCGAGGTCGATCAGCAGGAGGTTCGTACCGCACATCACCTCGTCCGGCGGCCGGTCGCCCAGCGCGAACGCCCGCACGGCGCTGCGCAGCTGGCCCATGGTGGCCGCCGCCTGCACCCCGTGCCCCTGCACATCACCGATGACCAGCGCGAGCCCGTCCCCCGACCCGACCACGTCGTACCAGTCGCCGCCCACGTCCATGCCCTGGGTGCCCGGCAGATACCGGCCGACGGTCTCCACCAGCGGGTGCGCGGACAACCGGCGCGGCAGCAGGGCCTGCTGGAGGCCACGCGCCAGGGCCGCCTCGCTGTCGTAGCGGCGCGCCCGCTCCATCGCGTGCGCGATCAGCCCGGCGAGCGCGGTGAGCACCGTGCGCTCCTCCGTGCTGAAACCGCGCGGGCGGTCGAAGCCGAGGATGCAGGAGCCGACCGGCCGGCCCGAGGCGATGAGCGGCAGGAAGGCGCGGGCCCCCTCGTGGGCGTCGAGCGGGAGGCCCGGATAGGACGCCGCGATCTGCTGCATGGACTCGAAGAACAGCGGCCGGCCGGTGGTCAGGGTCTCCACGCCCGGAATGCGCGCGTCCAGGCCGACACCGTCGAACGGCGCGAGGAAACCCTGCGGGAAGCCGGTCTCCCAGGCCAGGTACAGATGCCGGTCCTGGAGCAGGTAGATGGCCAGCCGCCGGCCCCCGAACGCGGGCAGCAGCTCCTGCATGACCACCGCCGACACCTGCCGGGCGGTCACCGCGTCCGTCAGCGCGATGGCCAGCGCGATCGGCCGGTACAGCGGCGCCAGCGAAGAGCCGCCCACCGCCGGGTCCCGCCCACCGTGCGCCTCGGCGGCCGGCTCCGCCGCCCGATCCACGCGGCTGGCCGGGACGAGCGTGCAGGTCAGCAGGTCCGCACCGGGGTGCACCGACACGGCCAGCCAGTCGCCCTCGCCGGGCGCGTCCCGGTCGTCGGCCGGCCGCCGCGCGTGGAAGTGCACCGGTTCGGGGGAGAGCAGGGCCCCGCGCAGGTGATCGTCGTACGGCGGCCCGGCCAGCCAGGGCATCGCCTCCCACAGCGCGCGCCCGAGCAGCCACTCCCGCTCCCGGCCGGCGAGCCGGGCCGCCGCCGGGTTGACGTACACGATGAGCCCCGTCCGGTCCAGGCAGAACACGCCCTGCGGCAACAGGTCGGCCGCACCGTCGGCGGAGACCGCCGCGCCGGGGTCGAACACCACCCCGCCCACCGCCGGACCGACCGCGCCGGCACCGGCCGGCCACACGTCCAGCAGCCGCGGCGTGCCGTCCCGGGCCCGCAGGCTCAGCGGCGCGCCCGGCGGCGTCCCGGCGGCCGCGTCGTGCAGCGCGGCCAGGACGCGGTGCGCGTCGGCCGGGGCCACGGCGTCCGCGAGCGCCCGCGCCGTCCCCGTGAACTCGCCCGGCCGCAGACCGAGGAGTGCCCGCAGCCGGTCGTCCGCGCGCACCACGGAGGTCACCGGGTCCCAGCTGAACCGTCCTGCGGCGGCCCGCGCGGGCCGGCTGGCGGGCGGCCGCAGGCACCGCGGCTCCCCCTCCCAGAAGACCGCGCTCTCGTCGCCGCCGGCCAGGCCGAGCAGCTCCGCGCCCAGACCCTCGGCGAGCCGGGCGAGCAGTTCCCGGTCGGGCAGTTCCTCGGCGGCGTCCGTCGCAGCCGGGCGCAGCACCGTGAGCACCCCGAGCGGCTCGGCGGCACCCGGCGCCGGCAGGGGCACGGGCACGTGCACCGATCCGAACGGGAAGGGCAGACCGGCCGCGAACTGCGGATAGCGGCGCATGGTCTCCGCGGCGTTCGGGAGCACCACCTGGACACCGAGCCGGTAGGCGTCGGCGACGGGGAACGGACGGCCGACCTGCAGCCGCCACCACGGCCGGAACAGGGGGCCGGGCAGCCCCACGATCACCGCCAGACGCAGCAGTCCCGGGGTGCCGGACCGCAGGTACACCCCCGCCACCCGGCCGCCGGCCGAGCCCAGGGCGCGGGCACAGACGTCGGCCAGCGGCGCGGCCAGCCGGGTCCGCGCGCGGCCGTCCTGCTCGCCGCTCCCCGCCATCGGCCCTACCTCGTCCCGTACGCCTCAGGGTGGATGACACAGCAAGAATGCGCCTCCACCCGCGTGGAACGCACCTGGGAGGACGGCGAGGAAGCACGGCCACGGGGAAGCGGGACGTCCGGGCCGGGGCCGGCGGGGGGGAGCGGGACGTCCGGGCTGGGGCTGGCGGGGGAGCGGCACGGTCGTGGCCGGGCCGGGGCCGGCGGGGGGGAGCGGGACGGCCGGGCCGGGGCTGGCGGGGGAGCGGCACGGTCGGGCCGGGCCGGGGCTGGCGGGGGAGGAGCGGGACGTCCGGGCTGGGGCTGGCGGGGGAGCGGTCGGCGGACCGCCTCACACCAGTGCCCCGCCCGAGTGGCGGGGCTCCTGCCCCACTCCTAGTAATGGACTGCGTGACGCCGCGGCCGTACCCGGGGGCGCAGGTGCGGCCGCCCCTTCTCCTGGAGCCGAGATGACCACCCGCTCTTCGTCCCCCCGTCCCGACGACTCGCTGATACCTCCGGCACCCGCCGCCACCGGCGTCCCCACCCCGTCCCCCCAGCTCCTCACCCTGCCCCTGCGACCTTCCGAGAGACCTTCCGAGCGACCTCCCGGCACGTCCGGCGCGGACGGCTCCCCGTCCGTCGGTCCGGCCGACGATGCGTCCGGCGGTCCGGCCGACGATGCGTCCGGCGGTCCGCGCGGCGATGGCCACGGCGATCGGCGCGGCGGCCCTGGTGGAGGCCCCGGCGGCGGTTCCGGCGGCGGTTCCGTGTCCGGTGATCCGCTGCCCGGCCTGGTCCGCGCGGCCGTCGCCGACCGGCCGCTGGAGGACGTCGTCCGGCTCATCACTCTGCTGGAGCGCTCACCGGAGCATGCCCGGACCACGGCCGACGCCCTGCGCGCGGTCGGGGTGGACCGGTCCGTGGAGGACGTCACGCGCCTGGTGACCCTGCTGACCGAGCCGCCCCGGGACACCGGCAGCGCCGACGAGGCCATCCGGGCCGCCGCCGAGCGCCGTCCCCTGGAGGACGTCTCCCGGCTGATGCAGCTGCTCCACCGCGACCCGGTGCGACCGCACTGCGGGGAGGCGGCGGTGCGGGCGGTGGCCGTCCACCGGCCCGTGGAGGAGCTCGCCGAGCTGATCACCCGGCTGGCCGCGGACCGGACGACCGGCGAGCGAGCGCTGCCCGAGCCGGTGAACTCGGCGGCGATGAACCTGGCGCCCACGGGCCCGGAGCCGGCGTACCCGGAGCGGGCGTACCCGGAGCCGGCGGGAGCGGAGGCCGCGGACCGGCGGCCTCTGGCCGAGGCCGCCCCAGCGGCAGGGCGGAACCCGCAGGCCGGGCCGGCGGAGCCACGTCCCACCGAGGGCCGGCCCGTCAGGAGGAAGCGGTCCCGGGCGGAGCGGCCGGCGGCCCGGCACGCGCGCGCGGAGCGGTCGGCGGCCCGGCGCCGGGCCGCGGACGGTCCGGCTAGGACGGTGTGCGTGCGGGCCGCCCGGGGCGCCGCGCTGCTGATGGTCCTGTGCGGGGTGGCCCACGCCCCGCGCTACTGGGCCGGACTGTCCCACGGCGCGCTCGGGGCCGCCCTGCTCGCCTCGGCGCTGTGCGGTCTGCTGGCCCTCGCCCTCACCGCGCGGGCGGTGCCGGCCCGGCTCGTCGCGGCGACGGCCGCCGTCGGGGCCACCGCGGTCCTCGCCGCGGGGCAGATGCTCGGCGGACGGTTCGGCCTGCCGGCCCCGGTCCGGCTGGAGGCGGCGACCCTGGCCCCGTCCTGGCTCGCCGGCACGGCGGCCGCCGCGGCGGCGCTCGCGGCGCTGACGGTCCTGCTCACCGGGCTCGTGTCCACGGCCGCGTCCTGGAACGCCGGGGGGACGCGGCATCCGGCGGGGGCCGGTCAGGGCGCGGTCGTCTCCCCAGGCAGGGTCCGGGCGGGGCGCAGGCTGCGCAGGGCGAGTACGAGGACGCCGATGTCGTCCAGGTAGACCGGGTCGGGCAGCAGGTCGGCGGGGAGCAGCAGGTAGGCGACCGCACCCCAGAACACCCACCGCGGGCCCGTCGGCAGCCCGGCGCGCCGCAGCGTCCGCCGGGCTCGCACCAGCCGTACCAGCAGACCGACGGCGACGGCGAGCAGTGCCGCCGCGACGACGGCCCCGATCACCAGCAGCGTCGTGGTCGTGTCCATCCCTGGCTCCTTGTCCGCGCCGGAGCGCTACGACGAGCGGTCCCCGGCTTCGCCGCCGGCGCCCGTGCCGTCGCCCTCCGACAAGTCGTCCTTCCGCAGGTCGTGCTTCCGCAAGTCGTGCTTCCGCAAGTCGTGCTTCGAGAGGTCGTGCTTCGGCAGCTCGTGCTTCGACACGTCGTGCTTCCGCAGGTCGTGCTTCGGCAGCTCGTGCTTCGACACGTCGTGCTTCCGGAGGTCGAGTTTCCGGAGGTCGAGTTTCCGTGAGTCGTGCTCTTGTACGTCGTCTTCCCGGGCGTCGTCCTTCCGCACGTCGTACCCGCGTGCGTCACCGGCCGGCGGATCCTGCGGCGCGGGGTGCGGCGGGGCGTCCGCAGGGGACACCGGCTGCTGACGGCCCTTGCCCGCGAGCTTGAGCCGTTCGAACGTCCGCGTCAGCTGCTGGAGCGCACCCGGCGTCCGGGAGCCGGGCCGCTGCTGCGGCACGGCGGGCGCGGGTACGTCGCGGTAGGCGGCCAGCGCCTCCAGCGCCTGCTCGGCCGCCTGCTGGTACAGGTCGCGGGACTTCGTCATCGCCTCCAGCGCCTCGGCGTACATGGCGACCAGCCGCCGCTCGCGCTCCAGTTCCTCCCGCAGGGTCAGCAGCGTCCAGTTCTCGCGCAGGTCCGTCAACGCCTCCTCCGCCTCCCGGGGCAGGGGCCGGGGCAGGGCGACGAAGCGGCGCAGGGCGGCGACGAGTTCGGCCGGTTCCGAGCCGTCCAGGAAGACGTTGCGCACGCTGTGTTCCCGGCCGTCGTAGTCCCGCGGCGCCGGATCCGGCGGCAGCAGCACCGCCCCGCCGCGCGGCACCTCCACGCCGAGGTCCTTCAGCGCCCAGTTGACGGCGCGCAGCTGCTGCGGGGCGGCCCGGTGCTCGATCACACGGTGCCTGAGGCCGGGCGGCAGCAGGCGCGCCAGCGGCAGCCGGCCCCGCTCGTCCGGCGTCATCGCCTCGTGGACGACGACGTTCACGCACCAGGACTCGCGGGCCGCGTCCCGCAGGCGGCGCCGCATCTCCTTGTCGTCCTCGGGCAACGCGTTGACCTGCCGGAAGCGCAGACCGGCGACCGTGGCGTGATGGTCCCAGGAGCCGTCACCGCCCTCACCCGAGCCGCCCTCGGGCCAGAACAGGGTCGCGGGGGAGGGCCATGCCTCGTCCCACGGCCGTTCCGCTTCCGCGACCAGCCGCCACACGTGCCCCTGCGGCCGGCCCCGACGAGGTTCGAGGGTGAGCCTGGCCCGCACGGTCACCGTGCCGCCGGCCCGCCAGCGTGCCTCGAAGATCCGCGGGTCCGGATCCCCTGCCCCGGGCGGCTCGGCGAAGTCGTCGATGTCCCCGGTCTCCTTGTGTCGTCGCAAGGTGCGGCGGACGACGTCCTCGGGAGCGGGACCCGTGTGGCGGCCCCGGGCCGCCCAGAGGGTCTGCGGGATGGTGGCGTGGTCGGTGGCGGAGTTCGACATGAGCCAATCTGCTGATGGGGGCGGATGTGCCCCCCAGTATCACCGTTCGGCGGGCCGATCCGTCGGCCGGGGCCCGGCCCCGCGCGTCGCCCGGGTGTGCGCCCGGCGCACGGGGTGCGCGGCGCACGCCCGGGGAGTGCGGCGTACGCCCGGGGAGTGGGGGCCGCGCGTCGGCCGAGCACGTCTCACGCGTGCCCGCCCGCCGCGCACGGCCCCACACTGGTCCGTCGAACGGGGCCCGCCCGCCCATCCGCTCAGGGGCGGACCCCGTTCACTCGTCTCTCCCGTGCCCCTGCCGTGCCCGCGCACGCATCGCATCCGCCGTCCCCTCCCGTGCCCGCGCACGCATTCGCCGTCCCATTCCGTGCCCGCGCACGCATCCACCACCCCTGCCGTGCCCGCGCACGTATCCACCGCTCCCTCAGTCGCCCGCGCGCACCCGGCGTCTCTCGCGTGCCCTGCCGGGTGCGCGCGCTGCTACCCCGAGACCGGCCCTGATCGTCCACAGGCCGGGCGGGCCGGTGCCGGGAGTTGTCCACAGCCCGGAGCGAGTGTCGGACCGCCGTGCCAAGATCGCCGCATGCTCACTCACGGCCTGCTGCCCACCGAACCCCACCGGTCCAGGACCTACGTGCTCTGGGCCGCGTCCCACGACCCGGCCGCGGAGAGGGCGGCCGACGCCCTGCTGGGCGAGGTGGCGGTGGCCGTGTCGTCCGCCTATCCCCGGATGGGGCGCTGCCTCGAGCGGCTGCGGCGGCCGGCGAGCGGGCTGCCGGCCGCCCATCTGCCCTGGTTCTGGGACACGGTGGCCCACCGTCTGCTGGGCTACCCCGGCGGTGCCGCCGCCAAGGCGTACACCCTGGCCCGCAAGGCGGAGCGGGAGCACGCGCTGCCCGTCGACCCGGGCTGGCGGCGGGCCAACACGCTGCTTCTCGCGACGCGCGGGGCCCTGCCGGTGAAGGAGCTGAGCGAGCACCAGCGCTGGCTGGCCGGACAGCTCGGACCGGCCGAGGCACATGAGGAGTACGTCCGTGTGCTCACCGCCTGGGCGGCCTCGCCCGGGGAGCTCCCGGCCGACCTCGCCCGCCGGATCGCGGCGTCCGCGCGGGCCGCCGGTCTCGGCACCGACGAGGTCGCCCGCGTCCTGGGGCAGGTCCTCGGTGCCGCCCGCGGCAAGGCGGTCCCGGACGCCCTGCTGGAGGCCGCCGCCGGACCGCTGGGCGACCATCCGCAAGGCCCCGGCGTGCAGGCCGCGTTGCTCGACCTGTTCCCCGACTCCCGCAAGGACGCGGCGGTCTGGCTGCGGCTGCTGCTGCGCGTTGGGATCGTCGACGCGGCGGCGGCCGGGCACCTCGATCCCGAGGGCGGCCTGGCCGGCTGGCTGGGCCGGTACACGCGCATGTACCGCCATCAGCGGGTGGCGTACGGCGGCGTGTCCAGCCAGCCCGTGCCCGAGGAACTCTTCGAGATCGTCACGCGGTTCGCCCCCCGGCTGCGCGCGGCGGGCACACCCGTGGTGATCCACGAGGACAGGTACCGGTGGCCCGGCCTGGACGCGGACCTGCTGGACGCCTGCCTCGCCGAGGGCATCACCGTCGAGGACCCCGGTGACGCCGTGACGCTCACCTTCTGGGGCGACCGGTCGCGCCGCGACCTGAAGGCCCTGGCGGCGCACCCGGTCTTCGGGCGCCGTCTGGAGGGCACCGTGCACGAGGGGCTGCGCGGCGCGGGCACGGCGATCACCCGGCTCCCGGAGAACGCCGGCATCGCGAGCGAGGTGCACACCCGGATCGAGGGCCTGCTCGGCGCGCTGCGCGGCGGCGGGCTCGCCGCGGCCGACGAGGCGGTCACCGAACTGGCCGGCCTCCTCGACCGGCCCACCGCCACCGCCCTGGACGGCATCGAGGAGGCGCTGGCGGCGCTGGACCTCACCGGCCCGCTGGCCCGCGCCCTGCGCGCCGGGCTGCCCGAGGAACTGGGCTGGCCCGCCCTGGAGGCGGCGGTCGCGGGCTTCGACCCGGCCGACGCCCTCCGCGTCACCTGCACCTGGCCCGTCCTCACCGTCTTCGGCGCGGACCGCGCCGTGGCCGTCGACCTCGCGGGCACGCGCGCGGCCTGCTCCTTCAGGCTCCCGGACGAGGCGACCTCGCACGCCGTCCACTACGTCGGCGGGCAGTTCCTCGTCAGCTGGCGCACCGGTGACCGCCACTCCTTCGCCGACCAGGCGTTCTGGGCCGACCGGCCGCACGAGGTGTTCACACCCGGGGACGCGTTCGGCCTGCGGCCCTACGGCGGACTGATCGAGGGCGGGTTCGGGTACCAGTTCGAGACCCCGGACGGCGGCGGCCGGTTCGACGGGGAGCGGGTGCTGCGGCCGGGCGGGCGCGAGGGCATCGGCGGCCACGACTTCCAGATGAGTGACGGCCGGCGCCTCTGGGGCGCGCAGGTGTTCCACACCCGTGGCAACTGGACGCCGTACGACCCCGCGACCGGGGCGCCCGCGGCCGACCGCGCCCTTCCGGACTTCCACCGCGACCGGGACGTTCCGCCCGGCATGGAGGAGTTCGAGGGCGGCCAGTACCTCGCGGTGCTCCCCGAGGACGCCCCGGCCTCCCCGCTCGGGCAGAAGGGCCGGCTCGTCGGCTGCCGCGTCCTGAACCGCACACCCCACCAGGGCCCGTCGCCGACCGAGTTCCTGGTGGAGTCGGTCGACGGCCGCACCGCCCGCTACCGCAGCCGCCGCTTCGGCCGCCACCCGTGGGGCGTCATCGGCCTCCCGGAGGGCGGCGAGGACGCCGTCACCGTCGGCGAGATGACCGTCCGCTGCCACGCCGCCGCGGACAACTCACTGCTGTGGCAGGTCCACGGCTTCGCCTCGCCCTCGAAGCGCGACCGGGACCGCGCGCCCACGCTCGGGAAGGAGGCCGGCCCGGTGCCGCCGCCCGCGTTCTGGCACTTCCTCACCCCACGCGACGCGCGTTCCTCCAAGGCGCTGCGCGCCGTCGCCGATGCTTCGGTGCGCGCCCTGCTGGACGCCGCCCTGGACACCCCGGACGACGACGGGCTGCGCGACCGGGTCACCCGGCTGCTGCCCGAGGTCGCCGACGCCCGCGTGCGGGAGGGAGTGGTGCGCGCGGCCCGGCTCGCGGCCGACGTGCTGCGCCGCCGTGAGCACCTTTCCCGGCGCGTCGGCATCATGCGTTCCGGGCCGGTGGTGACCCTCCCCGCCGACACCCCCGACACCGCCCTCGCGCCCGCCCTGAACGGCCTGCTGCCCGACCTGCGGGCCTACGAGGCGTACGCCCCCGAGCGGCATCCCGGCACCCTGACGGCCATCGCCGCCGACGGCCGCTTCCTGCGCGGCGAGATCGACGAGGAGACCCGCAGCCTGGCGCCGCCGTCCCGCCCCGCCGAGTGGCAGACGCTGCTCGGCGGCATCGACGCCGTCGCCTGGCGGGCCGCCGTCGAGACCACCGCCGAGGACGACCGCACCGCGCTGTCCGCCCTGCTGCGGACCTGGAGCCGGCAGCCGTTCGCCGAGCCCGGCGGCGAGTGGCGCACCGGTCGCGCACCGCAGCGGCAGCTCGCCGGCGCACCGGCCGCGGCGGCCGGGCCCGCCCGTGACGGCCTGTCCCGCTTCGTGCAGCCGGCCGGGGCCCCCGCCCCCGACGGCACCGAGGAGGAGCGGACCGTCACGATCACCCGGGACGACGCCGCGCGCCTCGCCCGGCTGCTGGAACGGGTCGAGCGCGACGGACCCGTCCCGCTGACCCCGGAGGCCCTCGCCGTCTTCTGCCGGCGCACCGGAGCGCGCCGTCCCGTCGCCCACCTGGTCCTCGGCGGTCTCCCGCGCCGCACCGGGCACGACGACCACGCCAGGATGCTGCGCTCCAAGCCCTACCAGGCGAACAAGACCACGGCCTCCGAGTACGACGCCTGCTGGCACCGGCTCGGGCCGCACGGCCGGCGCGCGCTGCTCGCCGCCGGGGTCCCGGAGGACCCGGCCGACCTGTGGACCGCGGACGGGCCGGTCCGGGCCGCGGAGCGCATGGCGGCCGTCTGGGCCGAACTGCTCGGCACGCGGCCCTACGTCGACGAAGACCTGGCCGGTGAGCTGGAGACGGACCTCGGCCTGCCGGCGGACTGGGCCCGCGCACTGCCCGCCGGCCGGCCGCCGGTCGAACCGGGCGGACACGTCCTGGTCGGCAGCCGCAGCGGCCGGCTGTACCTGCACCGGGCAGGCCCGGACGGTACGGCCGGGGACGGGATACGCCGTGGCCGGGCCCCGCACACCGAGGCACTGAGCGTGATCGCCTGGGCCCTGACCGAGCGGCCGGTCGGCGACCCGGCCGCCGACGGGGCGCTGCGGCTGTACGAGCTGCTGCGGGCGTGGCTCGCCGCGCCCGGCACGCTGGTCGAGCTGATGGGCAGTCCGGTGCTGGCCCGGGCCGCCGCCGAGGACCCCGGCTTCCGGCCCTACGAGGGCACCGTGATCCCGTGCTCCGAGCCGCTCCTGGACACCGTCCCGGGACCCGCCACGGCGAGGGACGACGGCATGTTCGTCGTCGCGGCTCCCGGCGGGGACGTGTTCCTGCGGACGGCCGCCCTGGCGGAACCGGAGCGGGTGGCACGGGCGTGGGACCTGTGCGATCGATGGGACCTGCCCCGGCTCCGGCAGGAGGTCACCGGGATCCGGGAGCTGCTCGACGGCATGTCCCGGATGGCGGCCCGCGCGGCCGCGACCCCCGTGCCCGCGGGCGGCTACGAGGCGAACCCCGCGCTCAGCGTCCCCGGCCTGGTCGCCGAGGTCGCGCGGCGGCTCGGTGTCGGCACGGACGCCGCCGCGCTCCACCTCCAGCTGACCGCGCTGGCCCGGCCGACGGACCGCAACGTCCGCCGCTGGAACGGCTGGACCCCCGCCCGGCACAAGGCGGCGCAGGCCGAGCTGGTGGCCGTCGGGGCGGTGGAGACCGGCCGGCGGGCCCGCGCCGGGCGCACGGTCTTCGCCCGTGACACCTGGGAGGCTCTCGGCGCGCCCCATCTGCCGGTGGAGAGCGGCAAGCTGGCCACGCACGGCGCGGTCCGGGCGGGCAAGGGCCTGTACGGCCCCCTCGTCAGGCTGCTGCCGACGGTGCCGCTGCACGAGTTGTTCGCCCGGGCGGCGCGGGGCTGAACGGAGCAGGGGCCGGCGCACCGGCGCCGGCCCCTGGAACCCTGTCGGGTGCGGGAGTTACGCCCCGCTCTCCCGCAGCATGTCCTCACGCTCGACGATCTTCACGCGCTCGCGGCCCTGCGGCTCACCCAGGGCGCGCTCGGCGGCGTCCAGCCTGTACCAGCCCTCCCAGGTGGTGAAGCGGACGTTGCGCTCGGCGAGGAAGGCGTCCACGGCCTCCGGCTCGGGCGTGTCCGGGGTGTGCAGCCGCCCGTTGGCGTAGTCGTCCAGCAGGTTGGCCACGGTCTCGTTGGCGTCGCCCTTGGTGTGGCCGATGAGGCCGACCGGGCCGCGCCGGATCCAGCCGGTGACGTAGGTGGACCGCAGGTGGGTGCCGCCCTCCTCGATCACCCGGCCGCCCTCGTCCGGGACGGTGCCCGACTCGATGTCCCAGGGCAGCTTGGGCAGCTTCTCGGAGAGGTAGCCGACCGCGCGGTAGACCGCCGTGACGTCCCAGTCCTTGTAGACGCCGGTGCCCTTGACGTTGCCGGTGCCGTCCAGGGCGGTCCGCTCGGTGCGCAGGCCGACGACCTTGCCGTCCTCGCCGAGGATCTCGGTGGGCGACTCGAAGAAGTGCAGGAAGAGCTTGTGCGGGCGGTCGCCGGTGTCCCGGATCGCCCAGTTCTCCAGCGTCTTGGCGACCATGTCGGCCTGCTTGTTGCCGCGCCGCGTCTCGATCGAGCCCTCGTCGTAGTCGATGTCCTCGGGATCGACGATGACCTCGATGGTGGGGGAGTGGTCCAGCTCGCGCAGCTCCATCGGGCTGAACTTGGCCTGCGCAGGGCCACGGCGGCCGAAGACGTGGATCTCCACGGCCTTGTTGGCCTTCAGGCCGTCGTAGACGTTCGGCGGGATCTCGGTCGGCAGCAGCTCGTCGGCGGTCTTGGCGAGGATGCGGGCGACGTCCAGGGCCACGTTGCCGACGCCGAGCACCGCGACCTTCTCGGCCTCCAGCGGCCAGGTGCGCGGCACGTCCGGGTGGCCGTCGTACCAGGACACGAAGTCGGCGGCGCCGTAGGAGCCGTCCAGGTCGATGCCGGGTACGGGCAGCTCGCGGTCGGCCATGGCGCCGGTGGAGAAGATCACCGCGTCGTAGAAGGCGCGGAGGTCGTCCAGGTTGAGGTCGGTCGGGTAGTCGACGTTGCCGAACAGACGGATCTGCGGCTTGTCGAGCACCTGGTGCAGCGCGGTGATGATGCCCTTGATGCGCGGGTGGTCGGGCGCGACGCCGTAGCGGATCAGGCCGAACGGGGCGGGCATCCGCTCGAAGAGGTCGATGGACACGCCGGGGTCGGCGGCCACCTCGGACTTGAGCAGGGCGTCGGCGGCGTAGATCCCGGCGGGGCCGGCTCCGACGATGGCTACCCGCAGGGGGCGCGGCATGATCAGGTTCCCTTCGAACGCGAATGGGCGACTTGATCAGGAAGCCTAAACTAAGGCACACCTAAGTTGGTACGGGGGTCCGGTCTATGACCCCATAAGCCGGTCTTATGACTTGCCCAGGCAGTGCTTATGCCGCGCACCGACGGCATTCCGGCCCGGCCGGTCGGCACTTCACTCGGCGGCTGCGGCGCGGCGACGCCGTGCTGCCCGGGCCCGGCGGACCCTCCACATGCGGTCGGCGCCCACGCCGAGCAGGCTGGAGCCAGGGCAGGGCGCGCACTCGCCCGTGAACCACCGGCCGGCACCCACCGCACCACACGATCACCGCACGGGAGAACACTCATGCGCGCAACCCTCATGTACGGCGCCGGCGACGTCCGCGTCGAGAACGTCCCGGACTCCGTCGTCAAGCTGCCCACCGACGCCCTGGTCCGCGTCACCGCCTCCTGCATCTGCGGCAGCGACCTGTGGCCGTACGGCTCGATGAAGCCCGAGGACGGTCCCGCACGGATGGGACACGAGTTCATCGGCGTCGTCGAGGACACCGGCTCGGAGGTCACCACCGTCAAGCCCGGCGACCTGGTCGTCGCCCCGTTCGCGATCTCCGACAACACCTGCCAGTTCTGCCGCGAGAACCTGCACACCTCCTGCGCCCACCCGCAGGCCGGCTTCTGGGACGGCGAACCGGACGAGGGCGGCCAGGCCGAAGCGGTCCGCGTGCCCCTCGCCGACGGCACGCTGGTCAAGCTGCCCGTCGCCGCGGACTCCGCCCTCATCCCCTCCCTGCTGACCCTCTCGGACGTCTTCGGCACCGGGTACCACGCAGCCGTGGCCGGCGGCGTCGACGAGCGCACCCGCGTCACCGTCATCGGCGACGGGGCCGTCGGCCTGCTGGCGGTGCTCTCGGCCAAGCGGCTCGGTGCGGAGCAGGTGATCCTCATGGGCCGCCACCAGGCCCGCGCCGACCTCGGCCGTGAGTTCGGCGCCACCGACGTCGTCCCCGCCCGTGGTGAGGAGGGCATCGAAGCGGTCCGCGAACTCACCGGCGGCCACGGCTCCCACGTGGTCCTGGAAGCCGTCGGCAACATGCCCGCCTACGAGCAGGCCCTCGGCATCGTCCGCCCCGGCGGCGTCATCAGCCGCGTCGGCGTCCCCCAGTACGACGAGGCACCCATCGGCTTCGGCAGCCTCTTCCGCCACGGCATACGCCTCGCCGGCGGCCCCGCACCGGTCCGCGCCTACATCGAGGGACTGATGCCCGACATCATCGACGGCACCATCGAGCCCGGGAAGGTCTTCGACGCCACCACCGATCTCGACGGCGTCCCGGCCGGCTACCAGGACATGGCCGACCGCAAGACGCTCAAGGTCCTGGTCAGGCCCTGACCGCGGGCAGACGGCCGGCTCCTGCCCGCGGGCCGTCGGTCCAGTCCCTTGCCGAGCCGGGTCAGGCCGGCCGGACGATCCGGTGGATGGCCGACTCCCCGGCGCCGTAGATCGACTCCTCACGGATGGTCGAGCCCGGTCCCGGAGCGTGCACCATCATGCCGCCGCCGATGTGAAGGCCCACATGCCGGTCGTCGTCGAAGAAGAGGACGAGATCACCGGGTTGGATTCCGGCCGTCGTGACCGGGGCACCGAACAGTGCCTGCTCGTGCGCGGCGCGCGGCAGCTCGACGCCGGCGGCCTTCCACGCGGCCTGGACCAGGCTGGCGCAGTCGTACGAGTCCGGCCCGGTCGCACCCCACACGCACGGCTTCCCGATCTGCGCCCGGGCGAACGCGATCGCCTTGGCGGCGCGCGGGGCCCAGAGCGCCTCGGGCCCCGGGGCGCCGGCCGGCGTGGTCGTCGCCTGCCCGGGTGCGACGACCGGTTCGGCGGGAGCGGGCGACGGCGCGGCGACCGGCAGAACAGCCGTTCCACCCAGGTCCAGCCACCCGTTCACCTCATTCCGACCCGGCAGCTCGGCGATCACACCTGCCCCCGGCACTCCGGCCACCACGCCTTGGGGCGCCCATCCGTCTACCGGGCCACTGGCGGGCAGTTCGGCCAGCGCGCCCCGGGTCGCCCAACCGTCTACTGCGCTGCGGGCGGGCAGTCCGGTCGTCGCGCCCTGCGTCACCCATCCGTCTGCCGTGCTGTGGGCGGGCAGTCCGGCCACCGTGCCCTGAGCCGCCCATCCCTCCACCGCGCTCCCGCCCGGCAGTGCGGCCACCGCGCCTCCGGCGGGCAGTGCGGCCACCGCACCCCCGCCCGGCACTTCGGCCACCACACTCGCGCCCGGCAGTGCGGCCACCGCGCCTCCAGCGGGCAGTG
Organism: Streptomyces sp. NPDC013455; assembly: GCF_040632975.1. Classification (NCBI taxonomy): domain Bacteria; kingdom Bacillati; phylum Actinomycetota; class Actinomycetes; order Kitasatosporales; family Streptomycetaceae; genus Streptomyces; species Streptomyces sp. NPDC013455. The sequence goes on along the minus strand of NZ_JBEYCX010000004.1, from coordinate 68,964 downwards.
CGGCCACCGGGCCCCCGGCGGGCAGTGCGGCCACCGGGCCCCCGGCCGGCAGTTCGGCGGCCGCGCGATCGGTGGGGCGTTCCAGAGCCAGTGGCCCGCGGCCGGACGGGCCTGGTTCCAACACCTCCCGGGCGCCGCCCGCGAGGGCGCCGGTCCCCTCCCCATGCGGTTGCCGGGGGAGCGCCGGTGCCGGTGCGGCCGGACGTCCGGGCAGCCGGTCGGCCGGCAGGACGGCGGGGACGGTCGGGCCGAGCCGGGCGCGCGCCCCCTCGAACCACTGCCGGGCGACCTCGTCGAGTCCCGGATCGCCACCCTGGCCGGCCGCCTTGGCCAGCGGAACGCCGCGTGACCGCCTCCGGACGGCCATCGCCCGGGTGGCGTTGAAGGTTCCGGTGGCGTTCTCGGCCTGGTCGTAGAGGGAATCGATCCGCTGCCGCACCTCGTCGCGGTTCTCCGGCGCCATGGAAGACGTGCTCCTTCCTTGCCCCCTGGGGCAGTTGGGCGGCTCACCGGCTGAACGGGGGCGGCCTCGCGTCAACCTAGCCAACGTGTGTGCCTCGTGTGAAGGTTGAGAGGTGAAATGTCCGATACCTGTGTGCGATGTTCGGTGTCGTGTTCGGCCGAAGAAGTGTGGAGGCCGTAGTTTCCTGTGAGATCCCGGTGAATCGGCGAAGCTGTTGAACACAACGGCTCCGCCCTCCGTATGAGCCCGGGGAACTCCATGCCCGACCGGCGATCAGACACAGGGGACGACCTTGGTACGCAACAGGCGCAGACGCCCGACCCGCGCACGACGCGCGACCCTCGCAGCGGTCGCCCTGATGCTGGGCGGGACCGGACTCGTCGCGGCGAACGTCTACGCCTCGGCCGGCGAGAACTGGGGTGACGGATCCGGCGCCGACTCCACCGGACGCGTCCTCACCACCGGGATGGCGACCATCGACTGCCCCGACGTCGGCAACCGGCTGACGACCGTGCCCGAGGCCGCCCGCGCGGCCGTCGACCGTGAACTCGCCCAACTGGACCAGCAGACCGCGGCGGCGTACCGGCAGCTGCGGGAGGCGGGACGGCAAGGGCAGGACACCGGCTCCGCCGACGCCACGATCATGGACCCGCTGAAGGAGCGGCGGTCGGCGACCCTCGGGCGGATCGCCGACGCCATCGACCGGGCGGGGAAGCGCCCCGAGGGCCTGGACGCCCTGGCCGCCTGCACCCTGCGCCCCGGCGAGACGGCTCCCCCCACCGGCACCCCGGACGGCGGCGACGGCCAGGGGCAGAACGGCACCGGACAGGGGCAGAACGGCGCGGGCCAGGGGCAGAACGGCGCGGGCCAGGGCGGCAACGGACCCGTCGTGTCCGACTACGCGGACATCACCGCCGTACCGCCCGAACCGCCGGCCGCCGCGCCGCAGGCCGGAGCCTCCCGCGGCACCTTCACCTCGGACTGCGGGGTCAACGCGGGCGGCCTGTTCAACTCCGACAACGTCATCGTGGCCCCCGGCGTCTCCAACGGCGCCCACCACTTCCACGACTACGTCGGCAACCAGGCCAACAACGCCTTCGCGAGCGACGACGACCTGGCGGAGGCCGGCACGAGCTGCGCGGACCGGGGCGACAAGTCCTCGTACTACTGGCCGGTGCTGCGCCTGCAGAACGGCACCCAGGAGCGGGACGCCGGGGCACCGGGCGGCGGTACTGAGGGCAACGCGGGCCGGATCGTGACGCCCGAGGAGGTGACGCTGACCTTCGTGGGGAACCCGCGCGGCGAGATCACCGCCATGCCGCGCCTGCTGCGCATCATCACCGGCGACGCCAAGGCGTTCGTCAACGGACCGGGCAACGCCAACGCGTCCTGGAGCTGCACCGGTTACGAGGACCGCCAGCTGAAGGACAAGTACCCGCTGTGCCCGCCGGGCAGTGACGTGGTGCGCACCTTCCGGTTCCAGAGCTGCTGGGACGGCCGCAACATCGACAGCGCCAACCACCGCACCCATGTGGCCTTCGCGGCCGCCGACGGCTCCTGCCCGGCCGGCTTCCGGCCCATACCGCAGCTGGTGCAGCGCATCGTCTACGACGTGGCCGCACCGAGCCTGCGGGACGGCGGCCGCACCGTCCCCCTGTTCGCGGTGGACTCCTTCCCCGAGCAGCTGCACAAGCCCGTCACCGACCACGGCGACTTCATCAACGTCTTCGACGAGGACCTGATGCGCGAGATGGTCGACTGCATCAACTCCGGGCGCGCCTGCGGTTCCACCGCCGACGACTCCGGTACGACGCCCACGCCCACGGCGAGCCCGGGATCCGGCGCGACGCCCGCGCCCGGCGACGGCGCCGAGAAGGAGCCGGGCCGGGGCACGGCCACGGAACCCGGTGGCGGCGCCGCCGAGGAGCCCGGCGGAAGCGCCGCCCCCCAGCCCGGTGACGGCGGCGGCGAAGAGCCCGGTTCCGGCGGGGGCGAAGAGCCCGGTTCCGGCGGGGGCGGGGACTCCGGTTCCGGCGGGGGTGAGGAGCCCGGAGGGAGCGACACCTCCCTGCCCGCGCCCTCCGCCTCGGCTTCCCGTTCCGGCGACGCGCCACGGCTCGACGCGACGACCGCACCGGCCCGGACCACCCAGCGCGACACGCACGCCGCCGAGGTCCCGCCGGCCGGTTCCCCCGCACCACGGTCCACGCCGGCCCGCTCCGCACCCGCAGCACCGGCCCGTTCCGCACCCGCCGCCGCTACACCTGACCCGTCCGCGTCCGACTCCACCGCCTCGGGCCGGGGAACCGCCGCCGCGTACGCCCCGCCCGCGGCCGCGCGCACCGAACCCCGGGCGGCCGGGGGCGGTCTGGCGGAGACGGGGGCGCACCTGTGGCCCGCGGCCCTCGGCACCCTGCTCGCCCTGTCGGGACTGTTCATGCTGCTCCGCGCCAGGCGCCTGCGCTACTGACCACGAGCACACGCCGGCCGCACACACGGCGTGCCGACCGCGTAGGCCGCAAGCGCAAGCCGCAAGCCGCAAGCGCAAGCCGCAAGCGCAAGCCGCGAGCTGCCAACCGCGAGCCGCACGCCGTCCCGTGCCGGCGCCGCCCACTCACGGCGGCCACCTTGACGAGGGGTGGCCGCCGTGCCGCGCCTCCGCGGCACCCCCTTGTGGGAGCGCTCCCAAGTGAGTGAGGATGGCGTGCATGCCGTCCGTTGACCAAGCCGCCGTCATCCGGCCCTACCGTTCCACCGACCGCGCCGCCGTGGCCGACGTGTGCGTCCGCACCGCGCACCTCGGAGGCGACTCCCGGGCGATCTACCCCGACCCGGGTCTCATGCCGTCGATATTCGCCGAACCGTACTGCCACTTCGACCCCGGCCTCGCCTTCGTGCTGGACGACGGCACGGGCCGGGCCGTGGGATACATCGTCGGCACCGCGGACACCGAGCGCTTCGTCGCGGACTTCCGGCGGGAGTGGATCCCCCGGCTGAGCGGCCGCTACCCCGCGCCCGCCGCCCCGCCCCGCACGCCCACCGAGGAGATGATCGGCCTCCTGCACCACCCGGAGCGGATGCTCGTACCCGAACTCGCCGCCTACCCCGCCCACCTGCACATCGACCTGCTGCCGCGCTGGCAGGGGCGGGGGTACGGCCGCCGTCTGATGCGCACCTTCCTGGACGCCCTGCGCGGACAGGGCGTCCAGGCGGTCCACCTGGGCATGGTCACCGCCAACACCGCCGCCCGAGCCTTCTACGACCGGGTCGGCTTCCACCCGGTCCCGGTCGCGGACGCCGGCCCGCTCACCTACCTGGGCCGGACCACGGCCCGGGACTGAACGGGGCGCGCGGCGGCCCTCAGGCCAGCTTCAGGGTCCGCTTGGCGAGGTCGTACGCGGGCCGCATCTCCTCGTGCTCCTCGGTGTCCATGCCGCCGAGGTGCAGGACGACCGGGCCCTCGGGCGTGCTGACGGCGAAGGCGCTCTCCTTCTTCGTCTCCTCGAGGAGCTTGCTGGTGTAGAGGTACTCCACCTCCACCGCGGCGAGCCCGCCGCCGGTCTTGAAGGAACGGTACTTCTCCTTGCTGACGTTGTCCTCGGCGGCGACGAACGCGCGCAGCACGCCGCCCGCGTCCGCGTCGCCGGGCTCGCCGGTCCACACGCGCAGGAAGCCGATGTTGCCGGCCGGCTTGGCGTCGATCTCGCAGGCCGTGGTGACCGGACCCTGCCGGAGGAAGGCTTCGGCGAGCGCCCCGGTCAGGTCGCCGTCCTCACCCTTCGACGCCTTGCCCAGTTCCTTCTCCGCGTCGACCGGCTTGGCCTTCCAGTGCTTGGCCAGGCGGAAGCTCACGGGCAGTTCGCACGCGGAGCCGGCAGCGCCGATCGTGCCCCCGGTGGCGACGGCGGCGTCCTTGCCCGCCGAGCCCTTGCCCGTCGCCTCCTTGCCGGCCGAGTCCGTACCCCTCGTGCCCTTCGCGCCCGCCGAGGTGCGCGCGGACTTCTTCCCGCCGTCGTCCCCCGACTGCGCACATCCGCCGAGCACCGCCACCAGTGCCACCGCGACCACCGCTCGGCCGCCTACGGCCCCCACCCCGACCTGCACAGCTGTCTCCCCTTCGGTTGGAAGCCGTCACTGTAACCGAGGGCTTTCGACGATGCCGCACGCACGGCGGCGCACCGGCCGCGGGGTCATCCGGCCTCGCGCCGGGCCAGCAGGAACAGATGGGGTTCGGGCGTCGCCTCGGGATGGGCCGGGGTGAACGGCGCCTGCTCCCGCGCGAGCACGGCAAGGCCCGCTCCGGTCACCAGCCGGGTGAACGCCTCGGCGGTGAAGCTCGTCACCCGCACCGGCTGCCCCATGAAGACGCCCTCGGCGTCCTCCACGTCGAGCGGCACCGTCGCCAGGGCGACCAGGCCGCCGGGCCGCACCGCCCGGGCCAGCTTCGCCACGACGGCCGTCTGTTCGGCGCGGGACATCTGCAGCAGCGAGAAGTACGCGCACACGGCGTCGAACGAAGCCGGATCCAGCGGCGTCTCGCGGATGTCGGCGAGCCGGAACTCGGCCCCGGGCACCTGCCGGGCGGCCAGCTCCACCATGACCGGGGAGACGTCGACGCCGAGCACGCGGTGGCCGGCCTCGGTCAGTGTCCGCGCGGTCGGCCGTCCGGTGCCGCTGCCCACGTCCAGCACCCGGCTGCCCGGCGGGAGCAGTTCCAGCAGCCGGCGCAGCGACTCCCGGTGCGGTGCGGAGCCGGCGAACGCCTGCTCGTAGTCCAGGCCCAGCGCGTCGAACACGACCGCGGCCGGCGCCCGGTGGTCCTCCTCGGTCACGGCGACTCCTCCCGTCCTCCCTGCGGCGGCGCCCGGCCCGGGCCGTCACGGAGCCCGTTTGCCAGGGGCGGCGGACGCACGGCAGGGTGCCGCTTGTGCCTACCCTGCTGATCGTCCATCACACCCCCTCGCCGCACTGCCAGGCGCTGTTCGAGGCCGTCGTGTCGGGCGCCACCACACCGGAGATCGAGGGCGTCCGCGTCGTACGGCGGGCGGCCCTGTCCGCCACCGCCTCCGACGTGCTCGAAGCCGACGGCTACCTGCTCGGCACGCCCGCCAACCTCGGCTACATGTCCGGCGCCCTCAAGCACTTCTTCGACCAGATCTACTACCCCTGCCTGGACGAGACCCGGGGCCGCCCCTTCGGCTTCTACGTCCACGGCGGCAACGACGTCACCGGCGCCGTCCGTGCCGTGGAGACCGTCACCACCGGACTCGGCTGGCGCCGGGCGGCCGAGCCGGTGACCGTCACCGGCGCGCCGGACAAGGCGGCCACCCAGGCGTGCTGGGAGCTCGGCGCGACGGTCGCGGCGGGCCTGATGCCCGACGCCTGAGCTGCCCGGCGTCCGGCGGCACGGAGCCCCGCCGGCCTCGCGCGGCCACCGGAGTGATCTTCGTGTGACCCCACCCCGTGACCGGCGTGGACCGCAGCGCGCCCGTGGGCCGCTCTGTTAGTCCTTTTTGTGTGTTCATAGGACTGTTAGGGAGGTGTCGACGGGCTCTCGGCCCCCGTCTGCCCGCGGTGTTGCCCCTGCTCATGGCCGTGTCCGGGGTACCGGTGGGCCGAGCCGTCGCCGACGGGGCGGGAACCCACGGGCTCGCCCTGGAGGTCACCGTCGACACCAGGCCGGGCACGGAGGCGACCGACCCCGGCATCCGCGTCGGCCGCCCGCTGGTGAAGGCGTACCGGCTGATCAACCGCAGCGGGGCCGACCTGTACGACGTGCGGGTGAGCGACCCCGGCCTGCCGGACACCGCGATCCGCTGCATGGGCGGCGACCACATTCCCATGCTCCGCGGACTGGAGTCGGCGACCTGTACCGCCTGGTCCACCGCACGCCCGGGCACCTGGATCGCCGACGTCACCGCCGTCGGCCGCGTCCCGTCCCTCGGCGTGGAGCCCCGGGCCGTCGCCCGGTCCGGGTACGCCGGCGTCGGCGGACGGCTGTCACTCACCGAAACCGTCGTCACCGGCGCCGGAACCCTGGGCCGGGCCTTCGCCCTGGACCGGGCCACCGTCTTCTACGACGTGACCAACACCGGTGACCGGACCGTGTTCGACCTCCACCTCACCGACCCGGTGCTCCAGCCGCCCGCCATCGTCTGCGCGGTGGGCGGCGACTACGTCCCGAGCCTGGAACCCGGCGGATCGGTGCGGTGCGTGGCGACCGTGCAGCGGCCCCCCGGCCAGTACCTCAGCGAGGGGCACGTGACGGGAAGCGACCGGATCAAAACCCTCCGGCCGGACGGCTGCCCGGAGCCGCCGCCGCTGCTGAAGGCCCGTGCGACCGGCATGTTCTGGCTGCACCCACCGCTACCCGCGCCCCCGCCCCCGCCTCCACCCCCGCCGATCCCGCCCGCGCCCATCCCGCCCGCGCCGGTCCCGCCCGCGCCGGTCCCGCCCGCGCCGATCCCGCCCCCGGCGCCCGTGCCGCCGGTCCCCGCCCCACCGCCGGCCCCGCCGCTTCCCCCTCCCGTGCCAGTCCCTCCGGTTCCCCCGCCTGCCGTGCCCCCCGCCCCGCCGGTACTGCCGCTGCCGCCCGGAGCCGTGTTCCCACCGCCCCCACCCCTGCCCCCGCCCGCCGCCCCCGCGCCGGGCGTACCCGCACCTGGCGTACCCGCCCCCGTGCCCGGCGTGGCCGTGCCCGGCACTGCGGCGGGTACGACCACCGGGGCGGCGGGCGCGGCAGCCGGTGCCGCGGCGGGCGCGGGGGCGGGTGCCGCGGCCGCGGGAGCCGGAGTTGCCGGCGCGGGTGCGGCAGCGGCTCCGGGCGCCGCGGCAGCCGCCGGTGCCGCGGCAGCCGCCGGTGCGGCGGCGGGCGCGGGTGCGGGTGCGGCGGCGGGCGGAGCCGGTGTCGCGGCGGGTGCGGGCGTGGCGGCCGGAGCCGGTGTCGGTGTCGCGGCGGGTGCCGCTGCTGGTGTGGGCGCGGGCGCGGGTGCCGTACCCGGAGCTGGAGCCGGTGCCGGAGCTGGAGCCGGTGCCGCTGCCGGAGCCGGTGCCGCTGCGGGTGCGGCCGCGGGAGGCGCCGCGGCCGGGGGAGCAGCCGCGGCGGCCGGGGCGGCAGCGGCCGGAGGTGCGGTGGCTGGAGGTGCGGCGGCCGCAGCGGGGGCGGCTGGAGCGGCGGCGGGAGCCGCGGCCACCGGCGGTGGTGCGGGTGCCGCCGGCGCCGCCGCGGGCGCCTCGGCCGGCCAAGGCGGCGCCGGCGGGGGCGGGGCGACCGGTGGTCAGGCGACGGGCGGCGAGGCGGCCGGCGGTCAGTCCACGGGCGGTCAGTCCACCGGCGGGCAGACCGGTGGTCAGTCCACCGGCGGGCAGTCCGTCGGCGGGCAGACCGGTGGTCAGTCCACCGGCGGGCAGTCCGTCGGCGGGCAGACCGGTGGTCAGTCCACCGGCGGCCGGTCCACCGCCCCGAGCAGTGCCCCGGCCCGGCCTCCCCGCACCCCGCCCCGCCGGCCGTCCGGCACCTCCATCCTGGCCCGGTTCGTCCGGCCCGGTGGCGGCCCGACCGGGCTCGGCCTGCTCGTCGTGCTGTTCCTGATGCTGATCCCCGCCGTCCTCGCCGCCGCCCTCCTCGGCTCGCGGCGCATCGGCAAGTAGACCCCGCTCGTGCACCGGGCACACCGGCTCCGGCACCGAGCACACCGAGACGACAGGAGACCGAGCCGATGATCGAGATCTTCGCCGTCGTGCTGGGCATCGCCATGGTCGCCGCGGGCGTCGTGGTGGTCCGGCACCGCTACTGGCCCCCGGACCCGGAGGAGGAACCCCGCGAGGACGTCGCCGAGTACATCTCGATGATGGTCGGCGTGCTCTACGCCCTCGTCCTCGGTCTGTCGATGGTGTCCGTGTGGGAGACCCGGTCCGGTGCGGTGGGCCATGTGCAGGTGGAGGCGAGCGCCGCCCACCAGATCCGTCTGCTGGCCGCCGGGCTGCCGGCACTGGAGGGCGAACGGACCCGGGACGCCGTCGACGCGTACGTGCACCACGTCGTGTCCGCCGAATGGCCCGCCATGGCGCAGGGGCAGCCGCCGGGCCGGCGCGGCTGGGAGCTGCTGAACGACCTCCGGGCGGCCGGCCAGGTCCCCGCGGGCGCCTCACCGGCCCAGCAGGCCACGCTCCAGGAGACCCTGGCCCAGCTCAGCACCCTGGACGACGCCCGGCGCGGCCGGGAGGCGGACGTGGCCGACACCCTGTCACCCGTGCTGTGGTTCGGGCTGATCGTCGGCGGTGTGCTCACCGTGGCGTTCATGTTCATGTTCGGGGTGCGCCGGAGCTTCCCCCACGTGGTGATGGTGATGGGCCTGACGGCGCTCATCACCTTCACCGTGCTGCTGGTCTACCAGCTGAACGAGCCGTTCAACGGCATGTTCGCCGTCGACTCCACTCCTTTCACCCGCTACTTCACGGGCAGCTGACCGTGCGGCACCCGCCGGGCGGCCGCCTCGGGGGCCAGCCGGGCGGTGATCCGCCGCTGGTCCGGCCAGCGCACGTCGTACGCCCAGCCCCACCGTTCGAACCGGGCGATCAGCCAGGCGGTGAGGTCCGGCTGGCCGCGCAGCCCGCCGTGCCGGGCGCTGTTGGGGTCGGCGTGGTGGAGGTTGTGCCAGCCCTCGCCGAAGGTCAGCAGGGCCACCCAGGGCACGTCCCGGGACCGGTCGCGGGTGGAGTAGTGGCGCTCACCGAAGGCGTGGGCCACGGAGTTGACCGACCAGGTGACGTGGTGGACGACGGCGTACCGGACCAGGCTCGCCCAGAAGAAGGTGACCAGCGCGGCGTGCCCGTCCCGCGTGACCGCCCAGACCAGTGCGGGCGGCAGGCCAAGGGAGACGGCGATGGCCAGCGGATAGCAGCGGTCCAGGCGGCGCACGTCCGGGTCGGCGAGCAGATCGGGTGCGTAGCGCGGGTAGTTGGAGCGCACCGGCGAGGAGGAGAACCAGCCGACCTGGGCGTGCCACAGTCCCTTGAGCAGTGCTCGCCGGGTGGTGCCGTACTTCCACGGCGAGTGCGGGTCGCCCTCCCGGTCCGCGTGCTGGTGGTGGCGCCGGTGCTCGGCCACCCACATGGTGACCGGGCCCTCCATGGCCAGGCCGCCCGCGACACCCAGGGCGATCCGCAGGGGTCGTTTCGCCTTGAACGACAGATGGGTGAAGTGCCGGTGGTAGCCGGCCGTGATGCCCATGATGGACAGCGCGTACATCCCCGCGCCGAGGAACCCGTCGTACCAACGCGGCCCCCAGCCCCCGGCCAGGGCGACGGGCAGTGCCAGTGCCAGGACGGCCAGCGGGCCGACCACGAGCGTGAGCAGATAGCCGGTGCGCAGCGGCAGGCCGACCGGGACGGTGTCGGCGAGCGGGGCCCGCGGGTCCCCCGGGCGTTCGGCGGACGTGGTCACGGCGCGCCTCCCACGGGGAGGAGCGGGGGAGTGGAGGGGGTCATGTGCGGCGATTATGCGCGAGCCGTACGCGGGCGGAGCCCAGGCTCGACGGGCGGCACGGCACCCGGTGGGCATCCTCTACCTGGATGGATGAAGGTGCGGGCCCGCCCGCCCTGGCCGACCATGGGAGCGGGGCCGCGCCCGTCGACGCGGCCCATCCCGTGTCGTCGAGCCGAGGGAGCGCCGGATGGGAGCGGACGGCACCGCGCCGGGACGGCCCGCGCCGGACGGTCAGGACACCAGGGAACTGCTGCGCCGGTGCGCGCGGGACGTGGTCGAGGTCGCGGAGGGCGTCCGCGCGGTGTCCGCGCGCACCAGCACCGCGCTGTTCGACCCGGCCCTGTCCGCCTCCGCGCGCCGCCGGCCCCGCACCGGCCTCGCCGCCCAGTGGGCGCTGCTGCGGGCCCTGACCGACAAACAGGGCCTGGGCGGCTCGGCCATCGTCGCCCCCAAGGGCATGGGCCATGTGCTCGGCGCGGCCGGTGAGGTGCTCGGCCGGGAGAGCCTGGCCGCGCTGGTGGCGGTCACCTCGCTGCGGCTGAGGATCGCCGCCGTGCTCGTCGACCACCCGGAGTTCGGGCGCGATCCCGGCATGCGGCGGCTGACCGAGGCCGTCACCGCGGACCGGGACCTGGAGGCCGTACGGTCCCTGCGGGCCCTCTTCCGCGACCAGGGGGCCCAGCGCGCGCTGTCCGGGCTGGCCCCGCTGATGGCCGAACTGCTCGCCATCCGCGCCCTGCTGGACGAGGACCCGAAGAACGACGAGACCGGCTGGGCGCTCGCCGCCGGCCGGGAACTGTCCGCCGACCCGCTGCACGGCATCAGCGCCGCCCGTCTCGCGGGCATGGACAGGGGCGAGGGCGCCGCCGAGGCCGTCGACCTGACCGAGCAGGAACGCCAGGTCGTCGCCACGGAAGGGTCCTTCCTCGGCTTCCTGCGCAACATCGAGATGCTCTCCACCGACGGCCGGATCCTGATGCAGAACGTGCGCGGCCCGGACGGGGTGGTCCGCTACGTCCTCCAGGCCCCCGGCATGGCACCCGGCCGCCCCCGGAACGACTCCCCGCAGGACTTCATCGGCGCCTGGCGCAACCTGTTCATGACGGACTCGCCGTACACCCGCTCGATCCTGCTGGCGCTGGAGGACTACGGCATCCCGCGCGGTGCCGAACTGGCGCTGATCGGACACAGCGAGGGCGGTATCGCGGTGATGAACCTCGCCCAGGACGAGGAGTTCTGCCGCGCCTACCGGGTCACCCACGTCGTCACCGTCGGCTCCCCGGTCGACAGCAAGAGGCCCGCCGACCCGCGCACCTGGGTCGCCAGCATCACCAACCAGCACGACATCGTGCCCGTCCTCGACGGCCGTGGCGCGGGCTCCGCCTTCGACCCGCACCCCGGCTGGTACGAGGTCGACTACACCGGGCCCACCCACGAGTTCCCGCTGTGCCACATGCTCCACGAGTACATCGAGCACCTCAGGACCGTCATCCCCGAGGCCCGCGAGCGCGTCGACGAGGCGCTCACGGCCTACCGGGGCCCCGTCGTGCGCACCCAGGCGTACCAGCTGAAGGACCGCGCCAACCCGCCCGAGGGCTATCCGTTCCTCACCCTGCCCACCACCTCGGTCCCCACCACGGCGGGCCCGGTCGACGTGCCGGTGCGCTACTACGACTCCTCCGCCGCCCACCTGTGCTTCCCGGTCGACGCGGCCAGGGCCCGCGGCCTGCTGCCCGACGCCACCTGGATGACACCGAGCCGGCTCGGCCGGCGGGCCATGGCGGTGCTGTCGCTGTACGAGCACCGCTGCACCACGATCGGCCCGTACACCGAGATCGCCCTGTCCGTACTGGTGGACGACCTGTGGCGGCCCCGCCCCTACGACGTCGCCCTGGACCTCGTGCGCCGCGTCGACCTGCGGCGCACCGGCCGCCACGTCCTCTCCCTCGCCGTCAGCAGCGAGGAGGCCCGGGTGGTCGCCGAGGAGATCTGGGGCCAGCCCGCGCTGCGGATGACCGCCGAGGCCGACCTGATGGGCCGCGGGCTCCGCCTGCGCTCCCCCGACCTCGGGATCGCCGTCGACGGCCGCCTGGGCCGCGGCGTGCGCTGCCCCGAGGCCGACTGGATCCTCTACGGCCGCCGGGGCGAGAGCACGGTCCGCACCCTGGTCAGGGCCCACGGCAGGCTACGGCTGCACACCGGCGGCCGGATCCGGGTGCGGCTGGACACCGCGGCGGCCGAACCCTTCGCCGGGCAGCTGCGCCGGCTCGGCATCGACGCCGACCGGCCCCTGTTCGTCCTGACCTGCCCGCAGTTCATGCTCCACCGCAGCGCCGGCGCCGTCCTGCCGCGCTGAAGCCCCGTGAGTGAACCCCGTCCGTCCCCCAGCACCCGTGGGAGCACGCCATGGTGACCGAGTTCCCCGACGTCGACGTCACATCGTCCGAGACCGGACTCCTCGACCGCGTCGGCACCTTGCGGTCGGACGCCGATCTGATGGAGGAGTACGCCCGGCGGCTGTCCGCCACCGCGGCCACGCTGGCCGAGAGCCCGGCGGCACCGGAGTGGAGCCGTCCCACCCTGGAGCAGCAGGCCGCCGCCTGCCGTACGGCGGCGGAGCGGCTGCGCACCGCCGCCGAGGCGCTGCTCGCGCACGCCCGGGGCGGCAACGGCGGTCCGCTCGGCGGCAACGGCGGCCCGGCCCGCGGCAACGGCGGTCCGGTCCGCGGCAACGGCGGTCCGGTCCGCGGCAACGGCCGTCCGCGCCGCCGGAACGGCAGTTAGGGTCCGGCGGTCAAGGGCGGAGCGGCGGTCAGGGCCGGAGCGGCGGTCCGCCCGGCCGGGCGGCGACGGTCCGTCCGCCCGGCTGGGCGGCGACGGCGCCCCGCTCCGCGGTGGCCGGCCGCCGCGGAGCGCCCGCCTCGCGGCCCGGTCAGCGGGCCGCGGCCCGCGTGTCCGCCGAGCTCCGGCCGAGGGACACGAAGTAACGCTCCTTGTCCTCCGGCAGATTGCGGTGCACCAGGTCGGAGAAGCAGCGCGTCTCCCGGACGATCCGCAGACCCTCGGGTGAGAAGGTGGCGGGGGTGAACAGCCGGGGCGCGAGCAGCGGGTTGTTCAGCGCCTCGGAGAACGCGTCGACGGAGATGATGCGTTCGAGCAGCCGCCCGAAGATCGCCCCCGGCTCGGGCTCCTCCGCGAACAGTCCGACGTACAGGTCGATCGCGTCCACGTCGCCGTACGCGTCGGCCAGCGCCTCCTGCACCCGTGGGTCGCCGGAGATCTGCCGCGGGTCGGTGACCCGGGGGAAACCGTAGTAGGCGCGGTAGTCGTTGTACGAGGCCAGCCGCAGGTCGCGGCCGACGGCGACGCTGTGCGCCTCCAGCGGCAGCAGCAGCTCGTCCGTGTTGAACAGCCCCACCAGGCCGGCCGGCTGCCGGGACAGGTCCTCGAACAGCGGGCCCAGTCCCCTCTCCAGGAGGAGCCGCCCGTTGGCGATGGTCTGCGCCAGCGGCACCTCGCGCCCGCCGAGGGTGTACGTCGACGGGACGAGGCTGTGCCAGCGGTAGACCAGGCTGAACTCGATCGTCGCCCAGTTCTCCCGGTGCCACACCCCGCGGTCGGTGCGGACCGGATCCAGCACGAAGTCGAAGTGGTACGGGGTGATGTGGTTGATGTACTCCTCCAGCATCACCCGGATCATCATCACGATCAGCGTGTTGCGGGTGGTCTGGAAGAGGCGCTCGTCGTCCCAGTCCGGGTGCGCGGCGGCGAGGACGCCGGCGACCCGGTTGTGCTCGCGCAGGAACAGGACGTTCATCGCCATCGGCCCGATGTGCGCGTGCACCCGTTCGCCGCCGCACGCGAACAGGGTGTCCACGAACGGCTCGGGCACCTCGTCGAACCGGACCGGCCTGATCACCCGGAACTCGTCCCTGATCCGCCCGCCCTCGCACAGGGCGGGCGGGAACTCCGCCCCGTCGATGATCCGGCTCTTCAGCCGCCCGCCCGCGAAGGTGCGCAGGCACGCGGTGACCTCCTCGCGGTCGCCGTACAGCTGGGACATGTCCAGGGTGTGCGGCGAGTCGGTGCGGCGCGGGTCGCCGGTGGCCGCGTGACCGCGCAGGAAGCCGTCGGTGAACCACTGGGCGAACGCCGGCAGCAGCGCCGTGGACCGGGTGCAGTAGCGGCCCTCGCCCTCGCGCCGGAACAGCTCGGCGACCCTCTCGGGCGCGGGCAGCCCCGTCCGCACCTTCGCCACCGGCGGCAGGTGCCGGCCCACCCAGGTCCGGTCGGTCAGGGAGTCCCAGGAGGTGTACGGGGCCTTGGTGCTCAGCGGGTTGGGGCGCGGCGGTGCCTTCAGCACGGCCAGGTCCGTCAGCGTGGAGTTGAGCCGCCGGTGCAGCCACCGGCTGCGCCGCACCGCCCGCCAGGCCGGGCCGTAGTGGGTCAGCGCGTAAGTCTCGAACCGGTTGCGCAGTCCGTCCCGGGACCGGTCCCGGGCCCCGGTCCACGGCAGGGTCCCCGCCTGGGGCGAGCGAGACGTGACGGTCATGGGTCCTCCGGTCGGGTCGCGGGTCGGATCACCGGGTCAGGTCGTGGTCACGGCCGCACGGCCGGAGCGCACCCGGTAGTGCTGCGGGAACGGGGTGCCCGCGTAGTCCAGGTCACGTTCGCCGCCGGGCAGCGGGCGCACTCCGGGGCGCAGCAGCACCCGCCGCACCAGCTCCGGCACGATCACCTGGGCCGCGTACCGGCCGACGCAGTCGTGGGCGCCGTAGCCGAGCACGAGGTTGTGCGCGGGCGGGCGTCCGGGCCGGAACTCGGCGGGCGCGTCGAGCACCTCCTCGTCGAACATCGCCGACGCGAAGCAGGCCAGCACCACGCTCTTGGCGGGAATCAGGGTCTGCCGCGGGGTGCCCGCGGCCAGTACGTGGTCGCGCACGCACAGCCGGGGCGTGACCGGCACGAACGGGTGGAACCGCAGCGCCTCCCACACGAAGGCGTCGAAGCGGGCGGGGTCGCCCTCGCCCGCCGCGCGCTCCGCCTCGACCAGCACCTCGGGGCGCACGACGAGTTCCTTCAGCGCGGTGGCCGTGCACTGGGTGGCGTTCTGCTGGTAACCCGTGAGATAGCCGACCAGGTTCGCGTTGACCCGCTCGTCGTCGAAACCGTACTCGGCGGGCAGCCGGGTGCGCAGCATCCGGCCCAGCACGTCGTCGGGGCCGTCCGCGGGGTCCGCGGCCCGCCGGCGTGTGATCAACTCCGCCACCCGGTCGTGCAGTTCCCGGCCGGCCGTGACACCCGCCGCGTGGATCTCCGGATCCCGCCCGGGGTTGATGGCGAACGCCCACTGCATCCGGCGCGTGCAGGAGTGCAGCGTCTCCTCCTCGATGCCGTCGAACCCCAGGTAGGCGGCCGCGACCCGGGCGACGGCCAGCCGCGCGTAGTCCTGGACGAGGTCGAAGGTGTCCGTGCCCCGGGCGATCGCCTCGTCCAGCACCTGGTCGGCGATCCGCGCGGTCAGCTTCCGCACCCGTGGTGCGTCCTCCGCGGCGAGCACCAGCTGCCCGTACCCGCGCTCGCGCCAGTGCACGTCGGCGCCGTCCCGGGCGAGGATGAACGGCGCGCCGAGCACGTCCTCCAGCGCGGGGCCGAACACGCCCACGGTGAACGTCGTGGGCGCCGAGAGCACCTCCAGGACGTCGGGGTGCCGGGTGACGAACACCCCGACCGGTGTGCTGAACACCGGCCGGTGCGCGCGCAGCTCGGCGAAGAGCGCCGCCCTGCCGGTCGCCATGGTCTCCCGCAGCAGGGCCACCCGCTGCGGGACGTCGTCCTCCGGGATCGCGTCGTACGAGGCGAGGAAGTTCATGACGGCCATTCAGCCACCGGCACCGGGGCACCGCACGCCAAACAGGCATTCGGGGCAGTACGGTCATATGTGCGAGCGCGGTGCCGGTGAGCAACGGCCCCGGCAGACACGGCGGAGAGGAGTGCCCGATGCTGTCCGCATGGGCCGGGGCCCTGGTGCCCGTCTTCAGTGACACGAGCGTGAGCGGTGCCGGACAGCTGGCGCGGCCGCCCGGCACCGGATACGTCCTCGCCGCCAACCACACCTCGTTCTTCGACCCGGCACTGCTCCTCGGCACCCTGCACCGGCTCGGACTGCGGCCGGCCGTGCTCGCGACCGCGGGGCTGTGGCGGGTGCCCCTGCTGGGCCGGGTCCTCACCCGGGAGGGCCATGTGCCGGTGCACCGGGGCAGCCGCCGCGCCCCGGACGCGCTCCGGCACGCCGCCGACGCCCTCACCGCCGGTCGCGGGGTGCTGGTCTACCCGGAGGGCGGCCTGCCCCGGTACCGCGCCTCCCACGACCGCCCGCCCGGACGCCTGAAGTCCGGGGTCGTCCGGCTCGCGCTGTCCACCGGGGCCCCGGTGATCCCGATCGGCCACGCGGGCGCCCGCAGGGTCTCCTCCGGCAGCCGCGCCAAGCAGCTCGCGGGCTGGGCCACCGCGCCCGTGCGCCGACCCCGCGTCCACGTGCACTTCGGTCCCGCCCTGCACCTCGACACCTGCGAGCGCCCGCTGGACGACCTGGAGGACGCGCTGGCCCGGGCCTGGTCGAGCGCGGTCCGCGCCCTGGACGCCGGCTCCGGCGACGACGGCCGCCTGCCCGCCGGGCAGCACTGACTGCCTGCGTCCGGTTCGGGCATCCGGGTGGTAGCACCCGCCGGCCTGGGCCGAACGGGTCGTGGCGGACCGCGGCGGCACCCCCCGGCCCGGATAATCACGCCTCATGCATCAGGTTGAAGCAGGCGCGCGGCGGGCCCCGGTCGCCGTCACCGGTCTCGGACTGGTCACCCCGGCGGGCGTCGGCCGCGAAGCGGCCTGGAAGGGCCTGTGCGCCGGGCGGTCCACCGCCACCGCCGACCCCGCTCTGGCCGGCCTGCCCGTCGCCTTCTCCTGCCAGGTACCCGGGCTGGACGCGGCCGCCCTGCTCGGCCACCGGCTGGCCCGCCGGCTCGACCGGTTCACCACCTTCGCACTGCTGGCCGCCCGTGAGGCCGTCGCCGACGCCGGGCTCGCGCCCGGCGCCTGGGACGGGGCCCGGATCGGCGTGGTGATGGGCGTCGGCACCGGGTCCATGCAGGGCTGGCAGGCCGAGTTCGACCGGCTCGCCGCCCACGTCCCGGACCGGGTCTCCCCGCTCGCGCTGCCGCGCAGCGTGCCCAACATGGCCGCCGCCGAGATCGCCCTGGACCTCGGCGCGCGCGGCCCCAACATGGTGGTCAGCACCGCCTGTGCCTCCGGCACCAGCGCGATCGGCCTGGCCCGGGACTGGCTGCTGTCCGGCCACTGCGACCTGGTCCTGGCCGGCGGCAGCGAGTCGGCCCGGCTGCGGATGACCGCCGCCTGCTTCGCCCAGATGCGCGCCCTGTCCCGCCGCGCCCACTCACCGGACGCCGCCTCCCGCCCGTTCGACCGCGACCGCGACGGCTTCGTCCTCGGTGAGGGCGCCGCCGTCCTGGTCCTGGAACGCACCGAGGACGCCCGTGCGCGGGGCGCACGGCCCGAGGCCCTCCTCGCCGGGTTCGGCGCCTCCTGCGACGCCCACCACTTCACCGCCCCGCACCCCGACGGCGACGGCGCCGCCCGCGCCGTGCGCGGTGCCCTCGCCGACGCCGGCCTCGCCCCCGAGGACATCGACCACGTCAACGCGCACGGCACCGCCACCCCGCAGGGCGACGCCGCCGAGCACAACGCGCTGCACCGGGTCTTCCGCCGGCCCCCGCCCGTCACCGCCGTCAAGGGCGCCATCGGGCACGCCATCGGCGGGGCCGGGGCCATCGAGGCCGCCTGCACCGTGCTGACCCTGCGCCACCAGCTGATCCCGCCCACCGCCAACCTCGACACCCTCGACCCGGCCATGGACCTGGACGTCGTCGTCAAGGTGCCCCGTCCGCACCGGATGCGGGCCGCCGTCAGCAACTCCTTCGGTTTCGGTGGCCAGAACGCCGTGCTCGCCTTCACCGCCGTCGACTGACCCGCCGCCCCGGCCGGGGAACGTCGCCCTGTCCTCGGAGCTCTCCGGATCCACCCCGCCGGCCCCCGGCGCCCGTTCCTGGCCCACCGGCGAGCACACCACCGGTACCCCGGCCGGGACGGCGACCCGCACTCGCCCTGGCGGTACGGCCGCTCACCCCGGGCCCTGACCCCGGGCGGCCGCGCGGCCGCCCGGGCGGGGTGCTGCCGGGGCCCGTGACGGCGCCCGCTCAGCAGCAGTGGGCCGGTGCCCTGGTGTCGTGCCGGTGCCAGACGGCGTCCACCACCCGGCCGTCCGGCAGCGTGTGCCGGGCCGGCCCGTGGTCGGGGACGAGACCCGCGCCGGCCAGGGACCGCCGGCTCGCGGTGTTCCCTGGCTCGGCCCCCGCCCGGACCGTGACCAGGCCGACATGGGTGTGGGCCAGCTCCACGCCCGCCCGGAACAGCTCCGCCCCCAGACCCCGGCCGCGGTGGTCCGGCGCCAGCCAGCCGCCCATCTCGCCCGTCCGGTGCTGCAGTTCCAGGGCTCCGGCGTAACTGAGGTCGGACCGGCACACGCAGACCAGCAGGAGCGGGTCGTCCGGATCGGGCGCGTACGGCTCGGCCAGCTCGCGCGGGACGCGCCGGCCGTCGTCACCGGCGGGCCGCCAGTCCAGCAGGGCCCGGCGGACACCGGGGTCGGGCAGCACCTCGTCGGCCTGGGTGCCCAGCCAGCGCTGCGCCGCGGCGTCCGCGCTCGCGGCGAGCGCGGCCATCACGTCCAGCCGGGTCCGCGGTGTGAACAGCAGCAGCCGTTCGGTGGCCAGCACATGCCGCCCGGGCGCGCACCGCCCCGGCACCGGCAGACCGGACACGGCCCGGCGACGGCGGATCAGCGACCAGACCATGGAACCCCCGGGCGGTGGGCGGCGGCGCGGCCCCGGCCTTCCCGGCCGGACGGCACGCGCGGTGAACGCGGGACCGGCGCCGAAGCCACCGCCCCCGGATGCGGTCCACCCGCACCGGCGGAGAATCTAGCGGGTCGCGGGGGCGGACACCGGGCGGGGTGCGGCTCGCCGGAACGCGGCCCGGACGCCGGGGGGGCAAGCACTCCGCCCCGCACCGGAGAGGGTGCGGGGCGGAGCGGGGGGCGACCTGTCGGCCGAAAAAGCGGATCGTGCGGCGGTCCACCGCCGCCGGCTCCTACACCGGTTCGGGTTGCGGTGCCGGCTGCCGCACCGGCACGGCCTGCGGATCCCACAGCCTGGTGGTCCGCACGTACAGGTGCACGACCGAGGCCGCCGCCAGGACGACAAGCGGACCGAACAGCCACGGATAGGTGGCCATCTCCATCGGCAGGAAGCGATAGGAGAGCAGCAGCGCGGCGAAGACCGCCGCACCGTAGCCGACCAGCCGGGTCCCCGACCGGTCCCAGCCGCGGGCCTGCGAGCGCAGGCCCGCCTCGATCGTGAGCGTGAAGACCACACCGGCGACGATGTCCGCGCCGTAGTGGTAGCCGAATCCCAGCGTCGCGCCGAGCGTGGCGATCAGCCAGAAGGTGCCCGCGTACCGCATGACGCGCGGGCCCTTGCGGGAGTGGATGAAGATGGCGGTGGCCCACGCCGTGTGCAGGCTCGGCATGCAGTTGCGCGGGGTCAGCCCGTCGTACGTCATGTGGTGCGGGGCGGTGAGCGGTGTCGGCGTGTGCGGCCACAGGTTGGCCGCCGCCCACTCCAGGCCGCCGGTGCCGGAGGCGCCCGGGCCGTAGGCGAAGATCGGTCCGACCACCGGGTAGATCATGTAGATGCCCGGTCCCAGGAGACCGATGACCAGGAACGTGCGCACCAGATGATGGGCCGGGAAGCGGCGCTCGACCGCCACATGGCGCAGCTGGTACAGCGAGACGACGACCGCCGCCAGCGCGAGCTGGACGTAGACGTAGTCGAGGATGTGGTAGCCGACCGGACCCGAGGCCCTGACGAGCCGGCCCACCACCCACGACGGGTTGCCCAGCGCGTGATCGGCGGTCGCCACGTACTGGTCGAGCACCGACGGGCGGCTCTTCGCCGTGATGTACAGCCAGGTGTCGCCGGTCTTGCGGCCGGCCACCAGCAGCAGGCCCAGCCCGACGCCCTTCAGCAGCAGCACGCGTTCCCGGCCCGTGCGGCGCGTGACGGCGATGACCGCACAGCCCAGGAGCACCCACAACGCGCCGCTGCCGAAGGGGTGGCCGGGGGAGATCGGGATGCCGGCCGCCCAGCGCACCAGGAAGAAGACGGCGTCGATGCCCAGCGCGACACCGGCCGCGATGAGCCGCTGCCGCCAGGTGAGCACCACCATCATCAACGCCATGGCGCCGTAGAGGAGGAAACCCGATTTCGGCGGGAACAGCACCTCGCGCACCTGGTTGGTCATCGGCCCCGGCAGGCCGTAGTGCCGCGCGGTGATCTCCAGCGCGATGAGGAATCCGAGGGCCGTCACCGAGACGGTCGCCCACAGTATCGCCCGCGGCTGACGCCACGCGGCGACCTCGGTTCTGCCGTTTATTCGCGGAGACACCCGCGATTGTCTAGGTATCAATTGTTTGGCCGATGTGTGAGATGTCGGTTTGAACGGGTCGATTCCAGCGCGTGAGTCCGAGGATGATATCGGAGCGGTGCGGGCGGGAATTCGCTGGTCGGGCACGCTGCGGCGGGCCGGGTGGTCGCCCCCGGGCGGTCACGCGCCGGCGGTCCGACGCGGAGGGGGCCGGTACGCCGGTCCCGGCTCACTCCGGGCCCCGGCGGTGCCGCGCTCGTCAAGGGCGCGCAGGGCCCGCGCCGTCACCGCGCCGCCTGCCGGCGCCGAACCCGCTCGCTTCACAGCCTCCGCCCCCTTTGGTGCCATCCGGGCACCCTACCTGGCGGTGCCCCACCGGCTGGGAGCCGAGGTGGCGCCGGTGGCCGGACCCCCGTCAAGCAGGCAGCGCAACCGGCAAGTTGAAATTTGCAAGTGGCCATGTGCATGCTGCGTCCGGCAGAACGTGATCGAATGGGCGGGCCGATCGCGTACGAGGGTGCACCCGGACCACAACCGAGGAGGTGGGCGTGACCACGGAGACCGACTGGGGCGGCGCCCCTTCCGTGCTGCGCATGATCCTCGGCAGACAGCTGGAGGACCTGCGCACCCGGGCCGGCCTCAGCTACGACGAGGCGGGCGCGGCCATCGGGGTCAGCCACTCGACGATCCGCCGCATGGAGGCCGCCAAGGTGGCCCGGCTGCGGCTCGCGGACGCCGAGAAACTCCTCCAGGTGTACGGCGTCACCGACCCGCAGGAGATCGGCACCTTCCTCCGGTCCGTGCGCGAGGCCAACAAGCGGGGCTGGTGGCACGCCTACCGCGACGTCGTGCCCGACTGGTTCGCCGCCTACCTCAGCCTGGAGCAGGCGGCCGTCCAGATCCGCGCGTACGAGGACCAGTTCGTGCACGGCCTGCTCCAGACCGAGGACTACGCCCGCGCCCTGCTCACCGCGGCCCATCCGCACGCCTCCGCCGAGGCCACCGAACGCCGGGTCGCGCTGAGCATGCGCCGCCAGGAGCTGCTGACCAGGCCGGAGCCGCCGCGGCTGTGGGTGGTGATGGACGAGACCGCGCTGCGCCGGCCGGTCGGCGGCCCCGACGTGATGCGCGCGCAGATCGACCACCTCATCGAGGCCGGCCGGCTGCCCCACGTCACCGTGCAGCTGATGCCGTTCGCCCACGGACCGCATCCCGCCCTGTGGGCCGGAGCCTTCCACCTTCTGCGGTTCCGCGCCCGCGAACTGCCCGACATCGCCTACCGCGACGGGCTCGTCGGGGCCGCCTACCTGGACAAGGCCGACGACGTCGTGGTCCACCGGGAGGCACTGGACCGGCTGAGCGCCCAGGCCGCGCCCGCCAGGAAGACCGAGTCCCTGCTCGGTGCGCTGCGTGAGGAGTGGTGACCGGCCCCCGCCCCGCACCCGCCCACGCGAAGCCCCCGACCCCCGACCGAATGGGAGACACGGCGTTGTCCGACAACGGATGGCCGGCCGACCGGATCGACACCGAGAACGCCCACTCCGCACGCATCTACGACTACGTGCTCGGCGGCAAGGACTACTACCCCGCCGACAAGGAGGCGGGCGACGCGATGGCGCGGGAGTGGCCCGCGCTCCCGGTGCACATGCGCGCCAACCGCGACTTCATGAACCGTGCCGTGCGCTGGCTCGCCGAGGAGGCGGGCATGCGGCAGTTCCTGGACATCGGCACCGGCATCCCGACCTCGCCCAACCTGCACGAGATCGCCCAGGCCGTGGCTCCCGAGTCCCGGGTCGTCTACGTCGACAACGACCCGATCGTGCTCACCCTCTCCCAGGGCCTGCTGGCCAGTGCCCCCGAGGGCCGGACGGCGTACATCGAGGCCGACTTCCGTGACCCGGCGGCCATCCTCCGGGCGCCCGAGCTGCGCGCGACCCTGGACCTGAGCCGGCCCGTCGCCCTCACCGTCATCGCGATCGTCCACTTCATGCTGGACGCGGACGACGCCGTCGGTGTCGTCCGGAGGCTGCTGGAGCCGCTGCCCCCGGGCAGCCATCTCGCGATGTCGATCGGCACCGCCGAGTTCGCGCCCGAGGAGGTGGGCCGGGTCGCCCGCGAGTACGCGGCCCGCGACATGCCGATGCGGCTGCGCACCCGGGACGAGGCCCACGCGTTCTTCGCGGGCCTCGACCTGGTCGAGCCGGGCATCGTCCAGGTGCACAAGTGGCACCCCGACGGCAGCGGCGAGCAGGGCGTCCGCGACGAGGACATCGCCATGTACGGCGCGGTCGCCCGCAAGCCGTGACAGACCCGGGGCCGGGGTCCGACCCACCTCCCGGACCCCGGCCCCGACCCGTCCCGTGACGGGCCGGGGCCGTGTCCCGGCCCGTCGGCGCCAAGCGCGCACACCGTGCACGCAGCCCGGCGTGCGAGGCCGTGCCCCGGGGGCTCCGTCCACCGGGTGCGGGAGCCGGTGGGAGGCGCCGGGGACCGCCCTCGCGGAAAAGCGCGGGGGAGCGGAACCACGGCGGGGCGAACGCTGTCTTACGGTCCGTCGACGGCCGGTACCGGTCCGGTCGCGAAGTACCGGGGGAAGCGAACGCAGCGCCGTCCGTGGGCGCGCGGTCCCGCCCCGCCCCATTCGGAGCGGGGCCGCCCGCCCCGCCGCCCCGTCGGCCGCACGCGTCCGTCAGCCGCGGCCGTGCGGCCGGTACGGCCGGGGCAGCGGCATACCGCGGTCGGCCATGATCCGGCGTACGCGGTCGGGGTAGTCGGTGATGATCCCGTCGACACCCAGGTCCATCAGCGCCTCGACGGTCGCCGGGTCGTCACAGGTCCAGGGCACCACCTTCAGCCCCCGGGCGTGGGCCCGCGCGACCATCGCCGCGTCCGAGTAGAACCGGAACCCGGGGTCGCCGACCTTGCCGTTCTGCGGGAAGCCGTAGTTGGGGGAGAGGGTCGTGACCCCGGGCAGCGTCGCGGCGGCCCTGACGAAGTCCCCGCCGTGGTCGTCCACGTCGATCCCGCCCAGCCACGGGGACGCGCCGTCCTCGCCGACCTGGAGGAAGTCGTAGTTGGTCAGCGCCACCAGCGGCCACTTCGGCGCCAGCCGGTGCATCACCCTCAGCGCGCCCCAGTCGAACGACTGGATGGTGACCTGCCGCTCGATGCCGGAGCGGTGGATCTCCTCGTACACCCGGCGGACGAACACCTCGCGGGGAGCGGTCTGTTCCGGCGCGCCCGCCTCCACCTTGGTCTCGATGTTCAGCGTCACGCCCCGGGCACGGTAGCTCCTGACCAGGTCGAGGACGTCCCTCAGCTCCACCATCCGGAAGCCCTCGACCACCTCCTGCTCCGGGAAGCCGGGCAGCTGCCGGTAGCCGCAGTCCAGCGTCTTCAGCTGAGCCAGGGTCAGGTCCTTGATGTACGCGCCGACGTACGGGTACATCGGGTCGCCGGGGGTGACCGGGCCGGTGTCCCGGCACTTGACGCCGCTGATCCGGCGGTCGTGGTTGACCACCACCTTCAGATCCTTGGTGACGTGGGTGTCCAGCTCCAGCGTGGACACCCCCAGCCGCAACGCCTTGCCGAAGCCCTCCAGGGACTCCTCGGTGGTCATGCCGAGGCCGCCGCGGTGCGCCTGGAGGTCGAAGCGGGCCTTCTCGGGGCCGCCCGGCGCCGCCTGGGCGGCCACCGGGGACAGCAGCGCCGGCAGCAGTGCCAGGCCGGCGAGCAGGTGTCGTGCGCGTACGGGCCGGTGTCGTACGAACATCCGGAACCTCGATCGGGTCGGAGCGGACGTGTGCACGCCGTCAGGCGTGGGGCCGGAGGGCGCGAAGACGCCGCAGATTCTCGCAACGCCCGGACACCACGGGCCACCCCGCGGACTGAACTCCGCGGCAACGGCGGTCGAACGCGAGGCCCCGGGGCCGGGAAGCGGCCCGCTCAACCGTGCCTGGTCTGCTCGCCGCGGCCGTGGAGGCGACGGCGCTCGGTCGGTGTGCGGCGCACCGCGATGAGGGCGGCGTCGTCGCCGAGCCGGCCGCCGGCGTGGGCCAGCAGATCGCGTCGCAGGTGGTGCATCAGCGCCTCGGGGCTGTCCTCCGTCCACCGCGCGACCCGGTCGGCGAGCGGATAGAACCGGCCGTGCTCGTCCCGGGCCTCCACCACCCCGTCCGTGTACAGCAGCAGCGTGTCGCCCTGCTCGAACGAGAACACGTCCAGGATGTGCTCGGCGTGGGCGTGCACCCCGAGCGGCGGCGACGGATGCAGGCTCGGCACCGTGACGACGTGCCCGGGGCTCAGCAGCAGGGGCGGCGGATGCCCGCAGCTGGTCATGCGGGTGACCGGATCACGGTCCGGGATCTCCACGAGCAGCGCGGTGGCGAACCGCTCGCCGGCCTCCTCCGGCGGTTCCAGGTCGGCCGCGTACCGGGTGATGCTCTGGTCCAGGGAGGAGGCCAGGTCCGCCAGCGGGATGTGCCGGTGGGCGCTCTCCCGGAAGGCACCGAGCAGCAGGGCCGCCTCGCCGATGGCGGGCAGGCCCTTGCCGCGGACGTCTCCGATGAGCACACGGACCGAGCCGTCGCACGGGGTCGTCGCGTAGAGGTCGCCGCCGATCTGCGCCTCGTCCTCCGCCGCCAGGTAGAGCGAGGCGATCCGCAGCGTGCCGATCTGCTCGGGCAGCGGCCACATCAGGACGTGCTGCGCGGCCTCGGCGACCGTGCGGACCTGGGCCAGCTGCGCCTGCCGGCGCTCCCGCAGGGCGCTGTACAGCACGGTGAGCACCACGAGGACCGAGAGGGTGATGATCTGCACGATGTGGTTCGTGGTGCCGATGCCGCCGTGGTGGAAACCGATGAAGACCTGAGCGGCCACCGCGAGCGCGCCGATGCCCGCCGTGGTCCGGGGGCCGGCGAAGGAGGGGGTGAGCGCCGGCGCGATCACCAGGGCCGGCCCGAGGTGGATGTGGGTCGGGACCCGCAGATCCACCACCGTGATCAACACGATGAGGGCGACCGGGAGCAGCATCAGGGCGGGGGCCGGCGGCCACGGCTGTCGCCGACCCGCGCGCCGGAGCCGGGGTGCCATGCCTACCAGCGTGCTCCCCGGCCGGTCGGGCGGCCACTCGCCGCCCGGGTGGCGGGCCGCCTGTCCCGTCCCGGCCGCCTGCCGCCCACCACTGAACGAGCCTCCGCCGGCGCGCCGCGGTGAGGCGACGCCCTCCGCCGAGGTCAGGCCCGCCCCGGTACCTGACACGGAGGGCTGAACCTTTCGCGCGGCGCCGTGTCGGTGGCGGAGCGCCGGGTACCCGTAGCTGCCCCGGGGCCGACCCGGCCGTCCGGGAGTGCAGGGTGCCGAATGGAGAGGTCATGACGCAGAACGGGGAGGAAACCGCGCCCCTCCGGCGACCGGAGATCACCGAACTCCGTCTCGCCACGGACGGAGCGGCCCGGCAGCCGGAGCCCGGGCCGGATCCGTCCGTGCCACCGGAACCGCAGGAGCTGCCGCAGGACCGCAGCCAGGCGATCCTGGAGGCCGCCAAGCAGATCGGCGCGCTGCTCAAACGCGCCGGCCACCCCTTCGCGCTGGCCGGCAGTGTGGCCGTGTACGCCCACGGCGGAAGCCGCTACCTCCAGCACGACGCCGACTTCGCCATCCTGCCCGACGACGCCGAAGCGGTGGCCGCCACGCTGCGCGAGGCCGGTCTCGAGGTACGGGTACCGCCGGAGGACTGGCTGCTCAAGACCACGTGCCACGGGCAGAACGTCGACATCATCTTCGCGCTGGCGCACCAGCCCGTCACCCGCGCCATGCTCGACCGGGCCCACGTGCTGCCGGTCGACTCGGTCCTCATGCCGGTCCTCTGCCCGACCGATCTGATCCACAGCCTGATCAGCGCTTTCTCCGAGCACTACTGTGACTTCGGATCGGTCCTGCCGGTGGCCCGCGCCGTCCGCGAGAAGGTCGACTGGAACGTGGTCCGCGCGTCCTGCGGCGACCAGCCCATGCCCGCCGCGTTCCTCTTCCTCCTCGAACGGCTGCACGTGATCGACGTCCAGGAGGGGCAGTCATGACCGACACCAGCCCGCCGACCCCGCCGGCGGCACGGAACCTGGACTACCGCATCGCCCACCTCGCCGATCACCTGGCCGCCGGCGAGCTGGGGGAACTCGGCGTCCGGCTGGAGATGCGCGGTGACGCCGTCCTGCTCACCGGCACGGTGCCGTCCACCCAGTGCCGCGACGACATCCTGCGCATGGCCCGTGAGGAACTGGCGGGGCACCCCGTCCACAGCGACCTGCTCATCGCGGGGACCTCCTCGCCGAACCACGGAGAGGACCTGACATGATCCGCGTCGCGGCCGTCGGGGACATCCACATGGGCCCCGAGAGCCAGGGGACCCTGCGTCCCTCCTTCGAGACACTGCCCGGCTGCGCCGACGTCCTGCTGCTCGCCGGCGACCTCACCCGCCACGGCACCCCCGAGGAGGCGGCGATCGTCGCCCGCGAGATCAAGGACCTCGGGGTGCCCGTGGTCGCCGTGCTCGGCAACCACGACCACCACGACGACAAGCCCGAGGAGGTCACCGCCATCCTCCGCGACGCGGGCGCGCACGTCCTGGAGGGGCAGGCCACCGTCGTCAGCGCCGACGGCACCCGCATCGGCGTAGCCGGCACCAAGGGATTCTGCGGCGGCTTCGTCGGCCGCTGCGCGGGGGAGTTCGGCGAACCCCTCATGAAGGAGTTCGTCCGCTACAGCCGCCGGTGCGCCGACGGTCTGCACGGCGCCCTGAAGCACCTGGACGAGTCGGACTGCGACGTACGGATCGCCCTCACCCACTTCTCTCCCGTGCCGGACACCCTGGCCGGGGAGCCGCTGGAGATCTACCCGTTCCTCGGCAGCTACCTGCTGGCGGAGGCGATCGACACCGGCGGCGCCGACCTGGCGGTGCACGGGCACGCCCACGCCGGCACCGAGCACGGCATGACCAGCGGGGGCGTCCGGGTGCGCAACGTCGCCCAGCCGGTGATCGGGCAGGCGTTCCACGTGTACCACCTGCCCGGCCGGCGCGAGTGACGCAGGCGCGGCCGCTCAGGCCGCCGTGCTCAGGGCCTCACGGCCGGTGACGTCGCCGTCCTTCGCGGGCAGCGTCAGCGTCACCGGGGCGCCGCGGCGGCGCACCAGCAGGCCCGCGCCGATCGACCCGGCGATGAGCAGCCCGCCTGCGACCAGGGCCCCGCGCGCGCCCGCCCACTCCATCAGCAGGCCCAGCAAGGGCGGCCCGCCGAGGCTCCACACCGTGCCGATGCTGCTCCACACCCCGAGCACCCGGCCGCGCAGGTGCGGCGGCGGATCGGTCTGGAGCACGGCCGTACCGGCGGTGTCGGAGACGGACTCCACGACCGCCATCGGCAGCACCAGCACCAGCAGCACCGCCAGCGACGGCGACAGGCCGGCCACCACCTGGAGCAGCGCGCCGGCCGCCGCGAGCACGCCCACGGTCCGCACGGACGGCTTGCGCAGCCGGGCGCCGAGCACCGCGCCGAGGATGCCGCCGACGGCCAGCACGGTGGAGACCGTGCCGAACGCCCCGGCACCACCCGCCAGCGGCCCGGTGACCAGGACGGCGAGGGTCAGGCCGTAGTTGCGGCCGAAGACGGAGCTGATCCCGGTGATGGACGCCAGAGCGACCAGGCGGGGCCTGCGCGCGAAGAAGGACAGGCCCTCCCGCACGGTCATCCCGCCGCGCGCCGGGACGGCCCGCGCCCCGGCCGCGAAGCCCTCGGCGACGCCGGGCGCCGGGCGCAGGAACGGCACCACCGAGGCCACGAAGAGGAACGACAGCCCGTTGGCGGCGTACGCGGAGGCCGTGCCGAGGAAGCCGACCGCCACCCCGGCCAGGGCGGTGCCGACCAGCCGGCCCGCGCTGTGCACGAGCGCGCCGACACCGATCGCGGACGGCACGTCCGCCGCCGGCACCAGATCGTTGCCGAGCAGCGCGCAGGCCGGCCCGTCGACGGTGGCGATGACGCCGGTCACGGCGGCCAGCACCAGCAGGGCGGTCATGTCGATCCGGTCCAGCGCCACGAGCAGTGCGGTGGTGAAGGCCACCGCGCCGAGCAGGGCCTGGCTGACCGCGACCGTCAGCTTCCGGGGCCAGCGGTCCACGGCCGCCCCGCCGAGCAGGCTCACGAACAGTGCGGGCGCCGCCTGCACGGACATCGACAGACCGGTCGCCGCGGCCGAGCCCGTGATGTGCAGCACGAGCAGGTTCTGCACCGTGAGCTGCATCCAGGTGCCGGCGTTGGAGACGAAGTTCGCCACCGACCACCACCGCATGCTCCGGTACCGGAGGGACCGCCACGGCGAACGGGAGGCCGGGGCGGGGCTGGGCATGGACGTGGACAGGGCAGAGGAAGAGGGCACGGCGGGGTACTCGGCAACCGGGAAAGACGGGGGAGACCGGCGGAGCCCGTCGGGCCGGCTGCGTCGCACGGCCGGGCCGCCTGGTCATGGCGCCGACCATGGTGGCAGACGGGGCGGGCGAGTCGCCGCCACCGCGTTCGCGAGCACGGGCCCGAAGCCCCCAAACGCCTTGCGCCGCACCCCGGTTGGGTCCTCGCGTGGGTTTCCTCACAGACCCTGCCCCAGCCCGGTCACCGTGTTGTGGCCTGGAGGAGCAGCAGCGCGATGTCGTCGATGCGCTCGACGGACGAACCGGCCTGTTCCAGCAGCGTGTCGGTCAGCCGCTCCAGGTCCTCGTCGCCGGCACCGGCGAGCCGGTCCGCGAGGGCGGCCATGGCCTCGTCGAGGTCGACACCGGGCCGCTCGATGAGGCCGTCGGTGTAGAACACGAACAGCGCACCCGGGGCGAGCGGAATCTCGGTCACCGGGAACTCGGCGCCGGCGTCGATTCCGAGGAGCGGTCCCGGAGGAACGTCGACGGGCCGCGCCGCACCCGCGGCGAGGCGCAGCAGCGGAGGCGGATGGCCGGCGCTGGCCAGGGTGGCCCGCCCCCGGGCGAGGTCGAAGTGGGCGCAGAAACAGCTGGTGAACAGGTCGGGGCCGAGATCGACGAGCAGCCGGTTGGTGCCGGACAGGATCCGGTCCGGGGTCGAACCGACCGTCGCGTGGGCGTGCACCCCCGTCCTGACCTGCCCCATCAGGGCCGCGGCGGCGACGTTGTGCCCCTGGACGTCACCGATGAAGGCCGCCGCCGCGTCGTCGCCGAGCCGGATCAGGTCGTAGAAGTCCCCGCCGATGTCCATGCCCCGGGTCGCGGGCAGGTACCGGGCGGCGACCCGCAGACCGGGCACGGCCGGCAGGCTGCGCGGCAGGAGGGTCTGCTGGAGACCGTGGGCCAGATCGTGCTTCGTGTCGTACAGCCGGGCCCGGTCGAGGGCCTGGGCGATGAGACCGGCCAACGACGTCAGGATCGCGCGCTCCTCGGCCGGGAACTCGTGTGGGCCGTCGTACGACAGGACACAGCAGCCGACGGGCCGGCCGTAGGTGATCAGCGGCAGGAACGCCCAGGCCCGCTTGCCGCTGACCGGGACGGCCTCGGGGTACACGCGCCGCATCTCCTCCGGGTCGGAGAAGAACGCGGGGACGCCGCTGCGCAGGACCTGCCCGGCGGGGGTGAACGCGGTGTCGAGCGGCAGGCCGTCGAGACGCTCGACGGTGTGCGGTGGGTAACCGCGGTGGCCGGTGATCCGCAGCCGGCCGGCCTCGGCGGTGGACAGCACCAGACCCTGGGCGTCGAAGGCCGGCATGACCTGGTCGGCGATCAGGTCGATGACGTCCTGGACACCGACCACCTCGGTCAGCCCGGCGGCGAGGTGCAGCAGCTGGTAGAGGCGGCCCGCGCCGGCCGGGGCGGCGGCCGGCCCGGACCGGCGGGGAGCCGGTGAGGGCAGCCCCGGGGCTCCGGCCGGGATGATCCGGACGCTGATCCCGCTCCCGTCGGGAAAGAGATGGAACTCCAGCCACTGGTCCGGGGGCCGGCGCGCGGTGAAGGAGGCGGGCTCCCGGGTGACCACCGTGGCCCGGTAGCGGTCCTCGTAGGCGGGGTCGTCCAGCCAGCGCAGGGACTGCCAGGGCCGCGTGCCCAGCAGCCGGCCGGCATCGGTGCCGAGCAGGGCGCAGGCCCCGGAGCTGACGTACGTGACGCGCCCCTCCAGGTCGAGGGAGCAGCTGCCGCCGGGAAGCCGCTCGACGAAGTCGGCGGCGGCCAGCGCCGGGGCCACGGGCGGGCGACCCGTCCCGCCGGGCAGGACACGCGGCTCCGCGCCGGACGGCGGGGCCTGGCCGCGCTCCGCACCCTCCTCCAGCACCCGGGCCAGCTGCCGGCACCGCGCCATGACATGGCTCTGCTCCCGCCGCGTCATGTGGGGCGGCCGGCCGGCCGGCCACATCAGCAGCAGCGCCCCCCACCGCCGGACACCGGTGACGGGCGCGGCGACCATCGCCAGGGGGTACGGCAGCACCATCGCCGTGCGCGGATAGGAGCGGGCCATCTGCTCCTGGCTGCCGAGCCAGACCACGCGCTCCTCGCGGACCGCGTCCGCGACCGGCGCGGCCGCGGACACCGGGATCCGCGCCCACGGCGCGGCGAGCGAGGCCGGCACACCGCACACCGCGTCCAGCCGCAGCAGCTGTTCGTCCGGCGTGAGCAGGTACAGCGCCCCGATGGACGCGCCGGTGCGGCGCACCGCCTCCGTGAAGACGCCGTCCAGCTCCTCGGTGGGGCCGTCCGGATCGACCGCGCCGGTCACATGGCACCTCCAGCCTCAGCGGCGGCCGGCAGACCGTGCGGCACCCGGCGTCCGGTGCCGCACGGCCGTCGCCGCGGCCACCGCCGCACGGACCTGAAGGGCGACTCGCCGATCATCCCGGGCTCCCGGCGATCCGGCCTGACCGCTGAGACACCTGCTAGCGGTTGACCGTCCGCATGCCCGCCTCGTCGTAGCGCTCGCCCGCCGCCTCGGGCAGCTCGGCGTCGATGCGGGCCAGATCGTCCGCGGTCAGCTCGACACCGACCGCGCCGGCGTTCTGCTCCAGGTAGCTGCGGCGCTTGGTGCCGGGGATCGGCACCAGGTCCTCGCCCTGGGCCAGTACCCAGGCGATGGCCAGCTGGGCCGGGGTCACGTCCTTCTCGGCGGCGATCTCCTTCACCTTCCGCGCGAGCCGCAGGTTCGCGTCGAGGTTGGCGTCGGTGAAGCGCGGGTTGTCACGGCGCCAGTCGTCCGCGTCCAGTTCGGCGGGGGAGGAGAAGCGGCCCGCGAGGAAGCCGCGGCCGAGCGGCGAGTAGGGCACGAAACCGATGCCCAGCTCCCGGCAGGCGGGCAGCACCTCGGCCTCCACCTCCCGTGACCACAGCGAGTACTCGCTCTGCACGGCGGTGATCGGGTGCACGGCGTGCGCGCGCCGGATGGTCTCGGCACTCGCCTCGCTCAGTCCGATGCCCCGCACCTTGCCCTCGGCGACCAGCTCGCCCAGCGCGCCGACCGTCTCCTCGATCGGCACGTTCGGATCCACCCGGTGCTGGTAGTAGAGGTCGATGTGGTCGGTGCCCAGGCGCTCCAGGGAGCCGTGGACGGAACTGCGCACGTGCTCGGCGGAACCGTCCTGGCGGCCGACCGTGCTCATGTCGCCCGGTACCGCGTCGTCCATCCGGTAGTTGAACTTCGTAGCGATCACATACTCGTCGCGGTGGCCCCGGATCGCCTTCCCCACCAGCGACTCGTTGCTCAGCGGTCCGTAGACCTGCGCCGTGTCGAGGAAGGTGATGCCGAGTTCGAGGGCGCGCCGGATGGTCGCGATGCCCTCCTCCTCGTCGGTGGAGCCGTAGAAGGCGGACATGCCCATGCACCCGAGGCCGATGGCCGATACCTGGAGGTCCCGCAGACTGCGCTTCCGCATGCCGTGTCCCAGCCTTTCCTGCACACTCGATCGTCGTTCCGGACGGCACGAAGGCCCTCGCCCGTCGGGTCCGTCCGGTCCGTCTAGTCCATCTAGCGACGGATCGGGCCGTCCGGCATCCCGTGGAACACCGGCCGACAGGCCCTCGTACGCCCCGGTGTTCCGTGACGCTACGACCTGGAGCGCACTCCAGCGCAAGCCGGGCAGGTACCGGCCCCCGGTGCACCGGTGATCACGGCCGCCTCGCCGGACGCGTCCCCGGGGGTGCGGGTTGCCTCTCCGCCTGGGCTTTCCGCGCCGTACACCTGTGCGTCTTCCCACATCGCGGCACGCCCGGGGAGAGATCCGTACATCTATACGATGGCGCCGGAAACGGATGGATGACGGACAAACGCCTCGGACGGCCGACCACCGGGAGCGAGGCGGAGGGGGCGACGGGATGACGGGGGAACCGAAGGCGACGGGCCGCCGGGCCCCATGACCGCCGAGGCGCGCACCGGGCGGTTACGCGCGCTGCTCGCGCGGTCGGCCCGGGTCACCTGCGGCACGCTGCGGGCCGAGTGGCACGCCATCGTCGTCGACCCGGTACGGCGGCTCGCGCGGCGCGGACTGTCCGGCCTGCTGCTGGCCTTCGCCGCCGCGTCCGGCGTCGTCTTCTTCCACGACATCGCCCAGCACCCCGCCGGAGCGCTGTGGGTGCGGCGGCTCGGCGGCGTCCAGGCAGACCTGCCGCTGTGGCTCTCGCTGCTGCGCACCCCCGTCTCCCTGTACGTCCCGGCACTCGACCTGCCGGTGTGGGCGGGCCTCACCCAGCTGTTCCTCGCCTTCGCCCTGGCCGAACTGACCCTGGGCCGGGCCCGGACCCTGGTGATCGCCTACGCCACCACCCTGGCCGGCACCCTCGGCGCCCGACTGATGATCGCGCTCGGGCCCGGCTGGTGGGGACTCGGGCTGCCGCCCGAGGCGGGGCGGGTGCTCGACACCGGGCCCTCCGCGGCCGTCGTCGGCCTGTTCACCTATCTGGCCGTGGTCCGGCGCGCGCCCGTGGTGTTCACACTGACCGGCGGCGCGATGGTGTGGGAGTCCGTCGCCGTGCCCAACCTGGCCGGCCGGGAGCACCTGATCGCGGTGGCCGCGGCGATCGTCCTGGGGCTCCTGCACGGCCGACGGGACCGGCTCCGCGCGGCCGTCCGCTCCGCGGTGCGCAGTGCCCCGACGACGTCTGCGCACCTTCCCTCGAACGCTGGTCCGGCCCGGCGGACCCCGGCCCCGGACCGCGCCCCGGCGGCACCGGACCGCGACCCGGTGGCACCTCACCGGGACCGTGTGGCACCGGACCGGGACCCAGTGGCGCCTCACCGCGACCGAGTGGCACCGGACCGGGACCCTAGGGGCGCCTCACCGTGACCGAGTGGCACCGGACCGGGACCCTAGGGGCGGCGGGCCGACGAGCCGCCCGCCGCGGCGCCGCCCGTGGCCGGCCCGGCCCGAGGGAACGGCGCGCCCCTGTGGCGCCGGCCACCCCGTCAGTGTGATGGTTTTCGCACATCGACCCCGTCGGGCTCCCCCTAGGGTGGCCGCGAGTACGGCAGGGCATGGCTGACACCAGGGTGTTCGTCGCCGCCAGGCAGCTGAAGGGAATCCAGGATGTTCCGCAAGGTGCTGGTCGCCAACCGTGGAGAGATCGCGATCCGCGCGTTCCGGGCGGGCTACGAACTAGGCGCCCGCACGGTCGCCGTGTTCCCGCACGAGGACCGCAACTCGCTGCACCGGCTCAAGGCCGACGAGGCGTACGAGATCGGAGAACCGGGGCACCCGGTCCGGGCCTACCTCTCCGTCGAGGAGATCGTGGGCGCCGCCCGCCGGGCGGGCGCCGACGCCGTCTACCCGGGCTACGGCTTCCTGTCGGAGAATCCGGAACTGGCCCGCGCCTGCGAGGAAGCGGGCATCACCTTCGTCGGCCCCAGCGCGGCCACCCTGGAGCTGACCGGCAACAAGGCCCGCGCGGTCGCCGCCGCCCGCGCGGCCGGCGTCCCCGTCCTCGGCTCCTCCGCGCCCTCCACCGACGTGGACGAACTGGTGCGCGCCGCCGAGGAGATCGGCTTCCCCGTCTTCGTCAAGGCGGTGGCCGGCGGCGGCGGGCGCGGCATGCGCCGGGTGGAGGACCCGGCCCAGCTGCGGGAGTCCATCGAGGCCGCCTCCCGCGAGGCCGCCTCCGCCTTCGGCGACCCGACCGTCTTCCTGGAGAAGGCCGTCGTCGAACCCCGCCACATCGAGGTGCAGATCCTCGCCGACGGCCAGGGCGACGTCATCCACCTCTTCGAGCGCGACTGTTCGCTCCAGCGCCGCCACCAGAAGGTCATCGAGCTGGCGCCCGCCCCCAACCTCGACCCTGCGCTGCGCGACCGCATCTGCGCCGACGCCGTCCGCTTCGCCCGCGAAATCGGCTACCGCAACGCCGGCACGGTCGAGTTCCTGCTCGACCGCGACGGCAACCACGTGTTCATCGAGATGAACCCGCGCATCCAGGTCGAGCACACGGTGACCGAGGAGGTCACCGACGTCGACCTGGTCCAGTCCCAGCTGCGCATCGCCGCCGGCGAGAGCCTCGCCGTCCTCGGCCTCGCCCAGGACACGGTCACCCTGCGCGGCGCCGCCCTCCAGTGCCGCATCACCACCGAGGACCCCGCCAACGGTTTCCGCCCGGACACCGGCCGGATCAGCGCCTACCGTTCCCCGGGCGGCTCCGGCATCCGGCTCGACGGCGGAACCACCCACGCCGGTACGGAGATCAGTGCCCACTTCGACTCCATGCTGGTCAAACTCACCTGCCGGGGCCGCGACTTCAACGCCGCGATCGGCCGGGCCCGGCGCGCGGTCGCCGAGTTCCGCATCCGGGGCGTCGCCACCAACATCCCGTTCCTGCAGGCCGTGCTGGACGACCCCGACTTCCGGGCCGGCCGGGTCACCACCTCCTTCATCGAGCAGCGTCCGCACCTGCTCACCGCCCGCTCCTCCGCCGACCGCGGCACCAAGCTGCTCACCTACCTCGCCGACGTCACCGTCAACCAGCCGCACGGCCGCCGGCCCGACCTGCTCGACCCGCTGACCAAGCTGCCGCCGCTGCCCGCCGGCGAACCGCCCGCCGGCTCCCGCCGGCTCCTGGTGGACCTCGGCCCCGAGGGCTTCGCCCGGCACCTGCGCGAGTCGCCCACCATCGGCGTCACCGACACCACCTTCCGCGACGCCCACCAGTCCCTGCTCGCCACCCGGGTGCGCACCAAGGACCTGCTCGCCGTCGCCCCGGTCGTCGCCCGCACCCTGCCGCAGCTGCTGTCCCTGGAGTGCTGGGGCGGCGCCACCTACGACGTCGCGCTGCGCTTCCTCGCCGAGGACCCCTGGGAGCGGCTGGCCGCGCTGCGCGAGGCCGTGCCCAACATCTGCCTCCAGATGCTGCTGCGCGGCCGCAACACCGTGGGCTACACGCCGTACCCGACGGAGGTCACCGACGCCTTCGTCCAGGAGGCCGCCGCCACCGGCATCGACATCTTCCGCATTTTCGACGCGCTCAACGACGTCGGTCAGATGCGGCCGGCCATCGAGGCCGTACGCGAGACCGGCACCGCGATCGCCGAGGTGGCCCTCTGCTACACCGGCGACCTGAACGACCCGGCGGAGCGGCTCTACACCCTCGACTACTACCTGCGCCTGGCCGAGCAGATCGTGGACGCGGGCGCCCACATTCTCGCCATCAAGGACATGGCCGGCCTGCTGCGCGCCCCGGCCGCGGCCAGGCTCGTCTCGGCACTGCGCCGCGAGTTCGACCTTCCCGTGCACCTGCACACCCACGACACCGCCGGCGGGCAGCTCGCCACCTACCTCGCTGCGATCCAGGCCGGCGCCGACGCGGTCGACGGCGCGGTGGCCTCCATGGCCGGCACGACCTCCCAGCCGTCGCTGTCCGCGATCGTCGCCGCCACCGACCACTCCGACCGCCCCACCGGCCTGGACCTCCAGGCGGTCGGCGACCTGGAGCCGTACTGGGAGGGCGTCCGCAAGATCTACGCCCCCTTCGAGGCGGGCCTCGCCTCGCCCACCGGCCGGGTCTACCACCACGAGATCCCCGGCGGCCAGCTCTCCAACCTGCGCACCCAGGCCGTCGCCCTCGGCCTCGGCGACCGCTTCGAGGACATCGAGGCGATGTACGCGGCCGCCGACCGCATCCTCGGCCGCCTGGTCAAGGTCACCCCGTCCTCCAAGGTGGTCGGCGACCTGGCCCTGCACCTCGTCGGCGCCGGGGTCCGTCCGGAGGACTTCGAGGAGACCCCCGACAAGTTCGACATCCCGGACTCGGTGATCGGCTTCCTGCGCGGCGAGCTGGGCACCCCGCCCGGCGGCTGGCCGGAGCCCTTCCGCACCAAGGCCCTCCGGGGCCGCGCCGAGCCCAAGCCCGTCCCCGAGCTGTCCCCCGAGGACCGCGAAGGGCTGGCCAAGGACCGCCGCGCCACGCTCAACCGGCTGCTGTTCCCCGCCCCGACCCGGGAGTTCGACACGCACCGGCAGACCTACGGCGACACCAGCGTGCTGGACAGCAAGGCGTTCTTCTACGGGCTGCGCCCGGGCAAGGAGTACGCCGTCGACCTGGAGCCCGGCGTCCGGCTGCTGATCGAGCTCCAGGCGATCGGCGAGGCCGACGAGCGCGGTATGCGCACCGTGATGTCGGCCCTCAACGGCCAGCTCCGGCCGATCCAGGTACGGGACCGCGCGGCGGCCTCCGACGTGCCCGTGACGGAGAAGGCCGACCGTACCGACCCGGGCCATGTGGCGGCCCCGTTCGCCGGAGTGGTGACGCTCGCCGTCACCGAGGGCGACGAGGTGGCGGCCGGCGCCACGATCGGCACGATCGAGGCGATGAAGATGGAGGCCACGATCACCGCCCCGAAGGCGGGCCGGGTGTCCCGGCTGGCCATCAACCGCATCCAGCAGGTGGAGGGCGGCGACCTGCTGGCGGAACTGTCCTGACCACGCTCCCGCTCCCGCCGCCGGCCGCGGCCGGGGGCGGGGGCCGCGTGCCGCCACCTGCCCACGGCCCGCGCTCGGCCGGCCGTCACCCTCGGCCGGCCCTCACCCTCGGCCGGCCCTCACCCTCGACCAGGCCCGCCCCGCACCGCCCCGAGCCGCGCCGCCGGGGCGGGGCGGGGGCCCGGTCCGCCCGCCGCGCCGTGGCTAGCCTCGGCCGAGGAGGTGGCGCAGGCGGGCGACGAGCAGGTTCGGGTCCCGCTGGGTGGAGTAGGCGGCACTCGGGACGTACAGGGTCCGGCTCCGCACGGCCACGGAGGTCGGGTTCGACAGCCCGTCCTGTGCGGTCAGCACGGTCGTGGCGGTGCCGTCCGGGCGGACCAGGACGACCTTGCCGGGGGCGTTCAGCGCGGCCAGCACGGTCTTGCCGTGCCCGGGGAGGGTGAAGTCGTCGATGCCCTCCAGACCGGTGGCCCGTGTCTCGGCGGGACCGGCTGAGTCGTCCGGGCCGACGGGGATGCGCAGCAGTGTGCCCCGGCCGGTGTTGGACACCCACACGGCGTTCCGGTCGGTCTTGATCCCGTTGGCGCCGAAGCGGGAGGCGGCCCCGGCGAGCGGAGTGAGCGCCGTGCCGGTCGCCCACGCCGTGGCCGTGCCGCCCGCCTGCGGGACGCGCCACACGGTGCCGCGCACCGAGTCGGCCGCGTAGAGCACGCCCCGGTGCTCGTCGAGGGCGAGCCCGTTGGGCAGCCCGTCGGCCGGCAGCGCGGCGATCTGCTCCGGTGCGCCGCCGTCCGGGTCCAGGCGCCAGATCCCCGTCTCGCTGGTGCCGGTGGCGTAGTTGACGTACAGCGTGCCGTCGTGGGCGCGGGCGATGCCCGTGACGATGGCGCTCCCCACGATCGGCGTGGCCGGGCCGGTCACGGCGGGCAGGGTGGCGCGGATCCAGATGTGCCCGTCCTCGGTGACGTGGGCGATCTGCCGGGCGCGGGCGAAGGTCAGGTCGGCGGAGCCGTCGCGGTCGAGCGCGATGTTCTCGGGGGTCTGCCCGGCGGCCAGGTCGAAGTGGGCGATGGCACGGGCGTCGGTGACGAGCGGCTCCTCGCCGGTGGCGGGCGCGGCGGCGACCAGACCGAGCGCGAGCGCGGCCGTGGCGGCGGCGGACAGGCGGGGGTGTCGGGACATGTGACCTCTTTTCGGTCGGCGCACCGGGCGCCGGCGTGCGGGGCCACACCAACATGACGGGGGACCGGTCACCGGTGACGGGAGCCGGGGCCGCGGGATCGCCCGCGCGGACCACCGTCACACGCCGTACGAGGCACGGCCGGGTGATGTCCGGGCCGGTCGCTCAGTCCCAGAGCGGGTAGGTCACGACCTGTTGGAAGCCTTCCGGACGGGCATCGGTGTAGGTGAGGCTCATCCGGGTGTAGTGCTGGACCGAGGGGTGCTTCTTCCAGGGCTTCGGGCCGTCCAGCCGGACGGTCACCGGATAGGCGTGGAAGGTGCCGGCCGCGCAGTACGGCTTGCAGTCGTTGAGCATGTTCACGCCCACGGCGGTCGCGCCCTGCGGACCCCACTCGGACCAGTCGAGTCCGGTCAGCCGGCTGTTGCCGTCGCCGCAGGCCAGGATGAAGTCGTCCGGGCGGACCGTGCGCTGCCACAGGCAGTCCACCAGGACGGGCTGCCCGGCGGTGATGCGGGAGGGCGCCGGGGCACCGGCCGGCGGGCCGGCCGTCGCCGTGCTCATGGCCGCTGTCAGCAGGGCTCCCGCCGCGAGGGTGACCGCCGTTGTCATCACTGATCCGCGCATGGCCGCTCCCGCCCGTCGTGCCGTGTCCGACCGCGTGCCCCCGACGCTACGACCGTCCCGCCGTTCGCACCAGTCGCGCAGGTCGGGCCGGGTGGCGGGCGGGCGAGACGGCCGGCCGCGGCTCTGGTGGCCGGGCCCGTCAGGGGGTACCGCGGGGCCCCCGCCCCCGCGGACCGGACCGTACGGCTCCGCCACGCCCTTCCGTCACGCCCCCTCGCCGACCAGACGCACGGTGAACCCCCGGTCGAGCGGCAGGCGCGGCGTGGTGACGGTCGTGACGTGCGCGTCGGCGTCGTACGACCAGGCGCTCGCCGGCAGCCGGCGCCCGTCCAGCAGGACCCGCGCGGGCGCGGTGCCGCCGTGCACGGTGAAGCGGTACGACCGGGCGTCCACCTTCCCCGCGTAGTCGCCCCTGCTCGCGCCGGCCGTCACGGTCGTGCCCCCGGCGCCGCGGTGCGTCGACACCCGCTGCGTGGCCGCCGCGCCCCCGGCGAAGTCACGGGTCACGCCGTCGTCCTCGTACAGCGTGTAGCGGCTGGTGCCGCGGGCGGCCGGGTACAGGTCCCAGTCCAGCTCGTGCCGGTCGCGGGTCTGCCAGCTCGTCGTCCCCTTCGGCCACATGGGCACGATGGCGCCCTCGCGCACGAACAGCGGGAGGGTGTCCAGCGGGGCGTGGTAACCGTCGACCGTGGTCGGGCCCTGGTAGGTGCGGCCCGTCCAGTAGTCGGTCCAGGTGCCCTTCGGCAGGTAGATGCCGTCACGGGTGTCGGAGTCCTGGTACACCGGCGCGACGAGGAAGTCCGGGCCGGACAGGAACTCGTACTTCGCCTGCGGGCCCAGTGTGTCCGGGTCGTCCGGGTACTCCAGCCACAGCGGACGCACCGCCCCCACACCGGTCTTCGCCGCCTCGGCGGACAGCGTGTACATGTAGGGCAGCAGCCGTTCCTTCAACTGGAGGTAGGTGCGGTTGACCGAGGTGTACGGCTCGCCGTCCCGCCACGGCTGCTGGTCGGCGGGCTTGCCGGTGGTCAGGTCGCTCGCCCAGCCGTCCATCGTCATGATGGCGGGCAGGAACGCCTTCCACTGCAGGTCGCGGGTGTACATCTCGGCGTCGTGCCGGTAGATGCTGCCCACGTCCCCGGTGTTGTAGGCGATACCGGACATGGTGGCACCGGCGTACGTCGGGATCTGCCAGCGGATGTAGTCCCAGGACAGCTTCTGGTCGCCGCTCCACAGCACCCCGCAGCGCTGGGCGCCCGCCCAGGACACCGGCAGCCACACGAAGCCGCGCGCGTCGCTGTTGTCCTCGATCCCCTTCTTCGCCGCGTCGCAGGCGTCCAGCGCGAACTTGTAGCCGTTGCCGACCCAGGCCACGTCCAGCTTGGCCACCCGCTGGCCCGCCTTGACCTGGTCGGCGAGCTTGTCGATGCCGTTCTCGGTCCACAGGCCGAGCTGGGCGTGGTGGTCCTGCAGGCCCTTGGCGGTCTGCTCCAGGTTCTCGTACCCGCAGCCGTAGCCGTCGTTGACCAGCATCCAGCCGAGCGGCATCCGGTGTTCGGTGTAGCCGTCGGCGATCTTCAGTGCGTCCAGGGTGTGCCGCTCGCCCCGGTTGGCGTTGTGCAGGTAGCAGTCGGAGTCGCCCGGTTCGAGGCCGTACACCGGAGGCATGAAGGGTCTGCCCACCAGCGCCGTGTACTCGCCGATGACGTGTGCGGCGTCGCCGAGGAAGTAGTAGGCGTCCAGCCGCCGTTCCTGCTGGCCGGTCGTCACCGGCGAACCGAAGGTGTACACGCCCGGCGCGAAGGTGTTGCGGAAGACGCCGTAGCCGGCGCTGGAGAGGTAGAACGGCTGGGAGTTGTTGTAGCCGCCCTCGTTCCAGTCGAAGCTGTTGGCGACGTACATCGTCCGGCCGCGGTGCGAGAAGCTGCCGTTCTGCTCGCCGCCGCCGAAGAACTGCTCGTCGGCGCCTCGCGTCAGGCTCTGCCGCATGCCGCCGGTCGACCAGCGCAGCGGTTTGTCCTCCTGCCAGACGCGGGTGCGGTTGTCGGCCTTGTACAGCCCGAACCGCAGCGGCTTCTTGTACACGCGCAGCACGGCCTCCGGGGAGCGGATGCCGTAGTAGTCGCCCGCGTCGAAGGACGAGGTGCGCCGCTGGAGGGCGGGCCGCTCGCGCACGATGGCGGTGCCGGCCGGGTCGCTCAGCGAGCCCGACGGGTCGGCCTGGAGCCGCAGCCGGCCGCCGGTCAGGAAGTCGGCGCGCGCCACGAGCCGCCCGGCCCGGACGGTGTAGCTGCCGTCGCCGCCCGAGAAGGACGTGAGGTCGCCGGCGTCCGTGGTCGCGGGCAGGTAGGCGGTGCCGGTGAAGGAGCTGTCGTGCACGTCGTAGGGCACCACGAGCACGTGATACGTCCCGGACGCCCGGGGGATCACCGTGGCCTCGGGATCGGCGGTGCCCGCGCTGGACGCCACCTGTCTGCCGTGGTCGTCGTAGACGTACAGGTCGAAGTCGTCCGAGGGACGCTCCCACTTGATCGAGAGCGGGACGCCGCCCTCGGGGTTGTCGTCCCAGTAGCCGTCCGGCACCGAGACGGTGAGGTCGAAGCGGTCGCAGACCTTGCCCTCCGGGTCGGCTCCGGCGGCGGGGCAGCTCTCGGGTCCGCCGCCGGTGCCCTTGGCGTAGACCGCGCTCTGCCAGCCGACGCTGCTGTGGGCTGGATCCAGTACGGCGGCGGCCGCCGGTGCGGCGGCCCGGGCCGGGGCGGGGGCGGCGAGCGCGGTCCCGGCCAGGACGCTCGCCAGCCCCAGCGGTATCCAGGCCGGCCACGGCACACGGTGTCGAAGTCTTCGCACGGCGGAACAGCTCCCCTCGCACCTTCGCGGACTGACTGTTCTTACGGCGGTGCTGCTCGGAAACGCTTGAAATAAGCGCCATTTGAGCAACTTCACGCACGAAGCCTCGGGGTTGACGCATCCTCATGTCAATACCGCCGCACACCGGCTGCCGGCCGGAGCGGCACCCGGGCGGAGGTGCGCGGCACGTCTCCGCACGGGGTGCTGTGGTCCGTTCGCGATCAGCGGAGCTTGGTGGGGTCGAGAATCTGGTCGGGCGGCGGCGAGCTGGTGTCGACGGGCTTGTTGTGGTCGGTGAAAGTGAGGTCCATGGGCTCGTCGCCGCCTGAGACCGTGCCTCTCAGGAGGTAGGGCTTGCCCTCCTTGGCGATGTAGACGGTCGTGGTCCGGGTCGTGCTCCTTTCGGTCAGCACGGCTGCCGGCCGGCCATCCACGGTGGCGTCGGCCTCCCGGGTGGCCTGTCCGTCGGACACGGGGTCGACCGACTCGATCAGGGCATCGAGACCGTCGCATATACGCCCGAGCTTCTCCGACATCATTATGGGCGGCTTGATCCAGTGTCGCTTGAAGAGGGCGACCATCTCCTCGGCCTGCTCGCTCGTCATTTCGCGGCTGAAGGTCGCCCGCCAGAAGTCCTCGCCGGCCTTGACGTGTACGCGCGAGCCTTTCTTGACGAGGTGCATGGTGCCCTGGGAGTTGCCCACCGTGCCGTTGCAGGAGCCGTGGATGTCCATGGCCAGGTCGACCGCTATGGGGCGGCCGTCGCTGATGACCTTGCCGGTGAGGCGCATGCTCGTGACG
Organism: Streptomyces sp. NPDC013455; assembly: GCF_040632975.1. Lineage (NCBI taxonomy): Bacteria > Bacillati > Actinomycetota > Actinomycetes > Kitasatosporales > Streptomycetaceae > Streptomyces > Streptomyces sp. NPDC013455. The sequence goes on along the minus strand of NZ_JBEYCX010000004.1, from coordinate 26,052 downwards.
TCCCTGACGGCTTCCCGCGCCATATCGTCGATCTGACGGGGTGTCATGGTGTCGAAGGGGTGCTTCGCGGCGGTCGCCGGCGTGGTGCCGCTGGTGTCGGCCTCACTGCTGTCCGAGTCGCAGCCGGTGATGACCGCGGACATGACGGCGCACAGAAGCGCGGCGGCACGGCCGGCGAATTGGTGCTTCACGTGTGGGTTTCCCTCCCCTGTCGAACCTCGCTCACTGTATGCGGCCGAGGAGTGGCACATGCGGGGGGAGGTCCGAAGGGCCGAGCAGGCACGGAATCCGTCGCCGTCCCCCTGCCGTCACCGGTGCCGAACACCGACACCGGTCGCCTCAGGCGCCCTTGACAGGGTGCGTGTGGTTTCGCGACTTTTGAGCCTTGTCCTGCGGCTCGGCACGCGCCCGGCGCGCCATGGGGGAGGCTGATGTGGAGATCACCGTCCACGGAACCGGTGAGCTGACGTCCGCGCTGCGAGAGGCCTGGCACCGCGCGATGGACGAGTCCCCCCAGTACGCCAACCCCTTCCTGGCGCCGGAGTTCGCGATCGGCGTCGGCCGGTTCCGGAGCGGGGTGCGGGTGGCGGTCCTCCGGGAGGGCGGGGAACCGGTCGGCTTCCTGCCCTACGAGCGGGGGCCGTTCGGCACCGGCCGGGCCGTCGGCCTCGGCCTGTCCGACTGCCAGGGCCTCGTGCACCGGCCCGGGGTCACCTGGAACACGCGGGAACTGCTGCGTTCCTGCGGGCTCAGCGTCTTCGAGTTCGACCATCTGGTGTGCGGGCAGCAGCCGTTCGCGCCCCATGTCACCGGCACCTTCGCGTCCCCGGTGATCGATGTGAAACCGGGTGACGGCACCTACCCGGAGTGGCTGCGCGGCACCTATCCCGGGCTGGCCAAGACGACGCTGAAGAAGGAGCGCAGGCTCGGCCGGGACGTCGGCGAGGTGCGGTTCGTGTTCGACGAGCGCGATCCGGCGGCGCTGCGCACCCTCATGCGGTGGAAGTCCGCGCAGTACCGCAGGACCGGCCGCATGGACCGGTTCTCCCGGCCGTGGATCGTCGGCCTGGTCGACCATCTCTCCGGCGTCCGCGAGGAGCACTTCACCGGGGTGCTGTCCGTGCTGTACGCCGGGGACCGGCCGGTGGCGGCCCACTTCGGACCCCGGTCGGGCACGGTGCTCGCGGCCTGGTTCACCGCGTACGACCCCGAACTGCCCGCCTACTCACCCGGCTTGCTGATGCACCTGCGCACCGCCGAGGCCGCGGCCCGGCACGGGGTGACCCTGGTGGACCTCGGCCGCGGCGACAAGGAGTACAAGGACTGGCTGAAGACCCGGGAGCTGCGGGTCGGGGAGGGCTTCGCCACCCGCCCGCACCCGGTGGCGCTGGCCCGGCGGCTGTGGCGCCGCCCGGTGCGCGGCCTGCGGAACACGGTGCTGGCCCATCCCCGGCTGCGCGATCCGGCGGACCGGCTGCTGAAGGCGGCCGGCGCCGCGCGCACACGCGGCCGGGACACCCCGCCCGCCACCCGGGCCCGGCCCTCCGGGCCCGAGTGAGCGGGGGAGGGCGACCTCACCGGGCCTCGTGCCGTGCGGTGCGGAGTCCGGCGGTCCGGAGGATCGGTCAGGCCGGCGGGCCGGCCAGGCTCAGGGCTGCCGTGGGTGCAGGTGCCGGGGTGACGGGCTCCGCGGTGGCGTCCTCCCACCAGTCGGCGCCGTCCTCGACGTAGCGCAGCAGCACCCCTTCGCGGATCGCCCAGGGACAGACCACCGCCCGCGGCAGCCCCATGAGCTTCAGGGCCGTGTGCCCGACGACCGCGCCGGCCAGGCTCTGGGCGGCACGCGGTGCGGTGATGCCGGGCAGCTGCGCGCGTTCGGCGGCCGGCAGTGCGGCGAGGGCACGCACCGCCTTGCCCAGGTCGCGGCAGGCCAGCTCCCGCTCCACGAAGGGCCCGAACCGCCCCGGCGCGGCCCCGCACAACCGGGCCAGCTGCTGGAACGTACGGGAGCTGACGGCCGCGGTGCGCGGACGCTCCCAGCGGATCCGTGCGGCCACGTCCCGCAGTTCATGCCGGATACGGCGGCGCAGCTCCTTCAGCTCGCCCGGCCCGGGGGGATCCTGCGCCATCAGGTAGTCCCGGGTCAGCCGGCCCGCACCGAGCGGCAGGGAGGCGGCGAAGTCCGGCAGCCGGCCCCGGCCGAAGGCCACCTCCAGCGAGCCGCCGCCGATGTCGAGCAGTGCCAGGGGGCCCGTCTTCCAGCCCAGCCAGCGGCGGGCCGCGAGGAAGGTCAGCTCCGCCTCGGTCTCACCGGGCAGCGTGCACATGCGGATCCCGGTCCCGGACGCCACCCGGCGCAGCACCTCCTGGCGGTTCGGGGCGTTGCGGACCACCGCGGTCGCGAACGCCAGCGGACCCGCCGCGTGCCACCTGCGGGCCGTGGCGCCCGCCGCGGCCACCGCTTCGACCAGCCATTCCACCGCCTCGTCGGCGATGGTGCCGTCCGGGCCGACATGGTCGGACAGGCGCAGCTTCCACTTGACCGTGTGCACCGGCAGTGGAATGCCTCCCTCCACGTCAGCGACGACCAACCGGACCGTTCTCGACCCCGCATCCACCAAGCTCACCCGCATGGCCGGGAAGTACCCACTTCACCCGCGACAACGCGTCTCACGGGGGGCGTGCCGGTGCACACGGCCGGCGGCCCGCGCTTCAGGACCGGATCGCGCGGCAGTTCGACGCGGGCCGGTGGCGCCCGGCGCACGGGCGGGTGAGACGTACCGGTCCGGCCCGCCCCGGCCGTGCGTGCCTGCGCGAACGTGCCCGCGCCCGCGGTCGTTCGCGCGGGAAAGTGCAAGAGGCGGAGCACGGGAGTCCATTGCCGCGGCCGTGCCGGAGCCGGATCGTTCCGTGCAACCGGCCCTTCGGCAACAGCAACAAGGAGCACCCGTGCGACTGTTGAGCAGAGCGGGCGGCGCCGCGGCCGCGGCCGTCGCCCTGGTCCTGGGCGGCGGCACCGCGTCCCCCGCGCCGGCCGCGTCCCCCGCGCCGGCCGCGTCCCCCGCGCCGGCCGCGTCCCCCGCGCCGGCCGCGTCCCCCGCGCCGGCCGCGTCCCCCGGCGCCGCCGGCTACACCGTGACCGTGGGCGCCCCGGTGCCGTTCACCCACCCCACGGACACCCCCGCCACCCCGTACGTCGACAAGGACGGCACCTTCCACTACCAGCAGTCCGCCGCACTCTACGGCGCCGGCGACCCGCGCGTCTGGGACTTCTACACCGGCGGCGACTTCGACACCGCGACCTTCGACCGGACGCTCAGCGAGGCGGTGAACCCGGCCAACCCCGCCGACCGCAACGACGACACCACCTGGCGGTGCAACAACAGCCCCACCGGCCGGGAAGCGACCTACGCGCCGAGCGGCTCGGGCTACGCGCAGAAGAACTACTGCGACCTGTCGGGCGTGTGGGTCGATCCCGACACCGGTGACTGGTACGGCCTGGTGCACAACGAGTTCACGCCGCGGCCCTTCGGGGACGGGCTGCACTACGACGCCATCGACTACGCCGTCTCCACCGACCAGGGCCGCACCTGGACGATCGAGGACCACGTGATCACCTCGCCGTACAGCACCGAGCGAGGCGACACGGCGGCCTTCCCGCACGAGACCTACTCCTACGGCGACGGCGACCAGCGCCTGTTCGCCGACACCGCCTCCGGCTACTTCTACGTCTATTACGGCTCGCGGATCGTCGACAAGAACGGCGGCTGGAAGGCGTTCCACGAGCATGTGGCCCGTGCCCCGATCGCAGCCAAGATGGCCCCCGGCTCCTGGCGCAAGTGGTACGGCGGCTCCTGGACCGAGCCCGGCACCGGCGGCCGGGAGAGCAACATCGTCCCCGTCGACGCCGGCCACCCCACCGGTTACACCCCCGTCGAGGACGAGTACGACCCGGCCAACACCGGCACCGCCGCCGAGCAGATCGCGGCCGGCACCATGCCCCCGACCTCGCCGCTGTTCGTGATGAACATCGCCTACGACGCCCATCTCGGCCGCTACATCGGCACCCCGCAGGCCGTCGACCAGAGCGGCGGCTCACCGCAGTACCTCTACGCCACCGACGACCTCGCCGGCCAGAAGTGGCACCTCATCGGCGACACCGGCGGCTACACCACCGCCTCCTGGTACCGCTGGTTCCTGGACCGCGCGAGCCGCACCGGCTCCGCCGTCGTCGGCAGGACCTTCCGCGCCTACTGCTCCTTCGGCTGCTCCCACGGCGCCTCCGGCGAGTACGTCGACGTCACCGTCGACCCCTCCGCGCCCGCCGCCCCGCCCGTGGACACCGGCCGCCGCTACCGCATCGCGGGCGGGACGGGCCGGATCCTCGCCCAGGTGTCCGGCGGCTCCGCCGTGACCTCGGTGGCCCGGCCCACCGGCTCCGACCGCGAGTCGTGGTCCTTCACCCCGACGGGCGACGGCGCCTTCACCGTCACCAACGCGGCGACCGGCCGGCTGCTGGGCGTCGACTCCGCGAAGACGTCCGGCCGCGCCTGGGGCGCCAGGCCGGCGGTCACCGCGGCCCGCGCCGGCGGACCCACCGTCGGACAGCAGTGGTTCGTACTCCCGAGCTCGCCGGGCGACGGCACCCACCGGCTGGTCAACCGTTACAGCGGCCTCGTGCTCGGCCTCTCCGCGACCGCCGGCCGGCCGGCCGAGACGACTCCGCCGCGCTCCTGGACGGACACCGCGGGCGGCCCCGTGGGCGGCGGGCGCACCGCGGCCGAACAGACCCTCACCTTCGTCCCGACCGGAGGCTGACCGCCCCGGCCCCGGAACCCGCGCTCCGCCCCGGCCCCGTAACCCGCGCCCGTGCGGGTTCCGGGGCCGACTCCCGCCAGGAAGCCGCCGGTTCGGCGCGGCGATCGAAGTCCGTGGTGTCCAAAGACTTGTGGGCCGCTTGGTTCATCACTTAAATCAAAACATGAACTAAGCCGTGGGGCTTCGAAGTCGTCCCCACCCCCCTATGGAGCCGCTCAATGAGACTGAGATCCCTGGGTGTCGCGCTGGCCGCCACGGCCGCGCTGATCGCCCTGCCCGCCACCCATCCCACGGCCTCCGCGGCCGAAACCCCCCTGTCCCAGGGGAAGACGGCCACCGCGTCGTCGCAGGAGAGCGGTGGCACCACCGCCGCCCAGGCCGTCGACGGCGACACCGGGACCCGCTGGTCCTCGGCCGCCACCGACGACCAGTGGCTCCGCGTCGACCTGGGCGCCACCGCCTCGGTCACCCAGGTGGTCCTCGACTGGGAAGGCGCCTACGGCAAGGACTACAAGGTCCAGATATCCACGGACGGGAACACCTGGACCGACCTGAAGTCCGTCACCGGCTCCGACGGCGGCGTCGACACCCTCGACGTCTCCGGGAAGGGCCGCTACGTGCGCATGCTCGGCGTGCACCGCGCCACCCAGTGGGGTTACTCCCTCTGGGAGTTCAAGGTGTTCGGCAGCCCGGACGGCGGCCAGGCCGGCTGCGGCACCGCCAACGCCGCCCAGGGCCGGACCGCCACCGCGTCCTCCACCGAGAACGCCGGCACGCCCGCCTCCGCCGCCTTCGACGGCAACACCGCGACCCGCTGGTCCAGCCAGGCCGCCGACCCGCAGTGGCTCCGGGTGGACCTCGGCTCCGTCCAGGACCTGTGCAGGATCGACCTGAACTGGGAGGCCGCCTACGGCAAGGACTTCCAGCTCCAGGCATCCGCCGACGGCCAGAGCTGGACCACCCTGAAGAGCGTCACCGGGGCGACCGGCGGCACGGCCTCGTACGACGTCAGCGGCTCCGGCCGGTACGTGCGCGTCTACGGCACCGCCCGCGGCACCGGGTACGGCTACTCCCTGTGGGAGGTCGCCGTGCACACCGGCACCACCGGCGTCCCGCCCGTCCAGGGCGGCGGGGACCTCGGCCCGAACGTCATCGTCGTCGACCCCTCCACCCCGAACCTCCAGCAGAAGTTCGACGACGTCTTCGCCAAGCAGGAGTCGAACCAGTTCGGCACCGGCCGCTACCAGTTCCTGCTCAAGCCGGGCACCTACAACGGCATCAACGCCCAGGTCGGCTTCTACACCTCGGTCTCCGGCCTCGGCCTGAACCCCGACGACACCCAGATCAACGGTGACATCACCGTCGACGCCGGCTGGTTCAACGGCAACGCCACCCAGAACTTCTGGCGCTCGGCGGAGAACCTCGCCATCACGCCCTCCAACGGCACCGACCGCTGGGCCGTCGCCCAGGCCGCTCCGTTCCGCCGCATCCACGTCAAGGGCGGCCTCAACCTCGCCCCCAACGGCTACGGCTGGGCCTCCGGCGGCTACATCGCCGACTCGAAGATCGACGGCACCGTCGGCCCGTACTCCCAGCAGCAGTGGTACACCCGCGACAGCTCGGTCGGCGGCTGGACCAACGGCGTGTGGAACATGACGTTCACCGGCGTCCAGGGGGCCCCGGCCACCAACTTCGACAGCGGCCCCTACACGACCCTCGACACCACCCCCGTCTCCCGCGAGAAGCCCTTCCTCTACCTGGACGGCTCCACCTACAAGGTGTTCGTGCCGGCCAAGCGCACCAACGCCCGGGGCGTCTCCTGGCCGGCGAACGCGGGCACCTCCCTCCCGCTCGACCAGTTCTACGTGGTCAAGCCGGGCGCGACCGCCGCCACCATCAACGCCGCCCTCGCCCAGGGCCTCAACCTCCTGTTCACCCCGGGCGTCTACCACCTCGACCGGACCATCGACGTCACCCGCCCCAACACGGTCGTCCTCGGCCTCGGCCTGGCCACCCTGATCCCGGACAACGGCGTCGACGCAATGCACGTCGCCGACGTCGACGGCGTGCGGCTCGCCGGGTTCCTCATCGACGCGGGCCCGGTCAACTCCGACGCGCTGCTGCGCATCGGCACCCCGGGATCCACCGCGGACCACTCCGCCAACCCCACCACCATGCAGGACGTGTTCATCCGCGTCGGCGGCGCCGGCCCCGGACTCGCCACCAACTCGGTCGTGGTCGACAGCGACGACGTCGTCATCGACCACACCTGGATCTGGCGCGCCGACCACGGCAGCGGCGTCGGCTGGGAGACCAACCGCGCCGACTACGGCCTGCGCGTCAACGGCGACGACGTCCTGGCCACCGGCCTGTTCGTGGAGCACTTCAACAAGTACGACGTCTACTGGAGCGGAGAGCGCGGCCGGACGATCTTCTTCCAGAACGAGAAGGCGTACGACGTCCCGAACTCCGCCGCCATCACCCATGACGGCATCGTCGGTTACGCGGCCTACAAGGTCGCCGACTCGGTCACCACGCACGAGGCGTGGGGCCTGGGGAGCTACTGCAACTTCACGGCCGATCCCTCGATCGTCCAGGCCCACGGCTTCCAGGTCCCGACCACCTCGGGCATCAAGATGCACGACCTGCTGGTGATCTCACTCGGCGGCAAGGGCCAGTACGCGCACGTCGTCAACAACACCGGCGCACCCACCTCGGGAACCGACACCATCCCCTCCAAGGTGACGTCCTTCCCGTAGCCCGCCCGCGCCCGGCCACCGCACACCGCTCCGCACGGGACGCCTGTCAGCCGCCGGACAGCGTCTCGTGCGGGGCCCGCCGGTAGGTGCCGCGGTACAGGGAGGCGAAGCGGCCCGCGTGGTGGAAGCCCCAGCGGGCCGCGATCTGCGTGACCGTCACCCCGCTGCCGGGGTCGGCGGCCAACAGGTCGTGATGGGCGTGCGCGAGCCGGACCCGGCGCAGCTGGCCGAGCGGCGTGGTGTCCAGATGCCGGCGGAAGGCGTACTGGAGCGCGCGGACCGTCACATGGGCCGCGGCGGCGATGTCGGCGACCGTGACGGGCTGGTCCGCGTGGTCGTCGATGTAGGCGAGCGCGCGGCGCAGCACCGCCGGGTGCGCGTCGTGCGGACCGGCGCCGCCGCGCTCGTCCCGTGCCGTGTGGGGGAAGGCCGCCAGCACGCTGGCCGCCAGGTGCTGGGCGGCCGTGGCCGCGACCAGCGGCTCGTCCGCGATCTCCGGATCGGCGAGCACCCCGTCACGCAGATGGGTGATGGCCCGCACCAGCTGGCGCGCCGCCGCCGCCGAACGCGGCCGGTGGCCGGTCAGCCGCACCGGCGAGCCGTCCGGACCCCCGGCCACCTGGTCGAGCAGGGCAGGGTCCAGCAGGGTGATGTTGTACCGGGCGTTGCAGATCCGGCCCGTGTACGGCAGGTCCGGCGGGGCGAGCAGCACCGCGTCACCCGGTCCGAAGGAATCCTCGACGCCGGGGTAACCGTGGTCCCGCACGGTCCCCTCGTGCACGACACACAGACACAGACGGCCCAGCGGTGTCACCGAGTAGGACATCTCGAAGTCCAGCGCCAGCTCGTCCACGCTCACCGAGGGGATCCCGGAGCGGAGGACCCGTGCCCTGTTCGAGCCGGGCGTCGCACTCGCTATACGCATCCTGGCGTAGGCCCGACTGAGGAAATCCTCCGTCACTTCCAGGTCGTCGCTGTCGAAGCTGAGCGATTCCATGGCCCCCCCAATGCCCCGGACTGTCCCTTTCATGCCCGGGCTCACCAGCGGTTTTTCGTTTTTCGTACCGCGGCGTCCGAGGTCGTTCGTCTTACGGCTGGCGCCGACCGGCAGGGCTGCGCAGGGTGATCGCATGATCGGACATGACGAGCAGGACCGGGTGAACAAACTCCAGGAGGAGGTCGACCAACTGCGTCAGGCCCTGATGTCGCACGCCCTGGTGGACCAGGCCATCGGCGTGGTCATCACCGTGGGCGGCTTGCGCTCCGAGCAGGGCTGGGCGGTCCTGAAGCACATGTCCCAGCACACCAACATCAAGCTGCGGGAGGTGGCGCGCTGCCTGGTGGAGTGGCCGGCCCGCGGCCGGCTGCCCGAAGTGATCCGCCAGGCGCTGCCGGTCGCCGTCGAACACGTGCGCGCCGGCAGCGACGGGCGGCGCGACGAGCGGGAGGTGCGCTGCGGCCGGCCCGGCTGAGCGGACACCCGGTCAGACCCGGGCCCGGCGCAGGTCCTCCCACGCCCGGTCCCGCAGACCCTCCTCCCGCAGTATGTCCACCGCCGTGCAGGCCAGCGCCTCCACCACCGCGAGGAGCACCCGGCGGGCCCGCTCCGAGGCGGCGGCCCCGGCGAACTCCGGCGTGTGGTCGGAGCCGTCGGCGCCCATGATCGCGACGAAGGGGTGGATCGAGGGCACCCGGCCGCTGACGTTGCCGATGTCGGACGAGCCGAGGTAGACCCCGGGCGCGGGCGGGGTCAGGGTGATCCCGGACCGGCCCAGGTGCCCGGCGAACCGCTCGGACAGCGCCGCGCTGTCGCGGAAGTGCTCGTAGCGCACGCTCGCCCGGTCCACCGTCACCGTCGTACCGGTGGCCCGGGCCACCCCCTCGGCGGCGGTGCGCACCTGCGCCGCCAGTTCGTCCAGGGCGGCGGTCGTCAGCGCGCGCAGTCCGAAGCGGCCCTCGGCGTACTCCGGGACGATGTTCGTGGCCGTGCCGCCCTGCGTGACGATCCCCTGCACGTGGGAACCCTCCGGCAGCCGCCGGCCGAGTGCCGACAGGACGTTGAACAGCTCGACCAGCGCGGCGAGCGCGTCGATGCCCTCGGTCGGGTTGCCCGTCGGGTGCGCGGCCCGGCCCCGGAAACCGATCCGGTACTGCTCCTGGGCGGTCAGCGGCGCCCGCGCCCAGTCGTACACCCCGGGGTGGAACATCAACGCGGCGTCCACCCCGTCGTAGAGCCCGGCCTCCACCTGGAGGGCCTTGCCGCCGCCGCCCTCCTCGGCCGGCGTGCCCACCGCCAGGACCGTGCCCGGCGCGCCGTCCCGCACGGCGTCCGCGACCAGGGCCGCCCCCAGACCGGCCGCCGCGATCAGATTGTGCCCGCAGGCGTGCCCGAGCCCGGGCAGCGCGTCGTACTCCAGCAGCAGCGCCACGACCGGCCGGCCCTCGCCCGAGCGCGCGGTGAACGCGGTCGGCAGCCCCGCGGCCGCCCGCCGCACCTCGAAACCCGCGCCCTCGAACTCGCCGGTGAGCAGTGCCGCCGCCCGGTGCTCGGCGAACGCGGTCTCCGGGTCCGCGTGCAGCGCCGACGCCACGGCCCACAGGGCGTCGGCGCGCCGCGCGGTCTCCTCCCGGATGCGCTGGTACAGCGACACTGGACCTCCCTGGGGCTCGGCGGGCGTCTTCCCGCGCCGGGGCGGGTTCCACCCGAACGGCCCCTGACACCGGCCCGCGGGTTTGGGGTGCCCGGCCGGTGCAACACGGTGGATGCGGCACCGATCAGCTCAGGAGGACAGCCATGGACCACTCGCGCGTACCCGTCCTGGAAGCTCTGGAGGAGTTCCGGCGGCGAGGAGACGTGGTGTTCGGGCCACCCGGCCACAAGCAGGGCCGTGGCACCGACCCCCGGGTGGCCGAGATCCTCGGGCTGGACGTCTTCCGCTCGGACGTGCTCAGCCTCAACGGGCTGGACGACCGCCGCCAGTCACAGGGCGTGCTGCAACAGGCCCAGGAGCTGATGGCGGACGCGGTCGGCGCCGAGCACGCCTTCTTCTCCACCTGCGGCAGCTCCCTGTCCGTCAAGACCGCGATGTGCTCGGTGGCCGGCCCGGGGGAGAAGCTGCTGCTCTCCCGCAACGCGCACAAGTCGGTCATCGCGGCCGTGATCATCAACGGCGTGGAACCGATCTGGGTCCACCCCAAGTTCGACGCCGAACGGCACATGGCGCACCCGCCCGAGGCCGACGACGTACGCGACCGGCTGCGCGAGCACCCCGACGCCAAGGGCATGCTGCTGATCACACCCACCGACTGGGGCACCTGCGCCGACGTACGCGGTGTGGCCGACGCCTGCCACGCCTTCGACGTGCCGCTCATCGTGGACGAGGCCTGGGGCGCCCACCTGCCCTTCCACCCGGGCCTGCCCACCTGGGGCATGGACGCGGACGCCGACCTGGTCGTCACCAGCGTGCACAAGATGGGCGGCGCCATCGAGCAGAGCTCGGTGTTCCACCTCCAGCACGACCGGGTCTCACCCACCGTCCTCAAACAGCGCGAGGACCTGCTCGGCACCACCAGCGCCTCCACCCTGGTCTACGCGGCCCTCGACGGCTGGCGGCGCCAGATGGTCGAGCAGGGACACGGCCTGCTGGACGCGGCCCTGCACCGCGCCGAACGCATCCGCGCGCGACTGCGCGAACTGCCGGGGCTGAAGGTGATGGGCGGAGAGGTCATCGAGGAGGGGCTGGCCGCGGAGTTCGACCCGCTCAAGATCGTCGTCGACGTACGGGACCTCGGGATCAGCGGTATGCAGGCGACCGAGTGGCTGCGCACCAACTGCCACATCGACATGGGCGGCTCGGACACCTGCCGGATCAGCGCCTCCATCACCCACTCGGACGACGAGGAGACCGAGAAACTTCTGCTGGAGTCCGTGCGCTCGCTGGTGGAACGGGCCGACGACATCGAGCGGCAGCCCGCCGTACGGCTGCCCGAACCCCGCGCCCTGGAACTGGAACAGGCCGTTCTGCCCCGCGACGCCTTCTTCGGCCCCGCCGAGACAGTGCCCGCCGAGCGGGCCGTGGGCCGCATCGCCGCCGAGACGATCAGCCCCTACCCGCCGGGCGTGCCCGTCGTGGCACCGGGCGAAGTGATCACCGCAGAGGTCGTCGACTACCTGCGCAGCGGTATCGCCCACGGCTTCCTCGTCCCGGACGCGGCGGACTCCTCCCTGGAGACCCTGCGGGTCCTGGCCCGCCCGTGACCGGCCCCTCCCGACCTGCGCGGGCCGGCCCGAGCGCCTAGGGTGGCCAGTGCGGGCGGCCGGTCGTCCGCCTGCCCGGGTCAAGAAGCCGGCCCTGCCGACCGACACCGTCCAGGCAGCGGCCGCTTGGCCCGGCCGACGGCCCCCGGGTCCGGACCGGCGCGTCCGGCGGGCCTGCCGCCCCGGCAACTCGACACGGGACGGCCCGACTTCACCCCGACCGGAAATCCCCGTGATTCCCGGTTTCGGACGCCCCGGCCCGGGGACCTCGGTACGAGGCCGCCGTCGGCCCCTCCACTTCCGCACGTACCCGATGCGTCCCGGCTGCCGGCCCTACGCCCCGGCACGGCCACCCGCGCACCGCACACCCGCCTCAGCCGTGCCCGCCCCCGTGACCAGCGAAGGAAATTGCCACTGATGAGCGAGACGAACCCCTTGAAGCGAGCGGCGGACAAGGTGACGGACGCCCTGCAGGGTGGGCCGGCAGGCCCGGAGGACGGCATCCCGGGCAAGCCCGGCCCCCAGTCACCGACGGTCGCCGAGCCGACCGAACCCCATGAGCCCTTCCCGCCCAAGCCCGACCAGAGCGGCCCGGCCACCGTCTCCCCGACCGGCCAGCCCACCGGCGCGGACCAGGCCCGGATGGCGCAGAGCGGCAGCCGTCTGACCAACGCCCAGGGCACCCGGCTGCACGACACCGACCACTCCCTCAAGGCCGGCCCCCGCGGCCCGGTGCTCCTCCAGGACCACCACCTGCGGGAGAAGGTGATGCACTTCGACCACGAGCGCATCCCCGAGCGCGTGGTCCACGCCCGCGGCGCCGGGGCGCACGGCGTCTTCCGCAGCTACGGCACGGCGGCGAACGTGACCAAGGCGGCGTTCCTCGCCCCGGACGTCGAGACACCGGTCTTCGTACGCTTCTCCACCGTGCTCGGCTCCCGGGGCTCCGCCGACACCGTCCGCGACACCCGGGGCTTCGCGACCAAGTTCTACACCAGCGAGGGCGTCTTCGACCTGGTCGGCAACAACATCCCGGTCTTCTTCATCCAGGATGCGATCAAGTTCCCGGACGTCATCCACGCCGGCAAACCGCACCCCGACCGGGAGATCCCGCAGGCACAGAGCGCCCACGACACCTTCTGGGACTTCGTCACCCTGCACACCGAGGCCACCCACCACACCCTGTGGAACATGTCCGACCGGGGCATCCCGCGCTCGTACCGCACGATGGAGGGCTTCGGCGTCCACACCTTCCGCCTGGTCGCCGCGGACGGCACGACGACCCTGGTGAAGTTCCACTGGAAGCCGAAGCTGGGCGTGCACTCCCTGGTGTGGGAGGAGGCGCAGATCATCAACGGTGTCGACCCGGACTTCCACCGCCGCGACCTGGCCGACGCCATCGAGGCGGGCGCCTACCCGCAGTGGGAGTTCGGCATCCAGACCTTCCCCGACAACCCCGACCAGACCTTCGAGGGCATCGACCTGCTGGACCCGACCAACATCGTCCCCGAGGAACTGGCCCCCGTGCAGCCGATCGGGCTGCTCACCCTCGACCGCAACCCGTCGAACTATTTCGCCGAGACCGAACAGGTCGCCTTCCACGTCGGCCACCTCGTCCCCGGCATCGACATCACCGACGACCCGCTGCTCGCCGGCCGGCTGTTCTCCTACCTGGACACCCAGATCACCCGGCTGGGCGGCCCCAACTTCCCGCAGCTGCCCATCAACCGGCCGCACGCGCCCGTCAACGACATGCTGCGCGACGGCATGCACCAGACCGCCGTGCACCGGGGCGTGGCCCCCTACCGGCCCAACTCCCTCGACGGCGGCTGCCCGTTCACCGCCGGGGCCGACACGGCCGCGTACATCGAGGCCCCGGTACCGGTTCCGGAGGGCAGGAAGGTCCGCGAGGCACCGGAGTCCTTCAACGACCACTTCAGCCAGCCGCGCCGGTTCTGGCTCAGCATGAGCCCGGTGGAACGCGAGCACATCATCGGCGCCTACACCTTCGAACTCGGCAAGTGCTACGAACAGGCCATCCGCGAACGGGCGCTGCAGGTGCTGGCGAACATCGACCCGGAGCTGTGCGCGGGCGTCGCCGCCGGCCTCGGCCTGCCCGCTCCCGAGCCGACCGTGCCGCTGGCCGACGTCGCCCCCAGCCCCGCACTCTCCCAGGTCGGCCGGACCTGGCCCACCGACGGCCGGATCATCGGCATCGTCACCGGCCCGGACGGCGACCTCGACGGCGTACGGGCCGTACGGCAGGAAGTGCTCGACGGCGGCATGGTCCCGCTGATCATCGCCCCGGCCGGCGGCACCCTCGGCGACGGCGCCGACGCCCTCACGGTCCAGCGGACCTACGCCACCGCGCGCTCCGTGGAGTTCGACGCGCTGCTCGTGGCCGGCACGCCCGGCGTCGGTGCCGACGCCTACGGCGCCCGTGACGCCAAGGCGGGCCTGCCCAGCGCCCAGGGGGCCACCCCCGACCCGCGGGTGGGCCTGCTGCTGGCGGAGGCGTACCGGCACGGCAAGGCCATCGGTGCCGCCAAGGGCGGCGAGACCGCGCTGGAGGCGGCCGGCATCCCGCTCGACGCGCCCGGGGTGACCGCCGGCGACACCGCCACCGACGTGCTCCAGCAGCTCGGCCGGTTCCTCGGCGCCCACCGCGTCTGGGAACGCTTCCCTTCCGCCGCCTGACCCGATGGCCGGCCGGTGTCACGCCAGGACGGAACACCGGCCGGCCGTCGTGCGCACGCCCGCGCCCCGCGGCGTCACCCGCCGTGTGCCGGCCCCGCCTCGGAGGCCGGCACACGGCCGCCCACCCCGGCGTGGTCCGGCACACGGCCGCTCACCCCGGCGTGATCCGGCACACGGCCGCTCACCCCGGCGTCGTCCGGCACAGCAGCAGACAGATGTCGTCGTCGTGTTCGGAGTCGTGCAGCATCGGCTTGAGAAGCGCGTCGGCCGCCGCGTCGAGATCCGACAGATCCGCCGCGTGCAGCGTCCCCATGGCCCGGGCGAGCCGGTCGATGCCCGCGTCGATACCGGCGGACCGCCGCTCCACCAGGCCGTCCGTGTACAGGGCGAGAGTGGACCCGGCCGGCAACTCCAGGGCGTGCTCCTCGTACTCGTACGGCACCGGAACCCCCAGCATGATGCCCGGCTTGGCGTCCAGCACCCGCACCTCGCCCCCGGGACCGCGCGCGATGGCCGGCGGATGCCCGGCTGCGGCCCACACCACATCCGGCTCTCCCGGCGTGAACCGGGCGATCGCGCAGGTCGCGTACAGCTCCGGCTGCTGGTGGCGGAGCATCCGGTGCAGCAGGGTGAGGATCCGCGCCGGGCCGTTGCCCTCCACGGCGTAGGCGCGCAGCGCGGTGCGCAACTGGCCCATGATCACCGCCGCGCGCAGCCCGTGGCCGGTGACGTCCCCTATCACCGCGAGCACACTGCCGTCCGGCTGCGAGAAGGCGTCGTACCAGTCGCCGCCGATGTTCAGCCCGTGCGTCGCCGGCAGATAGCGGGCGGCCAGCGCCAGGCCCGGCGTGGCGGGCAGCTCGGTCAGCTGGGCCCGCTGGAGCTCTTCGGCGACGTCCCGGTGCTGCTCGTACCGGCGGGCGTTGTCCAGTGCGATGCCCGCCCGGCGCGCCAGTTCGAGCAGCATCACGGTGGTGTCCGGGGCGAAGCGGTCGCCGGGCGCGGCCAGCGTCAGCACACCCCGCACGGTCCGCGCGCCGAGCGGCAGGCACAGCAGTGGCCGGTCGGGGAAGAGCGCGGAGGCCGGCAGGTCGTCCACGCCCGGCAGTCCGGCCGGGTGCGGTCCCGCGTGCTGGGGGCGGCCGGTGCGGGCCGCCGTCACCGCGGCCGCCGCCCGCTCGCCCGGCGGGGTCTGCTCCTCGTCCACCAGCCACACGTCGACGTGCCGGGCGTACTCCGGGACCAGCAGCCGGGGCAGCCGGCGCAGGATGTCCTCGTGGTCCAGCGAGGCGTTGAGGGCCGCGCTCGCGTCGGCCAGGAAGGTGAGCAGGCGGCGGGCGTTCTCCGCCTCCGCGCGGGCCGCCCGCTCGGCGTCGAGGAGTTCGCGCTGCGCCAGCGCCGCCGCCTCCAGCTCCGCGTGCAGGGCCAGCACGCCCTGGTTGGTCTGGTGCAGCTCCTCGCGGTGGAAACGGAGGAGCTCCTCCGTCTCCGTGAGACTCGCCAGCAGCACGGCGGCGTCCCGGTCGGCGTCCAGCAGTGCCTCGGCCAGCGGGACGCCGTCCGCGCCGGCCGGCGGGACGGACGCGGGAGAGGGGCAGACGAGCGTGTGCTGCCAGGGCTCCGGCCCGCCCAGCTCGACGCGGAGCTCGCCGCCCGCACCGGCGGTCACGGCGAGATCGGTGCCCCCCGCCGCCAGGCCGCCGCGCAGCCGGGCGCCGAGCGCGGTCAGGAAACGTGCGCGGTCCAGCGCGGGCACGCCGGCGTCCGCGGTGAGCCGCGCCAGCAGGGCACGGGCGCGGGCCGCGTCGGCGGCCGAGGCGATGGTCCAGTTCTCAGAGTCGGCTGTCATGGGCGCTGGTCGGGAGGTCGGGGGCCAGTACGGCCACACTGGTGTCGTCGCGTACGGGGCGGGCGGGGCTGTTCGCGTCACGGAGGATCGCCGCCGCCACCACCGACGGTTCCTGGGCGAGCAGCCGGAGGTCCTCCGGCGGCCTCCAGCGGCTGGGCAGCCCGTCACTGTGCAGGACGAGCAGACTGTCCCGACGCCAGGGCACCCGGCGCACGGGGACCTGCGCCGGGAAGTACGCGCCGACGATCCCGGGGTGGGAGACCAGGGACGTCCAGGACTCCCCGGTACGCATCCGGGCGCCGACGTTGCCGACTCCGGCGAAGCTGAGCTCCGCCCGTTCCGTGTCCACCTGGGCGACCGTGACCGCCGCCCCCCGGGTGGGCCGCAGCGCGGTGTGCAGCCGGCGCAGGATCTCCGGGGGCGGCAGGTGCGCGACCCGGCGCAGCTCGGCCACCGCCGCGGTGGACGCGTGCGCGGCCTTGGCACCGTGCCCGAGGCCGTCGGCGAGCAGCAGGGTCACCAGGTTCCCGGAGCGGACCCAGCTCCAGGCGTCGCCGCACTGCTCCGCCTGGGCCAGCGCGACCGTGATCCCGCCCGCCGGCACCTGTGCCCCGGCCGTTTCGCGCACCGCGGACTCCAGGTCGAACCGGGCCGTCGCGACCGTCCCCCGTCCCGGCACGCTGTACAGCCGGAAGGCGCTCGCGCTGCGCGCACAGCTGCCCAGGCCCGCGCCGAGCGAGCCGG
This sequence comes from Streptomyces sp. NPDC013455, assembly GCF_040632975.1. Classification (NCBI taxonomy): domain Bacteria; kingdom Bacillati; phylum Actinomycetota; class Actinomycetes; order Kitasatosporales; family Streptomycetaceae; genus Streptomyces; species Streptomyces sp. NPDC013455. The sequence goes on along the minus strand of NZ_JBEYCX010000004.1, from coordinate 8,927 downwards.
CGGCCGTGGAGTGCCCGTCGCGCAGCGCGGCGTCGACGTCGGCGATGCCCGGCCCGTGGTCCAGCGAGAACAGCTGCACCGACGTGCCCGGCCCGCCCGTCGGAGGCAGCACGACGTTCACCACCATGAGTCCACCGCCCGCGTGCTTGAGCAGGTTGGTGGCCAGCTCGGTGGCGACCAGCTCCGCGGCCGCGGTGCGCGCGGCGTCGAGGCCCGCGTGTCCGCACGCCTCCCGCGCCGCGATCCGAGCGTCCCGGACCCGCGTGGAGTCGTGCACCGGGACCTCCCACACCCGGCTCATCCCACCCCCGGGCGGGACGAGGGCACCTGGGTGACCCAGGCGACGGCCGTGACGGTCGTGCCCCGGCCCGGTTCGGTGTCCACGTGGAACTCGTGCACCAGCCGCTTGGCGCCGCTCAGGCCGAGCCCGAGGCCGCCGCCGGAGGTGTATCCGTCGGTCATGGCCAGCTCCAGGTCGCGGATGCCGGGACCGCTGTCGACGAAGCACATCCGCAGCCCCCGGCTGCGGCCGTTGTCCAGGCACGTGATCTCCGCCCGCCCGCCGCCGCCGTGCACCAGCGTGTTGCGGGCCAGCTCGCTCGCCGCCGTGACCAGCTTGGTCTGCTGGACCAGACCGAAGCCCAGCTGTGCCGCGTACTGCCGCACCTGCTGCCGGACCCAGGCCAGATCCGCGTCCGAGCCGATGGGCAGGCTCGTCGCGGACGCCTGGCCGGATGGCCGCATCAGCTCCCCTCCTGTGACAGCAGTTCCATGGCGCGGTCCACGTCCAGCGCCGTGACCAGGCCGTGCAGGGTCAGACCCAGTTCGACCAGGGTGATCGCCACGGCGGGGCGCATCCCGGCCAGGACCGTACGGGCCGCCAGCAGCCGGGCCGTGGAGGCGATCTCCGCGAGCACCCGGCCGAGGAAGGAGTCGACTATGTCCACCCCGGAGATGTCGATCACCACACCGGTCACCCGGCTGGTGGCGATGCGGCTGGTGATGTCGTGCTGGAGCTGTTCGGCCATGCCGTCGTGCAGCTCCCCCTGGAGCGAGACCAGCAGAACGTCGCCCAGGGCGAGCACCGGGACCTGCGGCTGACCGGGAGTGGGCTGGTTCACCGGGCGCTCGCACCCGCGTCCGCGCGGGACACCTCGATGCCCTGCTTGCCCAGTGCGTAGGCCAGCGCGTCGGACAGCGAGGCACGGGTGAGCACCGAACCCAGGTCGATGCCGAGCTGCACGATGGTCTGCGCGATGGCCGGGCGGATGCCGGAGACGATGCACTCGGCACCCATCAGGCGCGCGGCGGCCACCGTCTTCATCAGGTGCTGGGCGACGAGCGAGTCGACCGTCGGCACCCCGGTGATGTCCAGGATGGCGTACCGGGCACGCTGGTCGACGATGGCCTCCAGCAGCGACTCCATCACGACCTGGCTGCGCGCGCTGTCCAGCGTTCCGATCAGCGGGACGGCGACGGTCCCCTCCCACAACTTGATGACCGGGGTGGCCACTTCGAGGAGCTGCTGGCGCTGCCGCTCGATCAGCGCCGCGTTCGCGTCCAGCGCCGTCTCCATCACCACCAGGCGCAGCGTGCCCAGGAGCAGGGTCAGCGCCAGCACGCTCTCCTGGGCCTGCGGGGTGGTCGGGTCGGCGAACTCCTCGCGCAGCAACTCCACCACGGGGGCGCGCAGTCCGGCCACCTCGTCGGCGATCCGGGCCGGGCTGGAGCCGGACCGGGCCCGGATGCCGGACATGCGTCCCAGCTGTTCGCGCACGCTGCCGAAGCCGGGCGCTGCGATGTCCTCCAGCCGCCCGCTGACGGCCACTTCGGACAGCGATTCCACCAGGGCCTTGCATGCCTCGACCGCCTCGTCGCGGGAGACGGTGAACATCGAGCGGAACAGGGGGGCGTCGGCCCAGCGCTGGGCGATCTGCTCCTTGCGCTGTTCCAGGAAGGAACTCACCACTTGCGGTGCCGACGCCGTTGCGTCCTGCTCGGGCACTCTCATCCACTCCTCTCGCACAGCCGGGTCCGCCGGCCGTCCGGCTCCCAAAAGCCGCTCTATACCGACCGCCCACCGTAACTTTCGATCTCCGGCCCGGCCAAACCCCCGTCCCCGCCTGGGCCACCCACGGCCACGGCCTACCGGGCGGTCCGGGGGCGACCAGGTCCGACGGGCCGTCCGGCGGGATGCCGGAGCCCGGTGTCCTCACCGGTGACGGACCGGGGCGGGGGGAGCGGGGGCGCGCCCCGGGGCGCGGGGTGCGCCCTCACGGTACGGGGCGGGCGGCCGGGCCCGCCGGACAATCGTCGCGGTCCGGGCGGCCCGGGGCCGGTCACGGAGGCCGGCACGTGCGGAGGGCCGCCGCGGTGCGGATCGGTGGTGGACAGGGGAGGGGGGCGGATCGGCTGCCGGTCGTCGGCTTGACCCGGTGTGGTTCCCGCGCACGTCGACTCGGCTCCCTTGGTGCGTTCCGGTGCTGCCGGCCCGCCGGCAGTGCGCCGCCGGGCCGGTTTCGGGAGCCGCCTACCCCGAAACCCGGTGGACTCTCCTCGCTGTTGCCGATGTCACCCGCGCGTGCGACCGACGCGCCCGGCTCATCCGTTTTCGGCACGTCCGCGCCCGGCCGGCGCCCGGCTCACCGGTTCTAGGCGCGCCCGTGACCGGCTGTGCCCGGCTCCCGTTCTGGGTGCGCCCGCGCCCGGCTGTGCCCGGCTCACCCGCTTCCGATGCGCGTGCGACCGGCCGCGCTTTCCTCCCGTCGCCCCTGTGCGCCGGCCCGCTTGACTGCCTGCCTGCCTGCCTGCCCGTCCGTCCGTCCGCCCGGCGGGCGGGACGGGCCGGACCGCCCGGCGGTCAGCCTCCGTCCCCCGCCGGCCGTCCCTCCGCCGGCCGTCGCCCGCGGCGCAGCAGCAGGCGCCGCGCCGGCCGCTCCACCCCCTCGTACAGCACCCAGGACAGGGCGAGCGACACGGCGAACAGGGCCGCGGTGACGGCCAGCCCCGCCAGGACACCGAAGTGCGGCTTCGTCCCCAGCAGGGTCGTCGCGGCGCGCAGCACCAGCAGATGGACCATGTAGAACGCGAACGACAGCTCCCCGAGCCGCACCATCCGCCGGCGCCGCCACACCGACGGCAGCCCGTGCAGGTCCGCGACCGCCGCGGCGGGGATGAGCAGGGCGAACCCGACGATGGTGCAGACGGTGGCGGAGTAGCCGGGTGTGACCTGGGGAACCAGGAAGTAGCCGATGATCGCCAGGGCCAGCGACACCTCCAGGCCTGGCCCGCGCCAGCGGCCGAGCACCACCAGCCGCGCGGTCACCGCGCCGAGCACGAACTCCGGCAGCCGCGCGGCCGGGAACGAGTAGACCGACTGGGTCCACCAGTGGTGGGCGTCCGCCCAGGCCAGCACCAGGACCGACGCCGCCGACAGAGCGCCGAGCGCGGTCGAGCCGCCCGCGCCGAGCCGGCGCAGCAGCAGGATCAGAGCGGGGAAGGCGGCGTAGAAGAACGCCTCGCAGGCCAGCGACCAGCTCACCGGGTTGAGCGTCTGCCACCACGGGTGCCACCAGGAGTGCAGCAGCAGCACGTTCGCCAGGGCCTGCTTCGGCGTCGGCGGTGCCTGGCGGGTGAGGGTGTACGCCATGACCAGCGCCACCGCGAGGGTGGCCAGGTGCACCGGGTAGATCCGGGCCAGGCGCCGCCGCCAGAAGGCGAGCGCGCGGTCGCGGGGCCGCGCCGACCAGGTGAGCACGAATCCCGAGAGCACGAAGAAGAACGACACGCCGGTGGCCCCGGCGCCGAAGCCCCAGGACATGAGACGGCCACCGGTGCCACCGAAGTAGCCGAAGTTGTGCACATGCAGTCCGAACACCAGCAGCGCCGCCATCCAGCGCAGCCCGGTGAGCGACGGCAGCGAGGGCGGGGAGGCCGACGGGGGCGGCCCGGCGGCCGCCGCTCCGGTCCGGGCGGGCGGCGTCCGGAGCGCCCGGGTCGTCGCCGTGGTCATCACATCACCTGCCGCAGGAGGATCGCGTGGAGCATGAAGGGGAACGTTGCCCGCCCACCCCCGGTCCATCACGTCGCATGCCGAACGTCACACTGCTGCCGAACGACGGACCGTCCCGTATGCCACGGACGGCGGGACGGGGTGCGCCCACACGAGTGACGACACCGAGGGCGGCGGCACGCACACCCCACGCGGATTCCACGCGGTTCCCGCGCTGCCTCCGCGCCGCCTCCGCGCCGCCCCCGCGGGGACCGGCCGTCCCCGCCCGCGCGAACCCGGCGGCACGCGGCCGAAGCCCGCCGAGGGCCGAGCGGCTGCCGAGGGGCGAGCACCGTTACCACGGCGAGGCTGGTGAGCCGTCGGCCTCCAGTCCGAACCGTCGTACTCGGTCTACGACTGACATGCCGTCAGTTCGCCCACGCCGTCGTGCCGGCTCCGACAGGGCCTCCACGGGTGAGGGCGTGGGCGGAACAGGTGTCCGGGTCGGCGTCGGCGCGTTGTCGTTCGGTCAGGTAGCCGGGAGCGGCGGCTTCGAGGAGTGCCGCGGCAGGGGAGGTGTGGCCGAGGCGGCGGGCGTCCATGGCCGCGGTGATGACGGCGTGTCCGTACGGGCCATGGGGCTCGGTGGCCTGCTGGTGGTGGTCGACCAGTTGGGGACCGGCCGCGTGGCCGCGGCCCCCACATGGGGCTCGCGTGTCAGCGCTCGCGGACGCTCCGGGACTGCTCGGCGTCGTGACGCCAGGGCTTGCCGAGCCGTGTCGGCCGGACGACGACATGAGGAAGCGCCACGTGCTTGAGACCGAGCAGCTGTGCCATCGGCCCGAAGCAGCGGATGGACGCCTGGTCGGTGAGCACGACCCGTGCCACGAGCGGCGGGGCCCCAGGGGTGTCTCGCCGATCATCCCCGGCGCCCGGCGCCTGGCACCGCGCGCTGATCCGGGCCTGATCGACGAGACATCCCCTACACGGCGGCCGGGCCCTCCGCTCGGGCGGTGGCCGCCCCGGCCCGGCGCCGGGCCTCCCGGGCGGCCCCTTCGGCCTGCCGCGCGCGGTCCCGGGCGTCCTGCTCGACGGCCCGGGCCCGCCGCTGCTCCTCCTCGGCGGCCCGTAGTCGCTCCCTCAGCTCACGGACCTCCTGCTCGGCCCCGGCCACCCGGGCGCCCGCCTCCTGCGCGGCGCGCCCCGCCTCGTCGGCCTCGGCCTCCCGGGCGCGCAGCTCCCGCTCGGCCGCGCGGGCCTCGGCCCGCGCCTGGGCCAGGCGTCGCTCACGCTCCGCGTCCGCCGCGCGGTCCCTGCCCCGCGCGGGCTTCTCCGGCCGTGCGGCCGGAGCGGCGGGGCGGCGGTCGAGCACGGCCTCGTCGGTCACCGGGAAGCCGGCCGGTGCGCCGAGCGGTTTCACCAGCCGGCCCTCGGCCCACCGGCGGGCGGCGTCCGGGTCCGCCAGCGCGGCGTGCAGGGTCTGTTCGACCTCGCGCTGGACGCCCTCGCCCACGGGATGCCCGGCCTGCGCGGCCAGCCGGCGGGCCTGGCGGCCCAGGGCGCCGATCACCTCGTTCTGGCGGCGGGCCAGCTTGCGCAGCTCGGTGCCGTCCAGCTCGCGGTGCGCCCGGCGCAGTTCCTCGCCGAGGCCGAGCAGCGGCTCGACCTCCTCCGGCTGCCCGCGCACCAGCAGATTGCTGACCCAGGCGGCCAGGCTCGGCCGCCGCAACGCGCCGATCTCCTTGGCGAGGGCCTGCTCACCGGCCTTGCGGGCCTCCAGGGCGCGGCGGTCACGGGCGGCGACGAACTCCTCCGGCCGCAGCCCGTACAACTCGTCGGCGACGGCCTCCAGATCCACCAGCGCCCCTCTCGACGGCCACCTCGGGGTGTGGTCCGAGTGTCTCACCGGGACGGGTTCAGCGCCCGTGACGTACCGCGCAGCCACCTCCGCCCATCTCCCCACAGGCATGTCGGCGGCGGACGTCGGGGGAGTGGGCGCTCCGCCGGCCCGGGTAATGACGCGGAGGTGGCCGGAGGGTGACGCAACAAGGCCAGAATTGCATCGTTCGTTTTCTTGAACGATTCGTGTTTATGGCGGTAGGTTCGGCGCCATGACCGCGTCCCCGACCCCGACCACCGCCGATGAACTCCGCGGTGCCGGCCTCCGCGTGACGGCAGCCCGTGTCGCGCTGCTGGAGACCGTCCGGGCGGGCGACCACCTCGGCGTCGAGGCGATCGCCTCCCGGGTCCGCGATCGCGTAGGCCACATCTCCGTGCAGGCCGTCTACGAGGCCCTGCACGCGCTGACCGCGGCGGGCCTCGTGCGCCGGATCGAGCCGGCCGGCCACCCGGCCCGGTTCGAGGGGCGCGTCGGCGACAACCACCACCACATCGTGTGCCGGTCGTGCGGTGCCGTCGCCGACGTCGACTGTGCCGTCGGCGACGCGCCCTGCCTGACCGCCGCCGACGACCACGGCTTCGCCATCGACGAGGCCGAGGTCGTCTACTGGGGCCTGTGCCCCGACTGTTCCACCGGCCGCAGTTCCTGAGCACCGAGTTCCGCTGAGTTCGGAAGGATTGCCATGACTGAGAACCACGACGCGATCGTCACTGACGCGAAGTCGGAGGGAGGGAGCGGTGGTTGCCCCGTCGCACACGACCGGGCCCTGCACCCGACGCAAGGTGGCGGCAACCGCCAGTGGTGGCCGGAGCGGCTCAATCTGAAGATCCTTGCCAAGAACCCCGCCGTGGCCAACCCGCTCGGTGAGGACTTCGACTACGCCGAGGCGTTCAGGAACCTCGACCTCGCCGCCGTCAAACGGGACATCGCCGAGGTGCTCACCACTTCCCAGGACTGGTGGCCCGCCGACTTCGGCCACTACGGCCCGCTGATGATCCGTATGGCCTGGCACAGCGCGGGCACCTACCGCATCAGCGACGGCCGCGGCGGCGCCGGCGCCGGGCAGCAGCGCTTCGCGCCCCTCAACAGCTGGCCCGACAACGGCAACCTGGACAAGGCCCGCCGTCTGCTGTGGCCGGTGAAGAAGAAGTACGGCCAGTCCATCTCCTGGGCCGACCTCCTCATCCTCACGGGCAACGTCGCGCTGGAGCAGATGGGCTTCCAGACCTTCGGCTTCGGCGGCGGCCGCGAGGACGTCTGGGAGGCCGAGGAGGACGTCTACTGGGGTCCCGAGACCACCTGGCTCGACGACCGGCGCTACACCGGCGACCGCGAGCTGGAGAACCCGCTCGGCGCCGTCCAGATGGGCCTGATCTACGTCAACCCCGAGGGCCCGAACGGCAATCCGGACCCGATCGCCGCGGCCCGCGACATCCGCGAGACGTTCCGCCGCATGGCGATGAACGACGAGGAGACCGTCGCCCTCATCGCCGGTGGCCACACCTTCGGCAAGACCCACGGCGCTGGCCCGGCCGACCACGTGGGCGCCGACCCCGAGGCCGCGTCGATGGAGGAGCAGGGCCTGGGCTGGAGGAGCACCTACGGCACCGGCAAGGGCGGGGACGCCATCACCTCCGGCCTGGAGGTCACCTGGACCACCACGCCGACCCAGTGGAGCAACGGGTTCTTCAAGAACCTCTTCGAGTACGAGTACGAGCTGGAGCAGAGCCCGGCCGGCGCCCACCAGTGGGTGGCCAAGAACGCCCCGGAGATCATCCCGGACGCGCACGACCCGGAGAAGAAGCACCGTCCGCGGATGCTCACCACCGACCTGTCGCTGCGCTTCGACCCGATCTACGAGCCGATCTCCCGCCGGTTCTACGAGAACCCGCAGGAGTTCGCGGACGCCTTCGCCCGCGCCTGGTACAAGCTGACCCACCGTGACATGGGCCCGAAGTCGCTGTACCTCGGCCCGGAGGTCCCGCAGGAGACGCTGCTGTGGCAGGACCCGCTGCCGGAGCGCGAGGGCGAGCTGATCGACGACGCCGACATCGCCACCCTGAAGACCAAGCTGCTCGACTCGGGCCTGTCCGTGTCCCAGCTGGTCACCACCGCCTGGGCGTCCGCGTCGACGTTCCGCGGCAGCGACAAGCGCGGCGGCGCCAACGGCGCCCGCATCCGCCTGGCCCCGCAGCGCGGCTGGGAGGTCAACGAGCCCGACGAGCTGGCCCAGGTGCTGCGCACCCTGGAGGGCATCCAGCAGGACTTCAACGCCTCCTCCGGCGCCAAGAAGGTTTCCCTGGCCGACCTCATCGTCCTCGGCGGTGTCGCCGGCGTGGAGAAGGCGGCCAAGGAAGGCGGCTTCCAGGTCCAGGTGCCCTTCACCCCGGGCCGGGTCGACGCCACCGAGGAGCACACCGACGCCGAGTCCTTCGAGGCGCTCGAGCCGACCGCGGACGGCTTCCGCAACTACCTCGGCAAGGGCAACCGCCTGCCGGCCGAGTACCTGCTGCTCGACAAGGCGAACCTGCTGAACCTCAGCGCCCCCGAGATGACGGTGCTCGTCGGCGGTCTGCGCGTCCTGGGCGTGGGCCACCGGCAGTCGCAGCTCGGCGTGTTCACCGACACGCCCGGCGTCCTCACCAACGACTTCTTCGTCAACCTGCTCGACCTGGGCACGACGTGGAAGGCGACCTCCGAGGACCAGACCACGTTCGAGGGCCGCGACGCCGCCACCGGCGAGGTGAAGTGGGCCGGCAGCCGCGCCGACCTCGTCTTCGGCTCCAACTCCGAGCTGCGCGCGCTCGCCGAGGTGTACGCCGGCGACGACGCGAAGGAGAAGTTCGTCCAGGACTTCGTCGCCGCGTTCGACAAGGTCATGAACCTGGACCGGTTCGACCTCGCCTGATCCGCCTGAACTGACAGGCACCGGACGTCCGGGCCGGCGACATGCCGTACTGCTGGGAGAAGTCGGGCTGGGGGGACAACGACTTCGGCTACGAGACCGTCTCCGACGCCCACTCCGGCGCCCGGGCG